>JADFKK010000176.1 GCA_022564995.1 Planctomycetota bacterium | reverse complement strand
ACTCGCGGGCCACCGCGCACGAATGTTGCGCCGCTGCGCCGCCAAAAGCGACCATCACATACTCGCGCGGGTCGCTGCCCTTGGCGATCGAAATCGAGCGGATCGCCTTGACCATGTTGGCGTTGGCAACTCGCAAGAAGCCGTCGGCCAATTCGATCGGCTCATAATGGGTGCCGGTGGCCGCTTCGATTTCGACGCACAGATCGGTCAGCCGATTTTCGACCGCCGCGCGATCGAGCGGAAACGGAAACCGCTCGGGCAGAATTTTTCCGAGAAAGAAATTAACGTCGGTCACCGCCAGCGGCCCGCCGCGTCCGTAACAGGCCGGCCCGGGGTCGGCGCCCGCGCTATCCGGCCCGACGGCCAGCTTCACTCCGTCGAAATGACAAATCGATCCGCCGCCGGCCGCCACCGTTTCGATCACCATCATGGGAGCGACGACGCGCACGCCGGCCTTTTCGGTTTCGTACTCCAGCTCATAGCGGCCATCGTAGCGCGACACGTCGGTGCTGGTGCCGCCCATGTCGAAGCCGATGGCCCGCTTGTACCCGGCGGCCTCGGCGACCCGCGAGAAGCCGACCACGCCGCCGGCCGGGCCGGAGAGAATGCTGTCTTTGCCGACGAACTTATCGGCCTCGACCAGCCCGCCGGCCGAGGTGAGCAGCCGCAAATCGGCATCGACCAACACGTCGCGGAGCGAACGGACGTAAGCCCGCAGAATCGGATTCAGGTAAGCGTCCATCACGGTGGTGTCGCCGCGCGAGACGATCTTCACCAGCGGCGCGACCGTGCTGCTGACGCTGATCTCGTCGAAGCCGACCTCGCGAGCGATGCGGGCCACGAGCTGTTCGTGCTGCGGATGCTCGAAGGAGTGCAGCAGGCAAATGGCGAGCGACTCGACGTCCGTGTTTTGTTTCAAGTCGATCAGTTGGCGGCGGACCGCGTCGGCGTCGGGCGCGCGGAGCACTTCGCCGGTGGGCGTGATCCGCTCGTCGATTTCGACGACTTCGGTAAACAGCGAAGGCGGCTTGCGGATGGCCAACTCGAACAGCTTGGGCCGGTTTTGATAGCCGATCCGCAGGATGTCGCCGAATCCTTTGGTGGTGACGAAGGCGGTCTTCGCCCCGCGCCGGGTGATCAGGGCGTTGGTGCCGCGGGTCGTGCCGAGCCGCACGGCGAGGGGCGGGATCGGTTGGTCGAGACGCAGGGCCAGCAGGTGGCGGATGGCGAGGATCGGAGCGATTTCGCCGGAGTCGAGTTCGTAGGACAAGCCCGCGGTGGGCAAATCCGCCAGCGGTGGGTCGAGATGCAAGGTGCCGGTGTCGCGGTCGAAGTGATCGACGCGGGACTCGGCGAGTGTTTGGCCCGCTGGGTCGATCAAACGAAGTCGATAGCCGGTCCAGAAATCTTCCGGATCGTCGCGTCGGGCCGGGTCGACGATCGCCCCGACCGACGACCCGTCGCCGAGGGCGCCCTTGGTCACGCCGGTGCTAAGCACCTTATGGCGCAGCAGCCGGCCTTCCGGCGTGCGGCCAAAGCAGTCGGTAAACGTCCCACCGACGTCGATCCAGAATTCCCAGGGGGCGTGGTTCATACTGTGATGCTGGCCTTGTTACGGCGTTACGTCAAAGCCAGTTATTAACCACCAAAACATGCTTTAGATCATCCTCCAAACGCTTGAACGCAGTCAATTGTCTCAGAGGAGAAAAGTCCTCGATGAGATCCCCTACTCGCTGGACGGCGTGTCGGACCTTGAACTTCCTGCGTTTGCGACCGGACGTGTCGCTTGCGATACGAAGGATTTCGTGGAGCAGTTTCTTGGGGTCGGCCCGCCGCTCGGTTTCGGACAACGACGGGATGTCGAGAGGCTTCCCACCCGTCGGATTGCCGGCGGCGCGGCGTATGGCGTCGACGTCAAACAGCAACCAAGCCTCCTGCATTCGAATTGGCACCACGGGTACGATAGGCGGAGCGCTTGCGTCGAACGGTGCCGCAGCGCTATTGATCTCACCAAATCGCTCTTCCGCCTTCTTCAAATCGCCCTCGGCGTCACGATGAACGAAGAGAATGTCGCACGGATAGAGTTCAATTGCTGTGCCAATTCGATCACTCAACTCCTTCGGTCTAGGCGTGATGCTGCGAAGATCGGCCCAGTATGGTTGGATGGCGAAGTCTCGACGTACGTGTTGCTCGAGGAGCCACCCGATGTGTCGCAGCAAGACCCGATCGGACGAACCGTCGGATAGGAGGGTGATCCGCAGGTCCTTCATTCTGGATCGAACCCCGGCAGAAGCGGTTGTAAGTCGGCGCGGTCCTTGACACGTCTTGACGGACGATATTTCGTCGTCGGTCTCGATGACGACGCTGTTTCGGCGTCGTCATCATGCGCATCGCTCAGCGGATTCAAGTAGGATAGCAACTGACCTCTCGAAACGGGTCTCGTTTCGGGCCAGGCGTTCGCGCGCCAAGTGTCGCTAAGCCATGAAAACACCACCGTTTGGCAACGCTGTCCATGGACGACTTCCTGTTTGGGTTCCGCGACCAGCAGATCACCGTCCTCGACCCTCGCAACCACGGCAGGCGAGTGCGTGTTGACAATGACCTGCCTAAGCGGATTGTCCGGCCCGACTTTCTCGGTCGTGTCAACCGTTAGCTGCTTCAGCAATTCGAGCATCGACTCGATCCGATCTGGATGGATGCCGTTTTCCGGCTCCTCGAAACACAGGAGCCCGCAAGCATGGGGGTCTAATTCCAGGATCACCAGCGCGAGAAAGCGAAGCGTGCCATCGGAAAGTGCTCTGGCTGCGTGTAATCTCTGATCCCGATCCTTGACCTGAAGCGTCAGCAGCTCTCGTTGTCGATCCTCGTCGATAAGCACGTCGCGAACGTCGCCCACGAGTTCCGACAGTCGATTCGCCACTTGGGCGTAGACCGCCGGCGCGGCGCCGCTTGCTCCATTCGCCCTTGCCAAATGATGTAGTGTGGCCGCCATGTGTGCCCCGTCCGCCCCGACGTGTATTGGAGCGTTGAACGGATCCGACGCCCGCAGGGCAGATGGCTCAAGCTGAAGCAGCCGCCAGGCCTGCATTTCGCGTCGGGCCAAGAGAGCCGTTGGACTCTCCGCCGCGTTCGCACTTGAAATCACCGTTCGAGGCAAACTGGCTGCCAAAAACGATCGTGGGCGACCGCCACCTTTGTCTTGATGTAGTTTTACAACTCGTTTGCCGCCATCCTCGCTCGTCGAAAGAAATGCCACTCCGCTCCGCCTTCCCTTGACGACAGACTTTCGCCACTTCACAGACGGCCGGAAACACAGATGGCTATGAGCTTCTCCGAGCTTGACGTGCGTCAATTCCTCTTGCTCGATTTCCAGCCGCTCACCAGCGGCGACATCACCACTCTCGTGGTAACGAAGTTTGAGGCGATAAACAAGAAAAGTGATCGACGCCTCGGCCTGTTGACCCAAATCGTCATATCCATCGGACGGAATAATCATCTCCGCTTCAAATGACATCTCGCGGACAAAATCGTCGCCGTATGAGAGAAACAGACTCTTGATGTCCGTAGCCCCGCCATGTTCGTCTCGGATACACTTTGCCGCCTCCATGAGCGGACGATCTGCCATCGCGCTAAGAAATGTAATTGCGTCAAAGAGATTGGACTTGCCGACGCCATTGACACCAGCGATGCAAGTGAACGGGCCGAACGATACATCGACGTTCGACAGATTCTTGAATCCGTTAACTTTCAGCCGCGTAAGCATCTTTTTAATACGCCCCAACGATCTACGGCGACCAACAACCGGCCTTCTCAGATATGGACAGCGCCCGCCATTTTACGTTGCCGGCGCTACGTCACTCCACTGTCACCATTATTGCAGCGACCCGTCGTGTGGAATAGCCGAAATGAGACAAACGGCCTCTACTTTCCGATCTACTTTCCACCGACCGAGATCAGATGGTGATACGTTCTTAGGAACATTCGGCCGCCGGAGATGGCGGGGGTGCTGCGGCTGGGGTCGCCGAGGTCGTTTTTGGCGAGCAGCTTATACTTTTTTGCCGCGGCGATGACCCACACGACGCCCCGCTCGTCGATGCAGTATATCTTATCGCGCACCCGGACGGGCGAGCCGGAGAAGGCCCCGCCGGTGCGCTCCTTCCAGTAGAACTTGCCGTCGGGGGCGTTCAGGCAACTCATGAAGCCTTTGTCGTAGACCATGAACACGGTGTCGCCGTCGGTGACAGGCGTGGGCACGTAGGGCGCTTTGAATTCGCCGGCGCTCTTGTACTTATAGACGACCTTGGGGTTCTTGCCCGGCCGCACGGCGACGATGAAGTTCCCGCCGCCGCCGCTGCCGGTGCTGCCGAAAATCAGCCCGCCGGCGACGATCGGCGAGGCCACGGTCCGCATCGTAAACACTTTGATCGCCCAATTCTCTTTGCCGGTCAGCGGGTCGAGGCTAAAGATGTTGTTACCTGAACTGCACGCGATCAGTTCCGGTTTTCCGCTCTTAGGCCGATAAATGGTCGGCACGCAGTAGGCCGCCACCGTGCTGGTGCGGAGTGTTTTCCAGACGTCTTTTCCGGTTGCGCGATCCAAGGCAATCACCGAGCTTTCGCCGGCCGTTTCGCCCGCTGCTTTGAAACTTTCGCTCTGCTGCATGTTGGAGAGGATCAGCATGTTCTCATGCAGCATCGGCGAGGTGCCGAAGCCGTGCATGCTTTGGAATTTCCCCAGGTCGCGCTCCCAGACGTCCTTGCCGTCGTGATCGAGCGCCAGCAGCGTCGTCCGCTCGGGCTTCGACCAGGCGAAGTAAACGCGGTCCGCGTCGACCGCCGGCGTACACGAAGCGTAGCTGCTGCGCGGGTGAAGCCGGTGCGGGGTCGACTTATAGGCCCGCTTCCAAAGCTGCTTACCGGTGATCGCGTGGTAACACAGCAGATACCGCGTGGCGTCTTTGGGATCGGCACTCATCAAAAACACCTTCTCGCCCCAGACGACCGGCGAGCCGTGGCCGATGCCCGGCAGGTCGATCTTAAAGTTGTAATCGGCCGGCGACCACTTGGTAGGAATCGTCGTGGCGTCGCTGATGCCGGTGCCGTTGGGGCCGCGGAAGCGGGTCCACTCCTGGGCGATGGTCGGCGCGGCGAGGAGCGATGTGAAACAGAGGGCGAGCAGGATGCAAAGGGTTTTGGGCATGGGACGGGTTCCTGTAGGTCAAATGCTATAGAGGCAATTCGTCGACGTAGTGACGTAACGCTGGATCGACGAAACCTCGGGGGCTGGGATTTCGCGAGTGAGTAAATGTTTTCTGGTGATTCTAAGTACCGGTGCCTCTTCTCTTCTGTTCCTTTCTGCCATTACCACTGTTCAATCCAAGGTACTTCGCGGCCGAGAGCCCGGCAAAGGTCGATGGCGGCTTCGTACATGAGGAGCTTGTTGACTGCTGCCCAGAGTTCCAGTTGATTTCCGTGACTCCGGCACTTGTGGCATGGTGATTTCAGCACGCAGCACATTGAAGTCAACTCCCGGCATGATCCGTTCTCTTGGTGCCCGTGGCCTCGTTCAACGGAACAGAGAAGAGGCACCGGTACTTCGTTTTCAGCGGTTCAGTCAAAATGGTACACTAGGCGGAAACCGATTGCCAGCCTTCGCGATACGCCCCGTCCTCGGGACTCACGAAGTGTATGGGTATGATAGGCTGTCACGTCTTTGTCACGATTCGGCTTCCATGTTTGATTCCGTCGAGCCATGCCATGACTGCCGCCGCTGGAATGCGATTCGCCTGGTTTTGGGGCATCCTTTTTGTTTTGTACGGAACAATAGAAGGCTGCCTACAAATTATCGCAGGAGAACGACGCGACGCAGTTCATGCATCCCAAGAGGAAATGAAAAGGTCGCATCGGGAATTCGAGGATTCCCTCGACGAGGATTCCTCGGAAGACATGAAGAATCTCGCGGCAACGTCGAAGAAGAACATGGAAATGTTAGAAAGCACTGCAAGGAAGGGGGAAGAACAATACAAAACGAATCGCATTATATTTTGGCTATTGCTCGCGTTCCTTGCACTGTCCGGGATTGGTACTGCTTGGCGGTGCAGGGACAAAAACAAGGTCGGATCCGAGCAAGCCGCCGACACTCCACCTCGCATTATGGTGGACGACTCTTCAAATCCATAATCCGGGCTCTGTCCGACGCCGGGTTCTTGCAGAACGTACCGCTACCTGTTTGCGATCAGCCCCATATCACTCCCGCGAATGCTCGGCAAGTATTCTCTCCAGCGCCTCTTTTATGCCGAGTTGTTCCGCCCAGTGGAGCATGTAGGGTTCGTCCAATTGACCCTCGGTAAATATCACATCGCCCACGTCTGAGATATCTCGGGGACGGCCGGCCAGCAGCTTGAGCAGGACAAGATCCTCGGGACTAACGAAGTACACGGGTTGACCATCGAGTTGATGACGCTGACGACGAGCAATGAGCTGCTTCTGAAACTCGGACTCTGCAAGAAACACGTCGACATCGACGCCGCGATGTTCAAGATACAGCCGAACCTTTACCAATGGCATGCCCGCCACTTCGTCGACCCAACCCGATTCATATTGCTGTGGCAGCGTATAACCGAGTGAGCGAATCTCGCCGTAAAACTCCGCCAGTCGCTCGCGAGGTATCGCCGCCGTGAAGTCAACGTCGTATGTCGGGCGGGGAATCCCATACACTCGCACGGCGATCCCACCCATCACTGCGTACGGCGTGCCCATTCGATCGAATAGATCAGTGAAGTCCTTCAGGGCTCTCGTTAGATCGCTCATGACGATCGCTTGGTGCGGGCGATTCCTTCCAGCATATTGCGATTGCGCTCGTCGTTTTGACGTCGCAATAACTCGAAACGCCGGTCGACTTTCTCGGGCGATCCCTGCAGGAGATACGGAATCTCCTCCTCGATCATTTCGAGCGTGAGACGCAATCGCTCGGAGGGCGACATCCGGCGGTACTGCTGGAGGGTCTCGTCGCTGAGCATGGGGATTTGTTGGTCAGAGGGAAGAGATGTCTCAACGTGTCAACACAATAATTGTACCACGTAGATTGGGCGCGACCAACGGTCGCGGCTTTATGGGCATGGGAGGCCCTTATCGCGAGATCCCGTATTCTTCGATCTTGCGATACAGCGTCGCCCTTCCAAGCCCCAGCAGCTTCGCGGCTTCGGGCACGCGGTTTTTCGTGCGTCGCAGTGCTTCGCCGATTAGGCGGCGCTCCCAGTGGTCGATTCTCAGTGACTCCATCTGATCGCCGCCGGCGTCGTGCAGCATCAGGTCGTGAACTTCGATTTTGTCGCCTTCGGCCAGCACCATCGCGCTGTCGATCACGTTGCGCAGCTGCCGCACGTTACCCGGCCATGGATAGACCAGCAGCTTCGCGCGGGCTGCCGGCGATAGCTCGATGCCGGGGTGGCCGTGCTGAGTGCGGAAGTGATCGAGAAAGAAATCGACGAGCAGCTCAATGTCGTCGCCCCGTTCTCGCAGCGGCGGAACGTAAAGTTCGAACACGCTCAGCCGGTAGTACAGGTCTTCACGGAATTTTTTTTCTTTGACGTACTTTGCCAAATCCTGATTCGTCGCGGCGATCACCCGCACGTCGACGCTGACTTCGCTGGTGGCGCCGACCGGCAGAAACGGATGGCCTTCGAGAATCCGCAGCAGCTTGGCCTGCCCTTCGAGCGTCATCTCGCCAACCTCGTCGAGGAACAGCGTGCCGAGATCAGCCTGCTCGAAATATCCCTGGTGGTCGTTCTCGGCCCCGGTGAAGGCACCCTTCTTGTGTCCGAATAGCTGGCTCTCCATCAAGTCCGAGGGAATCGCCGCGCAGTTAACCGCCAGCAGCAGCCGGTCGGCCCGCGGGCTGGCCTGATGAATGGCTCGGGCGACCAACTCCTTGCCGACGCCGCTTGCGCCGCTGACCATCACACAGCCGGTGACGCGGCCGACGCGCGCGATGCGCGCCTTGAGATCGACCATCTGTGGGCACTCGCCGACAAGATCGCTGTAGCCGGGTGACTGCCGCACGAGATGATCGTAATCGACTTCGAGGCTTCGTTGCCGACGTGCCCGCACGAGCGCCACGACGACGATGTTGGCTACGGCGATGGCGAAATCGAAATCGGCCTGCCGGAAGCGGTCTTCTTCGCGATACAAATGAATCGCCCCCAGCGTCACGTCTTCGCTCACCAGCGGCACACACAGCGCGTCGGCATAATGTTCCAGGCTGTCGACTTGTTCGCCAAAATGCTGATTGGCGATCCACACGGCGTGCCGCTTCTGACAGACCAACTCGGTCAGCGACTCGCTAAGCACGACTTGCCCGGAACCCGACTCGGGAATCACCAGCTTCACCTTGAGTTTTCCTTCATCGTTGACCCACAGAAAGCCGACCACGGCGGCCTTGGTTTTCTGCCGCAACAGATCCACGGCGGTTCGCCGGACGTCTTTCGGATCGTCACAGGCTAACAGCCGGATGCTCAATTCATGCAGCAAAGCCAACTGCCGGGTTTGCTCCGGGCTGGTCACGTCGAACGGCGAGAGCGCGGCCATCGGACCAGATGCGACGGGGGCATCCTGGATGAGCATTTGCGTCACCTCGGCGTCGGAGCCGCTGCCCGAGCCGAGCGTCGGGGGCTCCTCGCTCTGACGAAACGCGAACACGGTCGACCCGAGCCGCAGAACATGCCCGTCGCCAAGCGTGGCTTCATCGATCTTCTGATCGTTGACGTAGGTTCCGTTACGGCTGTTGGCGTCGCGGACCACCCAACGATCATCGTGCCGGCCGACCACGACATGCACCCGGCTACAGAGCGGATCGCTGAGCGTGATCGTGCAATCGAGCCCCCGCCCGATTAGGCATTCGCTCTCGTCATCGAGCAGAAAGCTATCGCCAGCCCGCTGCCCGGCCGTCATGGTGAGGTAGGTGTACAAGGGGGGGAACAATTCGGAATTCGGAATGGGGAATGGGGAATTTGTAAAGCCGCGACCAGTGGTCGCGCAGAGAGTCGGATTTTGAGGAAGTGTAACTTCGCAAGTGAAAATAGCCCTTGGCGGAAGCCAAGGGTTTCGATCACCCTTCACTTTATGATAGCAGCCGGGCGGTTACGTTTGGACTCCCTTGGGCGTGTCGGTTGAAGCGAAAACCGGTTATGATCATGCACTGGGAAACGATCGGGGATAGCGAACGTGCAATGTACATAAGCCAACCGCTAAAAGCTAACCGCTAACCGCTCATCAAACGCACAAGCATGGCTGACTCTTGCAACAATACGTCACGCACCAACAGCGGCCTACTGCTGATCGGCCATGGAACGCGAGACCCGCGCGGCCTGGCGGAGGCGCGGCTGCTGGCCAACAAGGTGCAGGCGATCTGCCCCGATGTCATCGTGGAACTGTGCTTCCTGGAAATGGCGACGCCGGACATCGCCGCGGGCGTGGAGCGATTGGTGCATGCTGGCGTGCGAAAGATTCGCGTGGTGCCGCTGATGCTGCTGGCCGCCGGACACGTCAAGCAGGATATCCCCGCGGCGGTCGAGGCGGCGACCCACGGGCTTGGCAGCGCCCCGGGCGACATCGAGATCGAGTTTCGTCCGCTCCTGGGCTGTCACGACCATGTCGTAACATGGTCCGAGCAGCGCTATGGTGAGGCCGTTGGAAACGCCGACGAAGTGCCAGCCAACCGTGTGTCTGCCAAAGATACCCTGCTGGTGCTGGTCGCCCGCGGAAATCGCGACGCGGAGGCCCAGGAGGATTGGCTGGAATTTGTCGAGAATCGTCGCCGCCCGAGCGATAGCCCGACGATCAAACCCGCCTATTTGGCCATGGCCGATCCGCGGCTCGACGAGGTGCTGGCAAACGCGGCCACCGGCGGCCACCGCCGAATCGTCATCCAGCCTCATCTGCTGTTCGCGGGCCAGCTTCTCACACGGCTGCAATCCCAGGTGTCGACGTTTGCCTCGTCACATCCGCGGCAACAATGGCTCGTGGCCCAACACCTTGGCCCGTCACAACTTCTGGCCGAAGCGGTGGCCCGACTTGCCAGCAATCGGCAATGTCACAACAGCCGGACGAGCTAAAGGGCCGATGTATCGGCAAGGTAGCGAAAGCTGCGACTCGGCCTTGATTTCGTCGCACCAAGCGAATACGATAAGACACTGGTAAGTTATTGGTTTCGCGGTACTTACGCTAACTCGGCCATCTGGTCACTTTGCATAACAAGAGGTGATTCATGACCCGCTGCTCGGCCCCCGTCAACGAAACTCATCCACGTCGTCGGCCTCCCTGGGGCGGCTACGCTCTTGCCGGATTGTTGGTCGCCGCGATCGGCATTCCGGCGGTGGCGATTCTGGCCGAAGGCGAAACGGCCAAGAACGAGCCGAAGAGCGATACGGCGCCCGCCGGCGATGCGATTGCGAGAATTGACATTCGGTTGCCCGAGGGGCCGACGGCCGGCGATCGACGGATCACGCTGCTTGTTTCTCAGTTGGCCGGCACCGTTCACCTCAATCGTAACAGGCAATCGATCGACGATGAGATTTCCAGGCGCTGTCTGAAGACGTTTTTGCGATCGCTCGATCCGATGAAGGTTTATTTTTTTCAGTCCGACGTAGACGGCTTTAAGGAGCACCGAAACGAGCTGGACGATTCGTTTAAGAAGGGCGACATCCGCTTTGCCTACCACGTCTTCACGACGTTTCTCCAGCGGATCGACGAGCGGGTGGCGTTGGTCGACAAGTTTCTGGAAATGGAGCACGACTTTACCCTCCACGAGAGTATCATCATTGATCGCGATGCCGCGACGTATCCGAAAAACCCCGCAGAGGCCTCCGACCGCTGGCGAAAGCGAATTAAGTACGACCTGCTGGTGCTCAGGGCTGCCGACAAGGACGAAGACGAAGAGGACAAAAAGCAAACCACCGAAGAGTTGAAGCAGCGGCTGCACCGCCGCTACCATAGCTTCGTTAAGCGAATGCGGCAAACCGACAGCGACGAACTCTTGGAGATGTATCTCACCGCGATGACCAAGGGGCTCGATCCACACACGACCTATATGTCGCCCAAGACGGTGGTGAACTTCGAGATTCAGATGAAGCTCAATCTGGACGGCATCGGAGCGGCCCTGCAATATAGCGACGGCTACACCATCGTCAGCAAGATCATTCCCGGCGGCGCCGCCGATAAAGAGGGCCGTCTCAAGCGCGATGATCGGATCGTCGGCGTCGGCCAGGGCACCGACGGAGAAATCGTCGACACGGTCGACATGAAACTGGGCGACGTCGTGCAATTGATCCGCGGCCGGCGCGGCACCATCGTCCGGCTGGAAGTGCTGCCCGGCGGAAAGGGCGAGCGGAAAATCTACCAAATTACCCGGGCAAAGATCGAGTTGAAAGACAGCGAAGCCCGCGGCGAGATCATCGAGCGCGGCAAGAAGCCCGACGGCTCGCCCTACCGGCTGGGCGTAATCGACCTGCCAAGTTTTTACATGGACATGGAAGCAGCCCGCCTGGGCAGGCCCGACTACAAGAGCACGACTCGCGACGTGCGGAAAATACTCCGGGGCTTTAAGGAGAAACACGTCGACGCGGTGGTGCTCGATCTGCGGCTTAACGGCGGCGGCTCACTCACCGAATCGATCACCTTGACCGGCCTATTCATCGACCGCGGACCGGTGGTCTACGTCAAGGACGGCAACGGCCGCGTGCAGCACTACGACGATCTGGAAAAAGGCATGGAGTGGGAAGGGCCGTTGGCCGTGGTGACCAGCAAGCTCAGCGCCAGCGCCAGTGAGATTTTTGCCGGGGCCATCCAGGATTACGGCCGGGGTGTGATCATCGGCGACAGCACCACCCACGGCAAAGGCACGGTGCAAAGCCTGCTCAGCCTGGGACGGCAGCAATTCCCCAACCTACCCAATCCGCCGGAGATGGGCTCGCTGAAAATCACCATGCAGCAGTTCTACCGGCCGAGCGGAGACAGCACGCAAAATCGCGGCGTGGCGGCCGATGTCGAGCTGCCCTCGGTCATCAATCACCTCGACGGCATCGACGAGGCCGACCTGGATTACGCCGTGAAGTTCGACCGCGTAACGGCCGTGCCGTTTAAGAAAATGTCTTTGGTCGATGAGGAGATCGTCCAGCAGCTTGTCGCCCGCTCGGCAGATCGCCGCAAGAAATCGGAGGGTTTCCAGAAGGTCGCCAGGCGGATCAAACGATACCTGAAGCGCAAGGATCGCAAGACCGAATCGATCAACGAGAAGGCCTTTCTGGCCGAAAGAGCCAAGGACTACGAAGACGATGACAAGCAAGATGACGAAGACGAAAAACATCCGCCCGTCTTCAAGCAAGACTTCTACGGCAACGAAGTGCTCGACGTGACGACCGATTATCTGGCGTTGCTGGCGAAACGCGGCAAGTAACGTCAACTCAGCTTCACCTTCAGCCCGTCCCAGGCCAACTCGATGCCGGCCGGCAATTCCGCGTTGGTGGCTTCGTGTTCCAGGTCGTGCGACATGTGGGTGAGCAGGGTTCGTTTGGGGCGCAACTGTTGGGCGATGGCGATCGCCTCGTCGAGACCGAAGTGCGTGGCGTGCGGCTTGTGGCGCAGGGCGTCGAGAATCAGCACGTCGAGGCCTGCTAACAGCGCCATGCTTTCGGCGGGGATGTCGTTGGTGTCGGTGCAATAGGCCACGTTGCCGAAGCGGAACCCCAACACCGGGAAATTCCCGTGGTGCAGCCGTAAGGGCGTCACGCGCGCGCCGAGGATCTCGAATGGCTCGGTCGTGATCCGCTCGAACGTCAAAGCCGGCACCGCTCCGGCGTGGGTCCGCGCGACGTCGGAGAACGCGTAGTCGAACGATTTGCGAATCCGCGCCTCGACGTGCTCTTCACAAAACAACGGCACCGGACCGCCCAGGTAAAACTGAAACAACCGCAAGTCGTCGAGCCCGAAAATGTGATCGGCATGTTCGTGCGTGAACAGCGTGGCGTGGACGATGCCGATCTGCTCCCGTAACAGTTGATGCCTTAAGTCGGGCGCCGTGTCGATCAGCAGATTCCCCTCGGGCAGCCCCAGCACGAGCGAACAACGGGTGCGATTGTTCTTGGGATTATCGCTGCGGCAAGTGGTACAATCGCAGCCGATCATCGGCACCCCGACGCTCGTGCCGGTGCCCAAAAACACCAGTTGTCCGGTGACATCAATGGTAGCTGGTTTTCGCATGGATACGACATCTGGCGAGCGGCGGCCGTAAGGCCGCTGGTAGATCGCCGATCAGGTCCGGGGCATGGTTTGGGGATGTATTACCCCCGGGCTAACGCCCGGGGCTCGCCATCGGGTTTGCCGACGAGGGATTCATACGGTCTAGTTTAGACATCCGGCCGGTACAAAAAAACCGGGCAAGCATTGCGGATGGCGGCCGAATGACTTGAGAGGGCGGCTTGGCGGCAGCGGCTGTGCAGGAGACGAACCGCACGAAACGTCGCGTTTGATCGTAGAAAGCGTCATGGGCGGGGGCAAGAGCGGCTGAGAAACCCTGGCCTTCCGGCCAAGGCTAGTCGGGTGGCGTCAACCGTTGTTGACCGTCCCTCGAAATCGCTATAAACTGTGGAACAGTCAAATGTTACGCGCTTGGCGCAATCGCCGGGCTAGCCTACTGGTCGGAACTTTTTCAGCAGACGGACTAAATCGACACGATGGAAATTCTGGAACGAATTTGGGAAATAGTCTCCGGCATTCTTGGCGGGGCACTGCACGGGTTTGAACGCGGCATCACCTCGCTGTTCGGCTCGGCCAACGCCCGTTATCTGAAGAAGCTGCAAAGCAAGGTCGATGCGATCGGCGCGCTGGAGCCAAAGTATCAGGCAATGAGCGACGAAGAATTAGGCGCGCAGACCGAGCTATTCCGTAAGCGGCTCTCGGCCGGCGAAACCGTCGACGATCTGCTGGTCGAGACCTTTGCGCTGTGCCGCGAGGCCGGCGTTCGCTGGCTGGGGATGCGCCTTTACGACGTCCAAATGCTCGGCGGAATAATCCTGCACAGCGGTGCCATCGCCGAAATGGTCACCGGCGAGGGCAAAACGCTGGTCGCCACGATGCCCGTCTACCTCAACGCCCTGGAAGACAAAGGCGTTCACGTCGTCACGGTCAACGACTATCTGGCCCGCCGCGACATGGAATGGATGGGCCCGCTCTATATCGGGCTGGGCCTCTCGGTCGGGGCCATTCAAAGCGGCATGGAAACCGCCGAGCGACAGCAGGCCTACGCCTGCGACATCACCTACGGCACCAACAACGAGTTCGGCTTCGACTACCTGCGAGACAACATGCGCCCGGCCGCCCGCGGCGACGAACGCTTTCCCAAGTACCAGCAACAGTCGCAAGGCCCGCTACACTACGCGGTGATCGACGAGGTCGATAACATTCTGATCGACGAAGCCCGCACCCCGCTGATCATCTCGGGCGCGGCCCAGGACGACGTGACCAAATACGCCAAGGCCGACACCATCTCGCGCCAATTGGTTAAAGACAAGCACTTCGAGGTCAAGGAAAAGGAGCACACCGCGAACCTGACCGATGAGGGCATTCGCGAGGCGGAGCGGCTGGCCGGCGTCGAGAGTTTCTACACGGCCGGCAACATGCAGTGGCCGCATCTCATCGACAATTCGCTCAAAGCCCATTACCTCTACAAGCTCGACGTGAATTACGTGGTCCAGGGTGACGAGGTGGTTATCGTCGACGAGTTCACCGGCCGCTTGATGCCGGGCCGCAACTGGAGCGACGGGCTGCACCAGGCCGTCGAGGCCAAAGAACGGGTCCGCATCAAGGAAGAAAACCAAACGCTGGCCACGATCACGCTGCAAAACTTTTTCAAGCTCTACAGCAAAATCTCCGGCATGACCGGAACCGCCATGACCGAGGCGGGCGAGTTCTGGAAGATCTACAAGCTCGACGTGATCGCCGTGCCGACCAACCGGCCGATGAAACGAGACGAGCACCCGGACCTCATCTATCGCACGGAGAAGGAAAAATATGTCGCCCTGGTCGAAGAGATCGAGCGGCACCAGAAATGGGACGAAGTCGAATTGACCGACGGCACGACGCTGCATGGAACCATCGTCGAAGAGACCGACGAGGGGGTCAAATTCCGCAAAGACAAGAGCAAGCAGACCGAGACGATCCCCGCCAAGAGAGTCCGCCGGCTGCAGCGCAAAGGCCGGCCGATTCTGGTCGGAACCGTGTCGATCGAGAAGAGCGAGCGCGTTTCCGATCAACTCAAGCGCCGCGGCATCAAACACGAAGTGCTGAACGCCAAGAACCACACCCGCGAGGCGGAAATCATCGCCCAAGCCGGCCGCCTGGGCTCCGTGACCATCGCCACCAACATGGCTGGTCGCGGAACCGACATCGTGCTGGGCGGAAATCCGGAGTCGATGGCCTGGGCCGAATTGCAGGAAAAGTACGAGACCCGCCTCGACGTGCCCAGGCAGGAATGGGACGATCTGGTCCGCGATATCCGCGAGCGCGAGGGCATGAAAGCCGAGGGCGCCAAGGTCGAGTCGATCGGCGGTCTGTATATCATCGGCACCGAGCGTCATGAATCGCGCCGCATCGACCTACAACTTCGCGGGCGCAGCGGCCGGCAGGGAGACGCCGGATCGAGCCGCTTCTTCCTCTCGCTGGAAGACGACCTGATGCGGATCTTCGCCGGCGAATGGGTCAAGAACATCCTCACCCGCCTGGGCATGCAAGACGGCGAGGCGATCGAAAGCCGCATGGTCACCCGCCGGGTCGAGGGTGCCCAGAAGAAGGTCGAAGAGCGAAACTTCGAGATTCGCAAGAACCTGCTCGAATATGACGAGGTGATGGACGAGCAGCGCAAGCGAGTTTACGGCTATCGACAGAAGATTCTCGACGGCACGAATTGTAAACACCTGATCGTCGAGATGATCGAGTCGCAGATCGAACACAACCTGAGCGAATTTCTCAACCCCAACTACGGCGCCGAGACGTTCGCCAAATGGGCCAGCAAGCTGTTTACGATGGATTTCGAGAGCCGCGCCTTCCGAGGGCTCGATTACGCCAACGCCGGGCAGTTTCTGCTCGACGAAGCCGAGCGCATGGCCGAAACCCAAGTGCTCGACGCCATCGAAGAAAATCTGCCCGCGGAAGCTGACCAGGGCGAATGGAACTGGGAGGCGATGGCCAAGATGGCCAACACCCGCTGGCGGCTGAGCATTCGCGACCGGGATTTGAAAAAAGTCGGCCGCGACCATCTGGCCGAGATGTTAATTGAAAAGGCCCAAGCGGCGATTCTCAAAATCGACACCTCCGACGGCGAGCCGTTCTTGGACGAGCAGTTCGGCGTGCGGACCGCCTGCGGCTGGCTCAAGCACAAGTTCGACATCGATCTGGATTTCGACGAAGTGCGCGAACTGGAGCCGGGTCCGTTTATCAGCCTAACCCAGGAAAAGGCCCGGGCGATCTATGAAGATCGTGAAATTGAATTTCCGGTGATGGTCGGACTGTCGCAGTTTTCGCGGGTCGACGCCGGGGGCAGCCGTCGATACGACCGCGAGAAGATTGTCCTGTGGGCGGCCGATCGCTTCGGTGTCCAATTCGACATGGAAGACTTGCGAAGCAAACAGCGAGACGAAATCCGCCAGCTGCTGATCGACCACTCCCGCACTAACCAACACGACGCGAAGCAGGCACTCGACGAAGCGCAGCGACGGTTGGGCAAGGTTTTCGGCGGATCGAGCGCGACCAGCCAAACCGCCGGCGACGTTGGGGGCAACGGGGCGATCGCGTCGCTGTCAGACTGGCTCGATGCGACGCTTGACTGCCAGTTGTCTGCCGAGGAGATTGCCCCGCTCGATCGCGACGAGCTTGAACATGAATTGGAGATGGCCGTTGAAACGCGTTACCGGCCCGAGATTCGCCGCATGGAGCGGTTTTTGCTGCTTGAGTTGGTCGACAACGCCTGGAAAGAACATCTGCTGGCGATGGACCACCTGCGCAGCAGCATCGGTCTGCGCGGCTATGCCCAGGTCGATCCGAAGGTCGAGTACAAACGCGAAGGCATGAGGATGTTCGATGAGATGTGGCAATCCGTCGGCGATCGCACGACCGATCTGGTGTTCCGCATGGAGGAGTTGGACGAGGAGTTGGTTGGTTCGACCTTTGTCGAAAGCCAGGCCATCCACGAAGATGCTTCCGGAGCAGCCGCGATGGACGCACAGCAACAAGCCGGCGACGGCATCTCGACCAGCGACGAAAAACAAGAGCCGATCCGCAACCGCGAACAGAGAGTCGGCCGCAACGAACCCTGCCCCTGCGGCAGCGGAAAAAAGTTTAAGAACTGTTGCATGCGCAAGCGGGTGGCGTAATGGCGAGGTTCCCAGAGGAACACGATTCTATGGACGCGATCGAAGGCACCGCCAAGGCGCGAATGCTCGATATCATCGAGAATCAGCCTGACGACAGTTCGTTTGATCAATTGCTGCGCGAACTGGCGTATCGCGGCATGGTCGAGCGAGGGCTCACCGATTCCAACGCTGGCAACACGATTACCACGGACCAGTTGCGGAGTAAGTTGGACCAGTGGCACGACAAGAAAAGGTTGCCCGCGAATGACGCGAATCTACGCGAATCGTGCATCACCTAATTCTAAACAATGGGTTTGCTAAGCGAAAAAGCGAGGTGAGTGGTTGGGGGTGACGTTTGAACCTATTCGCGTTGATTCGCGTCATTCGGTGCGCCAGGTTAAGTCTGGTTGATCTTGTTAGTTGAAAGGTACTGACTTTGGTAATTGCTCGTTCGCCATGTAGCCGATCGGGCGGGTGTCGGGGCGACCCGGCGGTCGAA
>JADFKK010000175.1 GCA_022564995.1 Planctomycetota bacterium | reverse complement strand
CAACGTGGAACTTGTACGGTTCGCCGAGATCGCTCTCCTGCGGATCCTTCCACTCGCTGGGCTTCGCCGGCTGATTGGCCCAGCGCATATCGACCCCTGCTGGGACGAACAGCACCGAATGGGCGCCGCCGAGCGAAAACACCGACGATACTTCGACCGTAGCCGATTGACCTCGCTGCACCGCTATAGGATGAGTCCGCGTGAGTTGCCGAAAACTGATCTTTGATTCACCGCGCGTCGCCGCCGGAAAGAGAACGATGAGCAAGAGCACCGCCAGGGAGAGCGAAATTCGCTGAGCGCTAAAAAGCCACGGAGACGAGGCGGAACGGCGGGCGCCGATGAATTTCGGCGAGCGGGCGGCGTTAGCCGGCCGGTAATACGGCTACTGGCGAACGACGATCGCGCCAAGTTGGTGCGTTGAATACTGCGGGGAATCACCGGCGACCTCACGGTCGCCGCTCGCCGCTTGCCGGCTTGCCGAAAGCGGAGCGTTTTGTCACGCTGCCTCAGCCGGAAGATCGCCGTCTTGGCAACAAGAACGCCGCGCGAGGCGTTCCATGACTGCTAGCACGCGGTCTTGCTGCTCGGGTGTGAGATCGACCGAACACGGCAGGCTGAGCCCCTCGGCGGCGAGACGCTCCGCGACTTCTCCTCCCAGCCGCGGCGCATCGCAGAACATCGGCTGGCGATGCAGCGGCTGCCAAATCGGTCGGGTTTGGATGGCCTCGGACTCGAACTGGGCGATCAAGCCGCGCGCGTCCGTGCCGAATCGTTCGGCATCGATGAGAATCGTGTACAGCCAGCATGACGGCTCGGCCCAGTCGGCCGACGGCGGAATGGTGATGCCGGGCAGTTGGCCAAGAGCCCGATCGTACCGATCGGCGATCTTTCGCTTGCGCTGCAAGAAGGTCGGCATCTGTTCGAGCTGTGCCACACCCATCGCGGCAGCCAGATTGGTCAGCCGGTAGTTGTAGCCGATCTCGTCGTGACGATACTCGATGCCCGGCAGTTTCGCCTGGGTGGTGAGATGTTTCGCCCGACGGGCCAGCGACTCATCGTCGGTAACGATCATCCCGCCGCCGCCAGTGGTCATGATTTTGTTGCCGTTGAACGAAAAACAGCCGACGCGGCCAATCGTACCGACGTGCCGACCGGCCAGCGGACCGCTGCGGTAACTTGCCCCCAGCGATTCGGCGGCGTCTTCGATGATCGCCACGCCGTGGGCATCGCAGACGTCGAGCAATTCGGCCATATCGGCGGGATGCCCCAAGATGTGGACGATTTCGACCGCCTTGGGCTGTTTGATTCCAGCGGCGGCCCGGCGCAATATCTCGTCGATTATCGCCGGGCAATCGAGATTCCACGTCCGCGGCTCGGCGTCGATAAACACGGGCGTCGCTCGTTCGTAGGCAATCGGGTTAGCCGAAGCAATGAACGTCAGCGTCGGCACCAGCACCTCGTCGCCCGGGCCGACGTCGAGGAGCCTCATCGCCACATGCAGAGCGGCCGTTCCGCTGCTACAGGCCACGGCATGTCGGCTTCCGACGAACTGGGCAAACTGCTGCTCGAACTGATCGACGAACGGCCCCACCGACGAGACGAAAGTCGAGTCGAGGCCTTGCTGTAGATACCGCGACTCGTTTCCCGACAGCGAGGGAACGCACAACGGGACGAACGGCTGGTCGGACATCGGGCAATCCTCGCTTACGCTTCTTGAAGTGGCGCGTTTTTAGTCCCGGAGGGACGACATCGAATAGCCTGGGGCGCAAGCCCCGGGGATAATGTCGATTTTTCAGTGGAAAGCCCCGGAGGGGCGACACCGTGCGACGTCATCCGATGTCGCCCCTCCGGGGCTTCAAAACGCATTTCGACCACGATTTCCTGGGGCTCACGCCCCAGGCAATTCGATGTCGCCGCTCCGCGGCTGATTTGCGCAACTTCAAAACTTACGCTTCGGGCTACTATTCCACAGGTTTTAGATCGTTTGACGGGAATGGAAAAGACCATTCTAAGCTGACCCGGGACGTTCGGGGGTCTGACCCGACCGCGTTTTACCTGCGGCGGGCAAACCGATAGAATCAGGGGAGGCAGCGATGTTGTAGTATCGGGGAATGAGGTTCGAATGACCATGCAGTATCAATGTCCTCACTGTGCCGGCCTGTTCCAGGTCGATGCGACGATGGCAGGGCAGCAAATCACCTGTCCTAGCTGCGGCGGCCTGATCACGGTCCCCGACACGACGGCCCCCATGGTTGAAATCGCCGGCGGCGGAATCACGGGCGGCGAAATCACGGGCGGCGCTTGTCTGCCCCCGACGCAGACGCTTCAGCAGGTCGGTTGCGCCGTGTGTGGCAACCTGATGCAGGTCGATTTGTCGCTGGCGGGGCAGCAGACCGGATGTCCAGCCTGCGGTGCGTTGATGACGATTCCGCGTCCGGCCTCGCCAGATGGACCCCCTTCGTCCACACCGACGCCACCGCCAGCACCAACGAATACTTTGCCACAGAGCGTATGTCCGGCGCCCGCAGCGCCGCCGGCAGGGCCACAGCCTCCGCAAGCAGCTCCTTCCGCAGCCGATGCCCCCTCAGCCGACACCGGCGAAGGCGACCGCATTCTGGATAACGAAACGGTGGAAGCAGCATGGACTCCGCCTCGCGCCAAGGCAGACAAGACGGGCGAAACCTCGCAAAGAGGGTCGCAAGACGGCAACTTGGCTGCCCGAAGCCCACGCGCCAGCGCTTCCCCATCGAGCACGTTCGACGAAACCGGCGCGGACATTAGCCACCTGATGCCGCCTCACCTGGACCCGGTTACCGGTAAACCGAAGCATGCGCGCGTCGCTGATTCTCCCGACAAGCGAGTGGCAGGAACTCGCCCTGAGGTGATCGAATCGCCGCTGGCGGTCACGGAGCCGGTGAAGACCGTGGGTGTCGGAGAGCAGGAGCGGGAATTGCAGACGCTCAGTCGTAGAGAAAAGGAGGGGCGCCGCAATCTGACCAGTATGATCATGTTCATCGTGGGGTTTGTCATCCTGGGCGCGACGTTGTTTCTGCTGAATATGTCCAGTTGTGTTGCCATCCGTCTTGAATAGCGCCGAGGCGGTAGAATTTCAGTCAAAAGTAAGCAATGGTCCTCGCCCCAGCGAAAGCGACTGGAAAACCAGCGAAAACACCCCGTCAGAGGTATGTTTTTCCCGGATTCTAGCGAGATTTTCCTGTTTGTGACATTTTTTCCCACAACTTGCTTGCATTGGCAATCTGTTGTGTTAATGTGTGAAAGGTACGGGGAAGAGGGATTGCGACGGTTGGGCCGGTTTGCCCACCCAGGACAATGCTCGGAACCGACAAGAATGGTGAGGTTATTGCTAGTGACCGTTGGTGCAGTTTTGAGTTGATCCGACTCCTTTAGGTGGTCGGTGTGGGTATTTGGCGTTGCTGAGTGCCTCTGCTCCTCAACTTTCTCAAGAGTGCGCCGGCAATTCAGATTCCTTGTCCCTTAGGGAGAGAGGTGTTCTCGTGAAACGTACAATTCGATTCTGCACCAATCGTCAAGCGTCTTCTTTGCTGCGCGCTTACTGCGTCGCATCGCTCCTCGCCGTGGGCCTGCTCTTCTGCCCCAGCGGCGCCCAAGCTGCCCTCGACATCGGCGGCATTTTTGGTGACGTCAACAACGGCGGAAGCACCGTTAGCTTTGAAATCGGCGTCGTCACTTCGTCGGACGACTTTCCCGGATTGCTCTCCGCGACTCCGAACGTCGCCGATCTTGAGATCGACATGACCGGCTTTAATGCCAATGGCGGCTCGGTCGGGATTACGGATGACATCGTCATTACCGGGGGCGCTGGTGCGGCCACCTTCAACGTCACCAACGCGAAGCTCACCCAGGTGCTGACGACTCCGGTGGCCATCGGCCACATCATCGCCGACATCGAGCTTACCTCGAACACGACAGGTCTTGACCTCAGCGCGTTTGCAGCGGGCTCCACGCTTGCTATCACCTACAACGGCCTGAGCGTCACCTCTGACGGCACCAACGGATCGGCAGATATTTCCGGAGCCGCCTCGGCATCGTTCACGCTGAGCCCCGTTCCCGAGCCGACTTCCTTGGTGCTCGCCGGCTTGGCCGTCGTGGGGCTGCTGGGATTTGGTCGCAGACGCAGACGATAGCGATATGAATCGCGCGGGCCGAACTGACCCGCCTCGTTTCGACAACCGCCGGCTCGCCCGGCGGTTTTTTTATGGCCCCGCGCAGAGAGCCCCGGATTTTGGCCAGCATCGCCATCAACCCCAGCCTCGGCCGGCCGGCCGGGGTTGCGGACACGACTAGCGATTAACGTGGGGGAAACTGGGTCAATCGTCGCCGCTGGAAAGTTTTTCGACAAACTGGTCAGAAGGCCCGTTGACAACCCGGCGGGATTCTCTAGAATTGGCTTCCGTGAGACGAGGGTGGCCTTCGGGTCGCTCACGGATCGCGTTGTTCTTTGACAATTTGGTAGTGAACCTCTCAAAATTGAACCAGCGCTGAGATTGTATTGGTTGGCCTGCGTTGTTTGACCGCAACGTAAGGTTGGCCTTCAAATGTTTTCAATTGGCAAATGGCCGATGGTTCCGCAAGGGACCGATCGGTTGAGTATATTTCAATTGAAGGGTTTGATCCTGGCTCAGAATGAACGTTGGCGGCGTGGATTAGGCATGCAAGTCGCGCGACAAGCTGTTCTGCTTGCAGAACGGTGGAGGAGCGGCGTAAGGGAGAGTAACGCGTGGACTACCAACCCTCAGGACCGGGATAGCGGCGGGAAACTGCCGGTAATACCGGATAATGTCTCCGGACCAAATGGTGCGATTCCTCCTGAGGACGGGTCCGCGTCCTATTAGCTTGTTGGTAGGGTAACGGCCTACCAAGGCTACGATGGGTATCGGGCGTGAGAGCGTGGCCCGACTCACTGGGACTGAGACACTGCCCAGACACCTACGGGTGGCTGCAGTCGAGAATATTCGGCAATGGACGCAAGTCTGACCGAGCGACGCCGCGTGCGGGATGAAGGTCTTCGGATTGTAAACCGCTGTCAGAGGGGATGAAATGCCATGGGGTTATCCCCGTGGTTTGACATATCTTCAGAGGAAGGGCGGGCTAAGTTCGTGCCAGCAGCCGCGGTAAGACGAACCGCCCAAACGTTATTCGGAATCACTGGGCTTAAAGGGTATGTAGGCGGCATGGTCAGTTGGGTGTGAAATCCCTCGGCTTAACCGAGGAATTGCGCCCAATACTGCCAAGCTTGAGGGAGACAGAGGTAAGCGGAACTGATGGTGGAGCGGTGAAATGCGTTGATATCATCAGGAACACCGGTGGCGAAGGCGGCTTACTGGGTCTCTTCTGACGCTGAGATACGAAAGCTAGGGTAGCGAACGGGATTAGATACCCCGGTAGTCCTAGCTGTAAACGATGAGCACTTGGTCGAAGACTCCTCCATAGGTTTTCGGTCGTAGAGAAATTGTTAAGTGCTCCGCCTGGGGAGTATGGTCGCAAGGCTGAAACTCAAAGGAATTGACGGGGGCTCACACAAGCGGTGGAGGATGTGGCTTAATTCGAGGCTACGCGAAGAACCTTATCCTGGTCTTGACATGCACGGATGGCTCACCTGAAAGGGATGAGTCTGCCTTCGGGTGAAACGTGCACAGGTGCTGCATGGCTGTCGTCAGCTCGTGTCGTGAGATGTCGGGTTAAGTCCCTTAACGAGCGAAACCCTTGTCGTTAGTTGCCAGCGAGTAATGTCGGGGACTCTAGCGAGACTGCCGGTGTTAAACCGGAGGAAGGTGGGGATGACGTCAAGTCCTCATGGCCTTTATGGCCAGGGCTGCACACGTCCTACAATGGCATGTACAAAGGGAAGCAAACTCGCGAGAGCAAGCAAATCCCAAAAAGTATGCCCCAGTTCGGATTGCAGGCTGCAACTCGCCTGCATGAAGCCGGAATCGCTAGTAATCGTGGGTCAGCATACCACGGTGAATGTGTTCCTGAGCCTTGTACACACCGCCCGTCAAGCCACGAAAGTGGGGAGCGTCCGAAGTCGCCAAGCCAACTCGCAAGAGAGGCAGGCGCCGAAGATGAGCTCCGCGATTGGGACTAAGTCGTAACAAGGTAGCCGTAGGGGAACCTGCGGCTGGATCACCTCCTTTCTTAAGGATTATTTCAAGACCCGTTGTGGCGACACAGCGAGTTAGAAATATGGAGGCAATTCTCAACATTGGTGTGAGAGGTTCGGTCGGTGTCAAAACCGACAACTGCCGCTTTGTCAAAAACAGAAGCCCCGTCCGGGTCAGCCAGCCCGGTACGGGGTTTTTTTATGCGCTATAGACGCGCGAATGGCCGCGGTGTCGCATCAGCCGCCGCAGCACGCGTATGGCCTGTGGGACCAGCCAGACTTTTGGCAGGTAATTTACGCGGGTTAAATCGGCCAGCAGGTGGGCATCGCTCAGGTCGCTCTTGTCGGGTGAGCGTTTCATGCGGGCGACGTAGCCGGGGTGCCCTCTGAGCCAAAATCTCGCAGACAGCATCAGGATTGTTGAGAAGGCCGGCGGGTTAAAGCAAGCGCAACAGATGCTTGCGGCTGTTAAGGAATTGGAGAAGCTCAACTAACTGAACTGGTCTACCCGGTTGTTGCACTCGGAAGGATCGGTCGCGACCCTCGATGAATTCTTCCGAGGACGTTCGTTTCGACCGACGTGGCGTGGTGGTTGAATTCGACACGCACTGCAAAGCGCCGCAGTCGTGGTATCAGTCGAATAAGACGCGGCCAGAAAAGATGCAGCCCTGGTATCACGTCCTGGTGCATGACAGCAATCAGATCACCTACGCTGCCCAGACGAGCCTGGTGGCGGACGGCAGCGGCCAACCGGTCGATCATCCGCTCGTCGAAGTGTTCTTCGCTGAATTCACCGGCCAGGCGTACGTTCGCAATGATCGGGCTTGGCCGGCGTAATTGCGAAGATGAACATCGAAGCAGCCATCCCAGATTCAACCTACGACGATTTCTTCTTGACCGGCACTCGCTGGATCTTGATCAGCGCCATCAGTATCGACTTCAACTGGGCGTGCTTGCCGGCCGAGATATAGCAGGTCGAAACGCAGACAATCATATTATACAAGTGTTTTCGGCTCGCGTGCTTTTTTTGACACTTTGCCCGCAGAGGTTTCCTGCGCGATCATCGTGGGCGTCTCGAAGGTGATCGGACCTAAGGCGCCGGACCGCAGATCGTTGATGAAGATCCGCGACGCCCGGTCGTAGTCCACCACGCCGCCTTTCTTCAAGCAACCTCGTTTCCTTCCGATCGCATCCAACAAAGAGACTTGATCGCCCGGCATCGCATCGAGCGAGTAACGCTCGGCGAGCGCCCGGGGGTAGTTCTCCAAAAGATAGCCAGCCACGAAGTAGGCGACGTCAGGATAATCCATCGCCGTGTCTTTGATGGCGCCAGTGGCGGCGAGCCGGAATCCACTATTTTCGTTTTTGATATTGGGCCAAAGCACACCAGGCGTATCGAACAGCACGATTCCATTGCCGATGTTGATCTGCTGTTGGCTTTTCGTGATGGCGGGTTCGTTTCCCGTCTTCGCGATTTTTCGTCCGGCCAAGATGTTGATCAGGGTCGACTTGCCGACGTTGGGTACGCCCACAATCATCGTCCGAATGGATTTTCCCAGGCCTTGGCGATGTGGCAGCATCTTATGGATAACGTCGGTGAGTCTCGCAATCGTGCCGGTCTGCGTCGTAGTGATGGGCCGCGCCCTGACACCGGTCTCGCGTTCCAGATGCGCTTGCCACAGGGACGTTTGCGCAGGGTCGGCCAAGTCGCTCTTGCTAAGCACCTTGAGGCAAGGCTTTTCGCCGCGCAGATCTGCCAGCATCGGGTTTGCGCTGCTGAACGGGATTCTTGCATCAAGCAATTCGATAAACAGATCGATCTTGGGCAGCGCCTCTTTGATCTTAAGCTGGGCCTTGTGCATGTGCCCGGGATACCACTGGATGTTCATGCCAGGTTACTTTCTCGCGTTGATGGTCGAGAGTTGACCGATTTTGAAGGTGACAACACTCCGCCGACCGTAGAATCCGATGCTCGTGTGATTCCACATCATGACGGATAATTCGCCGTAGATCGACCCGTGCGGGGCGTTGCGGGTGCCGAATTCTTCGGGGAGCTATTTTTTGGCCAAGCTGAGCCAGCGATCAAGTTGATTTGCGAACGCCTGCCGGTCCTTGCGGGTGAAGTTTGCCGGCCCTGCGGTGATTTGGCCTCCTGCCCGCATTTCGTCGAGTAGATTCCGCACGGCAAGCCGCTCGCCCACGTTGGTGTCGGTGTAAAGCTCGCCGCGAGGGTCCAGGGCTTGTCCACCGGCGGCAACCGCATTGGCCGCCAGTGGGATATCGGCAGTAATCACGAGGTCGCCCGGCTCAACCAATTCTACAATGCGTCGATCGGCGACATCCATGCCCGCAGGGACGAGCAGGCTGTCGATGAACTCAGAACGCGGGGTGCGCATCGGTTGGTTGGCGACCAGCGTAACCTTGGTCTTCGTTCGTTTCGCGGCGCGAAACAGCAACTCCTTAACCTGGACGGGACAGGCATCGGCATCAACCCAGATTTGCATGCGGAAGTCTCAAAAGGTGAATCAACTCGTCTGTCGCGACATTTCTTTAGGAAAAGGGGTCTTTAGGAAAACGGGGCTTTAGGAAAACGGGCCTTGGCCAACGGGTCTTTAGGCTGATGTCTTTGCTCTGCGGAGGGCAACGGAGGTTCGGTTAGGCCGCTCTATCTCTTCGCGTGAACACCCAATCATCTTCCGAAGAGAGTCCGTCGTTGTAGCGATATCCTTCGGCATCAAATGTCTTGATCTGTTCGACGTTGCTCAGCTGATGGCGAATGATAAAGGACGTCATTAGCCCTCTCGCATGCTTGGCAAACACAGCGATTTGTTTGTATCCGCCCTGCTTATACTCCTTGAAGCTTGGCGTAATGATTCGAGCGTTAAGCAATTTCGGCCTGATCGACTTCGAGTATTCCTTGGACGCCAAATTGATCAACACCTTGTTCTTTTGTTTCTTCAAGTCGGTGTTCATTCGGTCGGTAATTTTGTCGCCCCAGAATTCGTACAGGTTCTTACACCCTGGCGTCGCTAGTTTCGCCCCCATTTCCAATCGGTAGGGCTGCATCAAGTCGAGTGGCCGCAGTAGTCCATACAAGCCGGACGGGATTCTCAAGTGTTCCTGGGCGAACTGAAAATCCTCGCTGCTAAAGGCGCCCGCATTCAGGCCGAGATACGCCTGGCCGCGAAATGCGAGGATCGCCTGTTTCGAGTTGCTGGGCGTAAAAGGCGGCCGCCAGTCGGAAAATCGCTCGCGGTTCAGCTCGGCCAACTCGTTGCTAATGCCCATCAGCTTCGAGAGTTGTGCTGCCGTATATTTGCGCAAACAGACCACCAAACGCTCGGACTCCCGCATGAATTGAGGTGTCGAACGTCGTTTTGTGAGGGTTTGCTTTTGGAGGTCGAGTGTCTTGGCCGGAGAAATCGTGATTAACATGGTATATCGTCGGTCGTCTATCGTGTTTTCAGTTTGCGGCGCCGGTCACGATGGTAACGGTGGCGTCTCGATACAGGTTTCTGCTTATTGCTCGCGTCGGAGAACGTCGGGGAGGGTTTTGCCCTGTTCGACAAATCGTATCGACAGCGAATTGACGCAGTGTCTTGTGTTCTTAGGAGTCGCTCTTTCTCCAAGAAAGACGTGGCCCAAGTGTCCGTCGCAATTCTTGCAGACGATCTCCGTGCGTTGACCATCAGCATCGGTATGACGAGAGACCGATTCCGGCAGTTCGTCGTCAAAGCTGGGCCAGCCACATCCGCTGTCGAACTTGTCGTCCGAACGATACAAAGGTGCGTTGCAACGCCGACAAATGAACGTGCCCTCGGCCTTCCAGTCGGTATATTCACCAGCGAAGGGGCGCTGCGTTCCTTTATTGACGATGACGTGCGTCTCTTCCTCGTTGAGCGGGTTATATTCGCTTTGCTCTCGGCTCATGGCGTTTTCCTTTTTGGCCAATTGAGAAGTAATCGACCGCTGTCAGGTGGACGTTTTCTTGCGAGTGCAGGTGGCAGACTTGATGTCAGATTCGGGGAGGCGCATAGGCTCTTGCCTGATTCTCTTCCAAAACTACTCTGACTCGTCCAACAGCTTCTCCAGAATTGGCTCGATGATGTCCTTGCGAGCAAGACCGTCGCGCCACTCCGCCGGAATCCCCGACTCACCCCAGCACGCCCCGGCAAGCTGCCCGCAAACAGCACCCGTCGTGTCAGTATCATCGCCTAGATTGACCGCCGTGAGAACCGCCTCACCAAAATCATCTGCACCTTGGAACGCCCACAGTGCCGCTTCCAAGCTCTTGACCACGTAGCCGGTGCCTGCAATTTCGGGTGGCTGACGATCACGGAACGAGCCGGCCGCGACGGTTTCAATCTCCGGATGGAGCGGCTCGATTGCGCGGAGTTGCTCCAGTAGTGGCTCCCACGAGGACGAGAGTACCTCGTCACGGTCCACGCCTTGGATGAGGCCGGCCAAGACCAAAGCAAAATAACGGCAAGCCGAAAGGCATTGCGGGCTGGCATGCGTCGTCAGACTTGATTCGGCGGCGAGTTGGGCCAGCTTGTCAATTTCGTCAGGAAACAATTCTGCGAACCTCATCGGCACCGGGGCCAGCCGCATGATCGAGCCGTTGCCGCTGGCGCTCCCAGTCGGAGCACCGGATGTCCGCGCATCGCCCGTCTGACTGAAGCGGAACAACGCAGAACTGGTCGTGTTGCCGATGTCGAAGCACCGGCCGTTGACGGAGTATTCGCCTGAGTCTGCCCACGACACGTAACGTCGTACCTGGTCGTTTAGATCCCAGCCAACCTGTCCGATGCTGTCGGCCAGCGCCAGGGCCAGACTTGTGTCGTCGGTCCACTCGCCCGGTTCGAGACGGTGCGGTCCGCCAGCGCGATAACCGGTCACCGGCGCGAACGTGCCGGGTGGCTGGAACTCGACGGCGGCTCCGAGGGCGATCAGGCTGGCGATTCGCCCACCCATTGATTTGCCGCCGATGACCAGCCCCTCAGCGCCGAGTGACTCAATGACCCGGAGCCAAGTCTCGCGCAGGATGGGTTCACGGTCAGGTGGCCGACGTTTCCCCGTCTTACGACGTATCGACATGTAGGGGAACTCGAAGCGAACAACGCGAATGTCGCGTTCAGCCAGCCCCTTGGAAAACGTGTCCATAAACTCGCTGTCCATAGCCACGCCTGCACCATGGGCCAGGATGATCGTGCGCGAAGCCTGCGCAGGACCGTTGAAAAGCAACTCGGGCTCGAATTCTGATGACGAAGTCATTCTTCGGTTCCATGTCGCCGCTGTTTTGCGAGGGCTGATCGAGCCGCTGCGTCGTGCAGGAACAGCATCGTATCACAACTGCTGGACCCGCTGGTTCGGCTTCGTGGCCCGTGCCACGACTACGTGGTAACATGGCGACTCCCGCAATACGCCACCCGCCTCGTAAGCGTCTCGAACCAATAATTGCCCCTGCCCCGCCGTCGTGATGTCAGGAGTTCGCGTCTCGAATGGGGGGCTGCACGATTACGGCCACTCGGCCACTAGACATCGTCCTTCTCGCCTATTATCCTTCCGTTTTCCACACTTCACCACTGACAGGAGAGGCGGATCCATGGCAAAGAAGGCCCAGCGAAGAAAGTGTGATCAGAAATCCCGCAAGAAAGAGAAGTAGGGCGCGTGAAGGAATACTGGCATGCGGGGCTCGGAATCTCTGTCGCTTGCAGATACGGCGATAACACAGTCACTTGGCGTTTCTCGACGACTTCTGGCGTAATACGCATCGGTTGACGCGACGGTGCAATTTGCTAGGATGGATTTATTGCTACGCCCTCCCACGGATACACTCCACGCACTTTGACTTGGTTGTTCTTACGATCGCAGGTCGGTTGAATGTGAGGTGTCTCTTCCAGTCCGGGCCACCGATCGGGTGAACAGGCGACGTTTGCGTCGTTCCTTAGACGTCGCCGATTGGCCCTGATCGGGTCAGTCCTCTTTCGGTGAAGATTCATCGAACGCGCGATCGGTTGGTTTCTTGTCGAGTCTTGCGTTCCGACTGCAGGTGATGGGGGTGATTCCAGGCGACAAAGACGCAGGGTGTCCTCCGAAAAAATCGTCGAGCAGACGTACTCAGCCACATAACACAAAGGAGTTCCATACATGCATAAGATCAAGGTTGCTATTGTTGGCGTGGGCAATTGCGCCAGTTCACTGATCCAGGGTATTCACTATTACCAGGACAAGGATCCGCAAGACGCCATCGGCCTGATGCACTGGGACATCGGCGGCTATGGCCCCAGCGACATCGAGGTGGTATCGGCGTTCGACATCGATGCGCGCAAGGTAGGCCATGACGTGAGCGAAGCTATTTTTGCCCGGCCCAACTGCACGACCGTTTTTTGTCGCGACGTTCCCAAGTCCGGCGTCATGGTGCAGATGGGACGCATTCTGGACGGCTTCTCCGACCACATGCGCGACTACGACAAGAAACGGACCTTTCTCCGATCTGACGAGCCGGAGCCGGACGCCTCGGACGTCGTCCGCGTGTTGCGGGAGTCGGGAGCGGAAATCCTGCTGAATTACCTGCCGGTCGGCTCCGAAGAAGCCGCTTGTTTCTACGCCGAATGTGCGTTGGACGCCGGCGTAGGCTTTATCAACAACATACCGGTCTTTATCGCCAGTAACCCTGATTGGGCGCGGCGGTTCGAAGAGCGAGGGCTACCCATCGTTGGAGACGACATCAAGGCGCAGCTCGGCGCGACGATCACGCACCGCGTGCTGACCGACCTGTTCAGGAAACGGGGTGTCAAGCTCGAGCGGACGTATCAACTCAACACGGGTGGGAACACCGATTTTCTCAACATGCTGAACCTCAACCGCTTGGCTTCCAAGAAGGTTTCCAAGACCGAATCCGTGCAGTCGGTCACCGCCGAGCGAATGGAAGACGACAACATCCACATCGGGCCGAGCGACTATGTGCCTTGGCAGAACGACAACAAGGTCTGCTTCATCCGCATGGAGGGCAAGCTGTTCGGTGACGTGCCGATGAACCTTGAACTGCGCCTCTCGGTGGAGGACTCGCCAAATTCGGCCGGAGTCGTCATCGACGCCATCCGCTGCTGTAAGCTCGCACTGGAGCGAGGCACGGGCGGCGTGCTGTATGGACCGTCGTCGTATTTCTGCAAGCACCCTCCGCGACAGGTTACCGACGACGAGGCTTTTCGCTCGACCGAAGAATTTATCGCCGACAACATTGCCGACAACAACCAAAAGGAACCGAATGAAGTGCCTTATCCTGGCGGCCGGGAAAGGGAGCCGACTCTCGCAGAAGGGTAGTTCAAAGCCCCTGATCCACCTGCTGGGCATTCCTCTCATCGAACGGACGATCCGGTCGGCGAGCGAAGCGGGGATTGATGAGTTTTTCGTCGTCAGCGGCTACCACGGGGAACAGCTCCGCCGATACCTGGACGGCTTGGCTGGTCGCTGCTCGCTGAAGATAACGCATGTCATCAACCAGCAGTGGGAACAGGGGAACGGCTTGTCGGTGCTGGCGGCGAAAGATCAACTGGACGAGCCATTCGTGTTATTGATGGCGGATCATTTGTTTGAACCGTCGATCTTGCGCGATCTGGCGGCACGGACGCCGCACGACGGCGAGATTTCGCTGGCTGTCGATCACGACACAGCAAATCCGCTCGTCGATCTGGACGATGTCACACGGGTACGGAGCGAAAACGGGCGACTCATCGAAATCGGTAAGGGACTGGAGACGTTCAACGGTTTCGACACCGGAGTGTTTCTCTGTACGCCGGCGATCTTCGACGCCGTACAGAAGAGCATCGCCGAGCGCGCTGACAGCAGCCTCTCCGGCGCGGTGCGCTCTCTGGCGGCCGAAGGCCATGTGAACGATTTCGACGTCGGCGGCAGGTTCTGGTGCGACACGGATACTCCCCGAGATCTGCAAAACGCCGAAAATGCGCTGCTCGACCGCTTGCGGGGGAAGTCTCGCGACGGTCCCGTCTCACGCTATCTGAACCGGCCGCTCTCGGTGCGTATCTCGCGTCAGCTTGCCCGAGTTGCGATCACGCCGAACCAAATTTCCGTGGTGTCGTTTCTGCTTTGTCTGGTCGCCGCGTGGCTGTTCTCCTTGCCCGGGCCCATGACTCTTGCCCTAGGCGGACTCATTGCTCAATTTGCCTCGATCATCGACGGCTGCGATGGCGAGATTGCCCGGCTCAAGTTTCTCAAGAGCGACTTCGGCGGCTGGTTTGATGCAGTCCTCGACCGTTACGCCGACGCGATGCTCGTTTTTGGACTGACCTGGCATGCGCACTCGGCTGGCCCGCTGCACGACGTGCTGGTCAGTCTGATCGGCGATCGCGCCGGTGCCGTCGTCCTGATCGTCGGGTTCCTGGCCCTCACCGGTTCATTCATGAACAGCTACACGGCCGACAAGTACGATAAGCTGATGGAAGCGAAGTTCTCTCAAGGCCGAAGTATCCGTCTCGGTCGCGACGTTCGCGTCCTGTTGATCGCTGTGGGCGCCGTCTGCAATCTCGCCTTGGCGCCGCTGATCGTTCTGGCAATTTTGATGAATCTCGAAACCGTGCGCCGCGTTGTGGTCTGTTACCGCCATGAAAAACATTGATCGCGTCAAACAATCGATCGAAGCAATCATCTCGCTTTCCGGCGTGCCCGAGGATCCGGTTCATTCAAAGAATACGCTTCAGTGGGTACTCCAGCTCGATCCCCACGCCGATCAGGCGATGCAAATCGCCGCCCTTGGACACGACATCGAGCGGGCCGTGGAGGGGCGGAAGGTGCGCCGAGGGGATTTTGAATACTATGATCAGTTCAAGGCCGCCCATTCACGTAACAGTGTAAAGATCCTCGGGGAAATCATGTCCGAGTGCGGCCTGGACGATCCGCTTATCGAGCAGGTGGCGGAGCTGGTTCTGCGGCACGAAGTTGGCGGTGACGAGCGGTCCGATCTCTTGAAAGATGCCGATAGCCTGTCATACTTTGAGGTTAACCTTCCGCACTACTTCACTCGCCAGGGCTGGGAAGAGACGAAGCGGAGATGCATGTGGGGCTACCGGCGACTGTCCGAAAAGGTGAGACCATGGATCGCCGAGTTTACGTTTGAAAACAAGGATCTCACCGCCCTGGTGCGAGAGGTGATTGAAGAAGGCCGGTCAAGGCGCCCTCGGTAGCCGAGGCTACACACGGCCGCGCCGCGTTCGTTGCACGTTTGTTTGAGGAGTTACGGTAATGAAGCAAGGTACGATTAAGAAGTTGACAGATCGGGGCTTCGGATTCATCGACACGGGAGGTGGGGATTTGTTCTTCCACATGTCTGCCCTTCAGAACGCGGAGTTCGAGGATCTCAAAGAGGGGCAGGTAGTGGAGTACGAAGACGAGGACAGCCCCAAGGGACGAAAAGCAACGAGCGTGAAGATCGTCTGATCGGCGTCTGCGCGGAAAGTGTATGCTGCCTCCTGCTAACGCGAGGAGACCGAGACCATGAAGTGCCTTCGTTGTGATTCGGCGAGCATTTATTTGAGCAAGAGTGGAAACGCTCGGCTTGGTTGGCCATTGCGGCTGTTGATCGTCCGCGTAAGATGCCACGATTGTAGCAAGCAGTTCTTACGTCGCGGTCTACTTGCCCTTGGCAAAAGGGTCTCACCGCACAAGATGACGGCCGCCACTGAGCCGCACGCGGGTGAAGGGCGGATCATTTGGACTGGCCCGTTGCTGTGTCTGTCGAAGCGCCATCGGGCTGTTGCGATTTTTCTCGCTGAATCAATTCGTAGATTTCTTTGCGATGCACGGGCACCTCTCTAGGCGCCTCGATCCCCAGTCGCACCTTGTCGCCGCGAATCTCCACCACCGTGATCACGATGTTGTCGGCGATCACGATCTGTTCTCCGAGTTTTCTGGACAGGATGAGCATGTTCTTGTTCTTGCGAGCGACTGCACCACGGGGCGAGTTATGACTGACCTCACTTCCATTATACCTACGTGATGCCGGACGTGCGCCAAGATGTTCGTTTTGGTGGGATGTCCGGTCGTCCTGACAACAGCGATATCGCCACACGAAACGCCAACAGAGGCCGGACAGCCGTATTTCACGCATTCTGCGCGGTCCATGACGATTGTACCGGCCGCATCGTGGCGCAGGTGGGCAGGCCACGGCATCCGTACGGCGAACACTCACGGGATCAACACCTACAGAGCGGTTTCTCGCGTCCCGATTGCCAGTGCCCATTGAAAATGGTAGAAGACGCCAAGGGCCTTGGCGGCGATCGTTGAAGAGAACCGAAAGAACAACGTCATGACCAGTAGACCAACCCAAAAGGAATACCGGGTCAAGCTCGGGCTGCAAGAAGTCTCGGTTGCATGTGACACACCAGTGGAAGCCATCCGGCTCGCTCGCATCAAGCTGAGCGACGATAATCCACGACTTTTCGACGTCATTCAGGTCGCGGACGAAGCGCGGTTCCAGGTCAGGGAGATCGAGGACGACTCGCCGTCGTAATGGAACGAGGAGGTGGCACGCCTGCTCGCTGGGGGATCCATGCTGGTGGTGCGCTAGTCCAGCGATTTTCGTGGTCTTGGTTTTCGGCCCGTCTGGCCCGGAATCCAGACGGAAACGCTCCTTAACGTGGTCGTCGGCCAGTGTCGTCGACTTTTTTTCGGCAAAGAAAGACGACTTCGACGGATCAGCGCGTACCGCAGCGCACACCGTGATCGATCATGAAGAACCATGTTACGCTGCGCGATTCAACTTGACCACGGGCAGATGCCGTCGCTTCTTATGAAAGCTGACGACCATCTCAAACCGTTGGCCAGGTTTCCCGGCAATGAGCGTCTGGGGTTTGGCGCAGGGCGCCCCACGTCGCCAACGCTCGCGAGGTTCGATCCTTGGTCTGCGATTGGCGGGCGTAGCGATTGTGATAGACCTCTTCGGGTGTCTTGCCGCCGAGTGTCGTATGAGGGCGATACTCGTTGTATCAGTCGATGAACAAGACAAGCTCACCCCGGAACGTCTCACGTCGCAGCGAGACCAAATGTTTTCGGGTGCCCTCGTTTTTCATCGTTAAGATGAATCGCTCGACCACGGCGATACTCCCGTGCTCACCGATGGCCCCATAGCGAGGCGGCCTGATACCCTTGCGCTTGACCCAGCGGCGCAGCGCAGGGCAGTCGAAGATATTGTCCTTGTCACAGATGATGTACTTGGGAGCCGTGCCCACACGACGAACCATCTGCCCCAACTGGCACCGCATGAGGTAAACACGCTAAAGCAGCCGGTCTAGGATCATGGTCCAACGCTTTTCAATGTACCAAGTTCTGGCGTCGTATTTGGCTTTTCTTGATTGGCTTGCCCGCTTGTCGCTGGGATCCTTCCAAAAGTAGCTGCTCAGGTACTCGTCTTCGAGCAGGGACATGACGAGCCGCTTGTTCTCGGTGAGCGTCCTGCTGACGCGACCGTCGCTGTCGAGGGTTAGGATCTTGTCCAGAAACGCTCGCCAACTTGCCCTGTCGGCCTTGGGTTCCCTGGCTCTGCTGTCCCACTGGCCGTACAGAGCATTGAACGCGGTCCACTGGCACAGCAGGGCGAAGTCATAGTCGGCGCCGTCATCGAGCTGCTCGACGCGGGCGAGCCAGCTACACGCACGGTGAAAGCGGATGGGGTTTGGGTGGTCGGATTGAGAAGCGAGCAGATGCTCCTTGTGTGGCTTCCAGCGGCGGCGGAGTTGGCGAACGGTTGGGGCTGTCGGGGAT
>JADFKK010000439.1 GCA_022564995.1 Planctomycetota bacterium | reverse complement strand
CGAACTGATTCCCTTGTATCACGAACGCTGGGAACACGAATTGGTTTACGACGAGCAAAAGACCCATCAAGACCCACGGCGCGCGACGAAGCCGGCGAATCTCCGCAGCGAAACGCCTGCCGGTGTGGTACAAGAATTGTATGCGTTGTCGCTCAGCGGGTGCTTTCAGATTCTTCAATGCCGGCTCCCCGAGTGCGATGCCAGCTCGTCCGTTTCGATTGCATCGTGGTACGCAGCGTTACTTTGGGAACTAAGCCAAGAACGTACCGAACCCCGGCGCAACCGCGTCAACCCCCGCGTCATCAAACAAAAGACGTCCAAATGGAAAAAGAAACGATCCCAGCATTTCCACCCACCGCCATTGACCAAAACCTTTGTCGAGTCAGTGGTTATGCTTAATTGAACGGTATTGGCGCTAGCCCCCGGTTGGTGCGATGATAAGCCGCAGGGCGCTAGCCCCCGGTTGGTGCGGCGATGACCAGGGGCTAGCGCCCCGCGGCTAATCCTAAAATCAAGCATGGTCGGGGCCGAGGATTTGTCGCCACGGGGGGCACGATTGGCTATGATGAAGCGTCAAAGCAGCGGGCAAGGTGTTTTCAATTTCCGTGCTCTCCATCTGCGAAAGCCAAGGAATCTGCGAGGGCCAAGGAGCATCCGATGATGTCGACGACTGCTGTGCTGCCGAAGATTCTGCTGGCTCGCCCCGCGAGACGCTCTCTTGCGGCCGTGTTGCTCGCTACCGTGTTCTGCTCGCCGGCGATGGCTCAGCGCCCGCAGCGGCGGATTCCCAATCAATTGTATCAAGCGTCGTTTCGTGATTTTCACGACGGTGATTTCGGCGACGCTCTGAAGGAATTCAAGGCCGCCAGCCGCGGCGCGATCCGCACCACGCGGAGCCGCTGGATCGACTCGATCTGTTATCACACGATGCAAGGCGAGTGCTATTACCACATGGGCAAGCCCGCTGAGGCGCTTGAGCATTACACGGCCGCGGTGAAGCTTCACGACGCATTTTCCGGGTGGATGATCCGGGTCAGTTTTCCCAAGACGTTGCGGCCCGATACCAACCGCGCGCGTCGGGCGGTGGTGTTGGCGCCGGGCCGGCGGCGATTCGCCTACGTGCACGTTCCACAGAGGATGTCGGTCTCGCAAGGAGACCTCAACGTCAACGCGGCGATTCGACGCGGCGGCGCGGTGCAGCAGGCCGTGCTGATGCCGATCGACGTGACCGAGGTGGTTCGCTGTACAACGCTGGCGATACGGCGCCGCGCCCAGTTGATGGGCCCGGTCTGTAAGTACGATCCGCTGACCGAGTCGTTGATCGCCAAGCTGGAGCTGCGGCCGGCTCCGCCCGGCAACTGGTCGCAGTCGTGGATCGACGTACAGCTCGGTTTGGCATACGCGGCGGGCGGACGCACGGCGGACGCGGCCAAGTGGCTCAAGCGGGGCATCTTCACCGGCGGCCAATATGTCCATCCGCTCACGCCGATCGCCCAGTTGGAACTCGGCAAGATCGCACTGGCCAGCGGCGATTTCGACAGCGCCGGCGCCTTGATGGCCGATGCCATCAACACGGCCGCGGCCTACCGACAGTACGGTCTGCTCGAAGAAGCACTTCGCTGGGGCCAGCGGGCGCATGTGATGGCCAATCGCCAGGGTGACTATCCGCCACTGGCGGCGGCGGCGACGTGGGGACGCACCAGGAGCAAACACCTGCAGGCCTCGGCGCTTCTCTCGCTGGCAGAAATCTACAGCGTCGCTGGCCGGCCGAAGCAGGCCCTGGCGCTGTTGACCGGCGATGCTCGCAAGGCGATCGGAAATCGCAACAAGTCAAACATGGGCGCGGGTAACATCGGCGGCCGGCTCGATTATCTTACGGCACAAGTGCAGTATCAACTCGGCCAAACTCGGGCGGCCGACGCGGCCACGGCGGCGGCGCTCGCTTTCATACGGAAATCTTCGCTGCGGATGTTCCAAATCGCCCTGGCTGACAGGGAAATCAAAGCCGGCCACATTCGCTTGCGGGCGGCCATGGATCTTTACGCGGAGGTGCTGCGCGATCCCACGGCGGCCGATTGGAACAGCGACCCCAGCGAGGCGTTGGCGGTGTTGATCACGCCGCACGAGGCGGCCTATCAGGGATGGTTCACAGCCGCCGTGCTGCGAAAGGACTTCGCCAAGGCGCATGAAATCGCCGACTTGGCGCGGCGCCATCGCTTTTACAGCTCGCTGCCGATGGGCGGTCGGGCGTTGTCGCTGCGGTGGATTCTCGAAGCACCCCCGGAGCGGCTTGGCGAAAAGGGCCGTTTGCAGCGTCAGAAAATCCTCAACGACTATCCGCATTACAAGAAGCTGGCCACCCAAAGCGCGGCCGTCCGCCAGGCGCTCGACAAGCTGCCGATGGTGGTCGACGACCCGGCCGAGCGCAAGGAGCAGGTGGCGCTGCTGGCCGATTTGGCAAAGCTGGGCCGGCAGAAGGAGTTGATACTGCGCGAAATGGCCCTGCGCCGTGAGCCGGCCGAACTGGTGTTTCCGCCGCACCGCACCACCAAAGAGATACAAGACTCGCTGCCCAAGGGCCGCGCGCTGTGGTCGTTTTATCAAATCGGCGGGCAGTTGCACTCGTTCATGATGTCCAACGGCAAGTACCTTCACTGGCGCATCTCTGCGCCGGCCGCGCGACGCATCGAAAAGCTGTCTGAGCTGCTCCGTGCCATGGGCAATTTCAACCAGAACCACCAATTGACGCTCGAACAATTGAAAGACGATTCGTGGAAAGAACCAGCCAAAGAACTGACCGAATTGCTGCTGACGGGCGCCGTTGCCGGGCGGCGCGTAACGCCCAAAGTGTTGGGAGACACCTTCGATGAGATCGTCATCGTTCCGGACGGAATCCTCTGGTATCTACCGTTCGAGGCGCTACAGGTGCCCGGCGGTGACTCCACCGTTTCGTTGATCTCGAAGACCCGCGTGCGCTATGCGCCGACCACCGGGCTGGCGCTGTCCTACGGTGAACCGCGCAAGTTGTCGTCGAAGACGGCCATCGTCGTCGGGCGTTTACATCCCAAGGACGACGAAGATGCGTCGGCCGCCGCGATCGATCGCCTGCGGCGCGCCGTGGTTGGCACCACGATGATCGAGGCTCCGCTGCCGGCGCTTTCGCCCCTGTTCGCGACGCTAACCGATCAATTGCTCGTGCTCGACGAGATCGATACGAGCAACAAGGGGCCCTACGATTGGTCGCCGATACAGCTCGACAAGGTCAAGACGGCCGGCACGCTGGGCCGCTGGTTTTCGCTCCCCTGGGGCGCGCCCGATGTGGTGTTGTTGCCCGGCTATCGCACGGCGGCTGAGTTTGGGCTGCGTCGCGGACGAGACAGGGCCCCCAACGGACATGAGATTTTTCTTTCGCTGTGCGGCATGATGTCGACCGGAACGCGGACGATCTTGCTGGGCCGCTGGCGAACCGGCGGCCAAACGAGCAGCGACCTGATGCGAGAATTCCTCCAGGAGCTGCCACAAACGCCGGCCGCCGAAGCCTGGCAGCGAAGCGTCGAGCTGGCCACCGAGACCAAGATCAAGCCCGACGTCGAGCCTCGTGTCAAACCGGGCGAAGCCGCCGCCCCGACCGCCAGCCACCCGCTGTTTTGGGCCGGCTACATGCTCATCGACAGCGCACCCCCGCCCGCCCAAGACGCCGCCGGGGCCGCTGAGAAGCGAGACTAAGGGCCCCTTGATGGCTCCGAAATGTCGGCCTTCGGTTGAGCGGCCCAATATCGTAGCCCGGGTTATTCATCAGCCGCGGGGCGCTAGCCCCCGGTTCTTGCGGCATTCTGTAAGAACCGGGGGCTAGCGCCAATACCGTTGAAATAGGCGCAAGTTAAAGCCTCCTGCTAGGTTAGTGGTGTAAATACACTCCACTGCTAGCAAGGAGGCTAGAAAATGCGACAAGGATGTTGCACGTTGCCGCCCG
>JADFKK010000174.1 GCA_022564995.1 Planctomycetota bacterium | reverse complement strand
GTAGCCGGTACATTTTGCGTTGTCATACGCCTTGCGCGTGCGCACATTCGGCGGCAGCCGCTTCTCGTCGAAACGGCCGATGACCTGCGTAGCGAAATGCTCGCGATACTCGTCCGCCACTTTCTTGTAGACCGCCAAGTCCTGCTTATCCGCCGCATCGTAGAGCTTTTTCATGAATTGCTGCCGCACCGATTGGCTTTCGCGCAGGACGCGTTGGTTGTGGCGGTCGATTTCGTGGATTTGGCGGGCTTGGCGGATACTTGCGTCCCACGCGCCGCGCAGCATTTTGGGCCGTGAGGAGGACTTGCGGATGTTGGGGCGAACGCCGAGGGTTTCGACGAGATTTTTCACGGCCTTGCTCATGTCACCCGGCTTGACGAAGGAGTACAGTGGGTCGAGATCCGAGTTGGCAAGTAATTTGAGCGCCCTAGTGAACTCCGGATCGGTCCGCTGGGGGCTTTTCAGCACGGCCGGAGCGCCGCCGCGGCCCGCCAGAGTGACCTTTGGCCCCGGCGTGGTATCGATAATCAGCCCACGACCGGCGACCATCGCGGCCAACTCCGCGTCGCCGAATTGATCGAGCAAACCAAACACGTTGCGGTCGATCGGCTGACTCCAGATCGCGTTGCGATCGTCGAAATAGCCGCTCACGATGGTCGCGTCGATCCGAGGATCGAGCGCCGCGGCATAGAGGGCGATCATCCCGCCTTCCCCGTAGCCGACCACGCCGATGCGTGCGTCGCGCTTTTGCTGCTTGGCTTCCTGCTCGAACCAATCGACGCAAGCCAGCACTTTTTGCACCTCGTACAGCTTCATCTGGTTGGGAATCAATTCCTCGACCACCGTCGGCGAGGTCTCCTTGAGTTCGTCGATCAGATGCTTCGTCGCGTCGCGGGTGAGCAGCTCGTCGGCGTGCTGGCGAACCACTTCGGTCAGGTGCGTGGCCAACACGGCCACCGCCTCGACAATCGTATAGCCGTACAGTTCCGCCTGACTGCGCGTCGCCGGGTCGATCCAGGTGGCCGGCGTGTTGAAGGCCGGCTCTCGGGTCTCGATGCCCGGCACCTTGCCGGTGGTCATGCCCGAGTCCATCGCCAGCAGCATCTCTGGATAGACCAGCCCGTCGGCCACCGGCATGTCGGCGATTTTCAACCGGTATTGGTTTTGTTCCAGCCGCATGTCGTCGCGAATCCGCACCTTGGGCATGACGATGCCGATGTCTTGGGCGACCATCTGCCGCACGCCCTTGATGCGATCGAGCAAATCGCCGCCCCGCTTGGGGTCGGCCAGCCGGATCAGCCCCACGCCGATCGAGAACTCCATCGGGTCGACGCTCAGGAAATCTTCCACCCGCTCTTCGGCCGGCTGCTCTGTCTCGGCCTTAGTGGCCCGCTCGGACTCTTCGCGCTCTTTTTGCTGCCGTCCGGAAAGCATCACCGCCAATCCGACGCAGCCGCCGCCCAGCGCCATCAGCGGTAACGTCGGCAGGCTGGTGAAGATCAGCACGCCCAAGAAACCGCCGGTGATGGCCAGCGCCGGCGGACGCGAGAACAACTGCCGCATGAACTCCGAAGGCAGGTTGATTTCCCGCGTGCTGCGGGTGACCAACAAGCCGGCGGCCAGCGAGATCAGAAACGCCGGCACCTGGCTCACCAACCCGTCGCCGATGGTCAGCTTGGTAAACAGCGAGGCCGCCTCGCCGAAGCCCATGCCCAACTGGGCCACGCCGATAATCAAACCGCCGACGATGTTGATCAGCGTGATGATGATGCCGGCGATGGCGTCGCCGCGGACGAACTTGCTGGCACCGTCCATGGCGCCGAAGAAGTCGGCCTGTTCGGTGATTTCCTCGCGGCGCCGCTGGGCTTGTTTTTCGTCGATGATGCCGGCGTTCAAGTCGGCGTCGATGGCCATCTGGCGGCCCGGCATTCCGTCCAAGGCAAATCGGGCAGCCACTTCGCTGATTCGCGTGGCACCCTTGGTGATGACCACGAACTGAATCACTACGATGATCACGAAAATGATCAGTCCCACCACGATGTTGTTGCCCGCCACGAAATCGGCAAAACTGCCGATCACCTCGCCGGCCGCCGACATCCCGTGCGTGCCGGCCCGAGTGAGAATCAGCCGCGTGGTGGCTACGTTAAGCACCAGCCGGCCGAGCGTCGTAGCCAGCAACAGCGACGGGAAGATACTGAATTCCAGCGGCGTTTTGACGTAAACCGTCGTCAGTAGCACGATCACCGCGATCGTGATATTGGCCGCCAGCAGCAGGTCCAATATCATCGGCGGCAGCGGCACCATAATCACCAGCACACTGCCGATGATACCGATCGGCAAGATCAGATCGCGAGCCCTCGCCCACGGCGAATTGTTACGATCGGCGATGGTGGCACCAGGAGCCATACGCGTCTGCCGGGCAAAAGCCGCGGAAGCCAGTGCAGAGGACCGTTGAGGAGATACAGAAAAGAGGGCGGGAAAATACCCAAATCCCCCACCACTGTCCAGATCGTTTTGCGCCAAGTAGAAGCGGCGAAGCGGCATTTCGCCGTTTTCAACTGGCTGCCTACATCCCTTGGGCGGGGCTATTGGGCCAAATCGATCCGGTTTTCGCGGTTTCGCACAGCATAACGCGGCCAGATGCTGCGTTTACTTCGCCGAGAAAAATGTCGCAAGAAGCCGTCCCATTGGGTACACTTGTCTGCATCACGTCGCGTCCGCGGCAACATTGCTAGCGTCTATCCCAAAACATCAGCCGCGACGCGCTAGCGTCCGGTTCCTCAAAACATCAGCCGCGACGCGCTAGCGTCCGGTTCCTCAAAACATCAGCCGCGACGCGCTAGTACCACAAATTACAAGTCCACGCCCACTAAAGATGATACTTACCCAGTTTGACATGACGAAATCGACGCGGGTTTACCCATTTTCAGTTGACCGATGGCGGCCATTTGCTACCGACGACGATTAGGTGTCCGACACCATGTTGTTTCGTGTAAAACCATGTTGTTTCGTGTAAAAATGGGTCGCAGCTAGCACAAGCTAGGCAAGAACTCGTTCTAGTGGGCACGGACTTCTAATTTGTGGTACTAGCGTCCGGTTCCGTGGGGAGTGTGGAGTGTGGAGATATGACGCAAAGAACCGTGGGCTAACGCCCAGCGGCTGATGAGAAACACGAATCCAAGGCAGGATCGAACTGGACGAGAAATCACCCCATTTGCGAGGAACGAAGATGAAACGTCGTGTCGCTTTGACCTGTGGTTTGGGCCTATTGGTATTCGCCGTGCTGCTGGTCGGCACTTCACACCCACAACAGGTCAACATCCCGATTGGCCCGCGGGGCACGTTGCCGTTGGGCGAAGACGGCAAGGCGTTGAATCTGGACTTCGAGACGGGCACGCTCAAGGATTGGACGGCCACCGGCAAGGCGTTCGACCAACAGCCCCACCAGGGAAAAATCGATCCCAAGCGTCCGTTCGGCGCCGACAAGCATGCCGATTTTACGGGTGAGTATTGGATCGGCGGATATGAATTCTTGCGCGACACGCCGCGAGGGACGCTCACCTCGGCGGCTTTCAAGGTGACGCAGCCCTGGTGCAGCTTCCTGTTCAACGGCGGGCGGCACAAAGAGACGCGGGTTGAACTGGTCGAGGCGGCCAACAAGAAGGTCTTCTTCGCCGCCAGCGGAAAAGATCTGGAAACATTGTTTCCGCATGTGGTGAATCTGGAAAAGTTGGTCGGCAAGAAAATTTTCGTTCGCCTCGTCGACAACGTCACGGGCGGCTGGGGACATATCAACTTCGATGACTTTCGTCTGCATGCCAAGCGGCCAAAGTTTCCCAAGCCGGTGGCCCCGCCCAATCTCGTGCCGCAAGAAATCTATAAGTACGACGGCCTGAGCGCCGAGGCCGCCGCCAAGGCGATGCGGCTGCCGCCGGGCTTCTCGGTCCAAGTGGCCGCCGCCGAGCCCGACGTAATGCAGCCGATCGCCATGGCCATCGACGATCGCGGCCGAGTGTGGATCGCCGAGGCGTATGAATACCCGATTCGCGCGCCGGAGGGAAAAGGCCGCGACCGCATCTTGATCTTTGAAGACACCAATCTCGACGGGCGGCTCGACAAGCGGACCGTGTTCGCCGAAAAGCTCAATCTGGTCAGCGGCCTGGAAGTCGGCTTCGGCGGCGTGTGGGTCGGGGCGGCGCCGTATCTGTTGTTCATTCCCGATGCTAACGGCGACGACAAGCCGGATGGCCCGCCGGTAAAGCTGCTCGACGGCTGGGGTCAGCAAGACACGCACGAGACGCTCAATACGTTTATTTGGGGCCCCGACGGCTGGCTGTACGGCTGTCACGGCGTGTTCACGCACTCGTTGGTCGGCAAGCCCGGCACGCCCAAGGAACAGCGCACGGGTGTGAACGCCGCCGTCTGGCGATATCATCCCACGCGGCACGAGTTCGACGTGTTTTCCCACGGTACGAGCAATCCCTGGGGCGTCGATTTCAACGATCACGGGCAGGCTATTCTGACGGCCTGTGTGATTCCGCATCTGTATCACATGGTGCAGGGCGGCAGATATCAACGTCAGGGCGGCGTGCATTTCAATCCGCACACTTACGACGACATCAAGACGATCGCCGATCACCGGCATTTCACCGGCAATCAATGGAACCAGCAGGACCGGCACAGCAGTCACGCGCTCGGCGGCGGACACGCACACGCCGGGGCGATGGTCTACCTGGGCGGAAGCTGGCCGGCCAAATATCGCAACCAGATCTTCATGAACAACATCCACGGCGCGCGGATCAACATGGACACGCTCGCGCCGCGGGGATCGGGCTTCGTCGGCGGTCATGGCCCGGACTTCATTCTGACCGACGATGTCTCGTCGCAGATCATCAACCTTCGCTACGGCCCCGACGGGCAAGCCTGGATGATCGACTGGTACGATCGCAATCAGTGTCATCATCGTAACCCGGCCGGCCACGACCGCACCAACGGGCGAATTTTCCGCGTCTCCTACGGCGGGGCGAAGCCGGTCAAAGTCGACCTGAAGAAGCTGACTGACGAGCAGCTCCTCGCCATGCAGCTCAACAAAAACGATTGGTACGTCCGCCACGCGAGGCGCGTCCTCCAAGAGCGCGCCGCCGCCGGCAAACTCGGAAAATCCGTCCACAAAACGCTTGCCGGATTAGCCCTCTCCCACCCCGATCCAACCCGCCGCCTGCGCGGCCTGTGGGCGCTCCACGTCACCGGCGGACTGACCGACGAGCGGATCGAAAAACTACTCATCAGCGACAACCACTACGTGCGGGCCTGGACGATCCAACTGGCGATGGAGCGCGGCGAAGCCTCGCCAAAACTGCTTTCAAAACTGGCCGCGATGGCCCGAGAAGACGCTTCGCCGGTCGTGCGGCTGTACATCGCATCGGCCTTGCAGCGGATCAAGCCGGAGCAGCGCTGGGAGATTCTCGCGGGGTTGACCAGCCACGCCGAAGACGCGAAGGATCACAATCTGCCGCTGATGTATTGGTACGCCGCGGAGCCGCTGGCGGCGGTCGACGCGCGGCGGGCGCTGGCCTTTTCGCTGGTTGCCGGCGAGAACATTCCGCTGCTGCGGCCGTTCATGATCCGTCGGATCGGCGGCTCGGACGTCGGTGAGGCGCTGGCCCTGTTGGTCGAAGGGCTCGGTGAGGCGAACAGCGACGAAATCCGACTGACGTTCCTGCGGGGAATCAATCAGGCGCTCGAAGGCCGGCGACAGGTCGGCGCCCCAGAGGGCTGGGCGAAGGTTTACGGCGCGGTGTCAAAGAACGAGAGTGCCGACGTGAGGCTCGAAGCGATGTCGCTGGCGGTGACTTTTGGCGATGCGGGAGCGCGGCGTACGATGCGGGCGATTATCGCTGATGCGGACGCACCGCTGAGTACACGACGCCGGGCCATCGATTCGCTGCTGGGCGTGAAAGATCCGGCGCTGCCGGCTTCTTTGCAATCGCTGCTCGGCGACGTAGCCCTGCGCGGCGTCGCGCTTCGCGGCTTAGCCGCTTACGACGATGCCAAGACGCCCGGAGCGATCCTCGCGGTCTATCGCCTGCTGCCATTGGCCGAGCGCCGCGACGCCCTGGCCACGCTCTCTTCGCGGCCGACTTATGCGGCGGCGCTGCTCACCGCGATCGAGAAGAAACAGCTTCCGGCGACCGATCTCTCGGCTGATCTGGTGCGGCAATTACGAAACCTGGGCGACGCGAAACTGACCGCGCGGCTCACCAAGGCCTGGGGCACGGTGCGGGAATCCTCAGCCGATCGCAAACAACTGATCGCCGACTACAAGGCCCGGCTCGCCAAGCCGCACGCCCACGCGGCCGATCTTTCGCTCGGCCGGGCCGTGTTCGCCAAAACCTGTCAGCAATGTCACACGCTGTTCGGCGCCGGCGCGAAGATCGGCCCCGACCTGACCGGCTCGAATCGGGCCAACCTCGACTATCTGCTCTCGAATGTTCTCGACCCCAGTTCCGTGATGGCCAAGGAGTATCAGCCGTCGGTGGTCATTACCACCAGTGGCCGCGTGGTCACCGGCATCGTCAAGATCGAGGGCAAGGCGGCGATCACCATGCAAACCGCCAACGAATTGGTGCTCATCCCGCGGGACGAAATCGACGAGAGGAAGCTCAGCACCCAGTCGATGATGCCCGACGATTTGCTCAAGCCGCTCACCTGGACGCAAGCCCGTTCGTTAGTCGCCTATTTGGGCGCGGCCCGACAGGTGCCGATGCTGGCCACCAAGGACACGGCCGCTAATTTGTTCAACGGCAAGGATCTAACCGGCTGGCACGGCAACGAATCTTTGTGGTCGGTCGAGAATGGGGAGATCGTCGGCAAGACGAGCGGCCTGAAAGGCAACGAGTTTTTGATCAGCGAGATGACCGCCGATGACTTTCACTTGTCGATGGAAGTCAAGCTCGTCGGTAATCGCGGTAACAGCGGTGTGCAGTTTCGCAGCCAGCCGCTGCCGGGCGGAAGCGTCAAGGGTTATCAGGCCGACATCGGCGTCGGCTGGTGGGGCAAGCTGTACGAGGAGCACGGCCGGGGGCTGCTCTGGAAACAATCGGGCGAGGCACACCTGAAGCCCGGCGAGTGGAACACCTACGAAATCCGCGCGGTCGGCCCGTTTGTCGAGACGTGGCTGAATGGCAAGAAGTGCGTCGATCTGGTCGACCCCAAGGGAGATCGTCGCGGGGTGTTCGCGCTTCAGTTACACTCGGGCGGCGCGACGGAGGTTCGGTTTCGCAAGCTGAAATTAACGCCGATCGCCAAGGCGAAAGCGTTTGTCGCTTCGACTGGCAATGTGGCCGGAAAAATTAGCTTCAAGAAACACCAGCTTGACGACAAGTTTCGTAGCGAGGGGGTCTGCGTCGGCGATTTCAACCGCGACGGCAAGCTCGACATCGCCGCCGGCAGCGTGTGGTTTTCGGCGCCCGACTGGAAACGACACAACATTTTGGAGAAGGCCGAGGAGTTTAACCCCAAGGGATACAGCAAGTCGTTCGTGAACGCCGCCGAGGATTTCAACGGCGATGGCTGGCCCGACTTGCTGGTGGTCGATTTTCCCGGCGCGCCGACCTGGTGGTTCGCCAATCCCGGCAAGAGCGCCGGCCCTTGGAAGCGGAACCTGATTACGCCGGTCACCAATAACGAAAGCCCCGACTTCCGCGACATCGACGGAGACGGGCGGCGGGAGTTGTTTTTCGCCTTTCCGCCGCTGAACCAGATCGGCATTGCGAAAATCGCCGCCGACCCCAGCAATCGTTGGCCCACCACGGCCATCTCGGCTCCCAAGGCGCCGAGCACGGCGAAGTTTGCCCACGGCCTCGGCGCCGGCGACCTGAACGGCGATGGACGCCGCGATGTGTTGGTTCCGCAAGGTTGGTGGGAAGCGCCGGCCGAGAGGACGAAAACAGCTTGGAAGTTTCACCCGGTCAACTTCGGGCCGGCGTGTGCCCAGATGATCGTCTACGATTTCGACGGTGACGGCGACGCCGACGTGCTGACTTCCAGCGCCCACGGCTTCGGCATCTGGTGGCACGAGCAGATTTCCCAAGACAAGACGGCCCTGGGCTGGAAGACGCACCTCATCGACAAATCGTTTTCCGAGACCCACTCGATCGTGCTGGCCGACATCAACGGCGACGGATTGCCCGACTTCGTCACCGGCAAGCGCTGGTGGTCACACGGCGGCCACGGCCCCGGCGGCGGCGAGCCGGCCGTTTTGCACTGGTTCGAGCTAAAGCGAGAAAAAGGCCGCCCGGTGTGGACCCGCCACCAAATCGACGACAACAGCGGCGTCGGCACCGCCTTCGAAGTGGCCGACGTCAACGGCGACGGCCTGCTCGACATCGTCACGTCGAATAAAAAGGGGACATTCTACTTTATGCAGCAGCGGAAGTAGCGATTGGGCGTTGTGGGGTTTTCGGTTGGGCGGGTTTGGGTAGAATGGCGGTGGTTAGTTGGAAATAGCACGGGCGCGACCCACGGGCGCGGCTTTATGATGACTGAGTGCGACACGCTGAATTGTCCGACTTGCGATCGCCCGTTCGACCCGCGGGTCAGCGCGGCGATGCCGTTTTGTAGCCATCGCTGCCGCGAGATCGACCTGGGCCGCTGGCTGGACGAGGGCCACGGGATGCAGATCGAACGGCCCGAAGAGTCTGGCGACGGGGCAGAGGACTGGTAGTGGGTCAATCTTGCCGAGCTTCGCCATCGTCGTATAATGCCGCGAATGGCCAATGCGGCTAACCCGGCAAGCGGTGACGGTTGGGCCGGTTTCTGTTCTGCTTTACACTCGGAGGGATTCGCTTTGCCGGACGATCGACTTGTGATTCGCCACATCGAGTGGCGCGATGTTTGCCCCGGACTGATTCTGCTGCGGGCCTTCCGCGTTGCTACTCGCCCCCGGCTGTTGCTGCTGGCGGTGGCGGCGATGCTGCTCACGACGTTCGGCTGGAACATGTTCGGCCTGATGTTCTCCGGCAGCGACGATCGATACCTACAACAGACCGAACACGGCCAGCCGGGCGCGCTGGTCGACCTGTACAACCAATGGCCGTGGGAATGGGCCCGGCCGGCCGCCTTCACATGGCGAGTTGATTCACACGCCGATCGAACGGAGCGGCCGGCTGACGAGTTGCGTCGCTATCGGGGCGAATTGGCCCCCTTGGCGCAGATTCGCTGCTTCTTGTACATGGCCACACTCGACGGGCAAGCGGCGGGCGGTTCGGAAGACAAAGCGCCGACCGGCATCGCGCGGACGACCTACCTGCTGCTCTGTTTTCTTTGGGCGGTCGCCGTCTGGGGCGGCTTCGGCGGGGCGATCACGCGGCTGGCCAGTGTGGAACTGGCGGCCGATGAACAACTAAGCAACAAGAAAGTCATCCAGCACACGCGGCGAAAATATCTGGCCTATTGCGCGGCGCCGCTGTTCGTACTCGTCGGCGCGTTGCTGGTGTGCATTCCCATGCTGCTGGTGGCCCTGCTGATGCGGCTGGAAGTCGGCGCCGCGATGGTGGCCATCTTCTGGCCCCTCATGTTTCTCGGCGGGCTGATCCTCACGATCCTGCTGTTGGGCCTGGTCCTCGGATGGCCGCTGATGTGGGCCTCGATCAGCACCGAAAGCTCTGACTCGTTCGACGCCCTGAGCCGCACCTATGCGTATGTATTTCAGCGACCGCTGCGTTACCTGGCGTATGTCATCGTGGCGGTGGTGTTGGGCGTTTTGGGCTGGATCGTCGTGTCGCTGTTCGCCAGCGCCGTCATCGATCTGACCGCCTGGGCCGCCAGTTGGGGAGCCGGCGGCGAGCGAATGATCAGCCTGGTTGACTTCGTCGAGCCAACCGACGAAGAAATCGATTCCGATACCGATGCACCCAGCGCTTCGTTCAGATTTGCCGCCAGGATGATCGGCTGGTGGGGCAATTGCATCTGGGCCCTGGCCGCCGGCTTTGTGTACAGCTACGGCTGGACCGCCGGCTGCGCCATCTATCTGCTGCTTCGTTACGACGTCGACGCGACGGAAATGGACGAAGTGGCCCTCGACGAAGAAGAACAGAGCGCCGGCCTGCCGCCCCTGAAAATGGACGACAACGGCGTCCTGGGCGTCGCCGACGAAACGCCCGCTGATTCGCCCGCTGATTCGTCCGCTGGCGCCTCGCCACCCGATTTGCCGGAGAGCGAGACCGACGACGAGTCATCGTAGTGTGGCCGCTGCCAGCAACGCCAGCATCGATCGGGCTGTTGATCGCATTCCGTCTTGACGCAAGGTGGCCTTCTTGCCATCATCCCGCCCCGCTGGCCAGATTATTCATCAGCCGCGGGGCGTTAGCCCCCGGTTCGTGCTGATCGCGATAGGAACCGGGGGCTAACGCCCCGCGGCTGATCGACAGACTGTTTTTCGCGTCATCGACGCAACGGGAAAACCAGAAACGAGTTAGCGAAAATGTGGCGACGTTCGTGAATAATTCGGGCTAGGATTCCCGCCGTTATACCTCGCGGGGTTACGAGTGGCTCGTTTTGGCGAGCAGTATAGTTTCCAGGAAAAGGAGTGGAATGTGATGCGATTGAGCGGACTGTTGGTCGTGGCGACGTTGGTTCTGGCCAGCGCGATCGCCGGGTGTTCCGAGACGAAGACGCCCGAAACGGCCGACAACACGGACCAATCCAAGCCAATCCCGAACCAACCGGTCACGGGCCGTGTCGGTGCGCGGCTGTCCGCCACGCCGGGCACATTTGCCAGCAATCCTGATGCTAACCAACCTGCTGCGATCAATTCCGATCGTCCGCAACCGGTCGATGCGAGCAGTCCGTCTTCCGTTCACGATCTGACCAAGCCGGAACTGGAGTCGCACATCGCGAAGCTTTCGGTCTACCAGGGTGGCGATACGTCGACGCCGCAGTTGGGGCTGAGCCATTTCCTGCAGGCGCTAAAGCGGCGCGATACGATGGCGGTTGAGCAGTTACTCACCTCGGTCGCGCGCGTCGAGGCGCAGCGATCGAAGCACAACATCAAGTTGGCAGAAAACCCGCCGTTCAGCGAACAGGCACAGTTCGAGTTTGGCCAGGTCGAATTCATCGACGAAACCAAGACCGGCGCGTATTTTCCGGTCATGATCACCGACTACGATGCGGACGGAGAGTACAGCGAAGAGATTATTTGGGTCTTAGGGCGCGACGATAACGGCTGGCGAGTGGCCGGCTACACGTTTGAGCTGTTCAAGGATGAACCCTGGCTGGTGCTGAACTTCGAGGATCTGGAGGAAGTCCGCCGGATGACACAGCGGGCCGAGGCGGAGATCCGTCGCCGCGCGGACGAACAGACCTTAGAGGCTCGTCGGCCGACCGATCCCGACGGAAATCAGCCGATTCAGCCACGGCGCTGAATGCGGCAATATCTACAGAAGGCGCGTGCCCTGTTGGCACCACGCCGGTGAGCGGTGCGCCGCTGGGGCAGATACCGATCTAGGCCTTGCCGATTCGCACATCAATTCCGTAACTCTTTACGATAAATTGACTTAGCGCGCTACATCAAACCGCCGCCGATCTTTCTTCACGGCCCGTCTGCCAGCACCGTGCTCTGAGGCACACCCTCCGCGTCGAGCTGGGGCTCGACCGCATTTCAGGCGCCTCAAATACCCCAGTCTGTCGTTTATGGCCAGACTGTCTAAATTTCGGCTTAGGCGGTTGACAAGCCTCTCAGCCATGTTACCTTAACGTCCTATCCCACATTGTCCCACCTAGATTACGCAACCGGCAAACTTTACCATACGGCGATCAGGCCGGTGTTTCGCGAGGCCAAGAACGTGAGTTTTACGATTCTTTCCCTGCTTGAGGCTGCCGTAGCAGGGGGATTCACCGACTGGCTACGGCGGCTACATCGGTAGGGCCCCAGACTTTTGGGAACCATACCTTTCGTTTTTTAGAAGGAGTCTAGGATGAATCGAATTTTGATGTTTGGGGTCGCGACGTTCATCGCGATCGTTGGTATCTCCCTGATGGGCGGAGAGCGTGAGGCGTCTGCCTCGTTGTTGAACCTTGGCTTCTCCGGCCGCGGCTGTGACGGCGACAAGGTCAAGTGCTGCGGACGCGCCAAGCGCGATCGTTGCAGTGGCCGCGTCAAGAGAGATCGTTGCAGTGGCCGTGCCAAGCGCGATCGTTGCAGTGGCCGCGCCAAGCGCAGTCGTTGCAGTGGCCGCACCCGTAGCTCGGGTCGCACCCGCTGCTGTGGCAAAGCCGCTCCCTCGAAGCCCAAGAGTGACGCCCCACCGGCGCCTCCGAAGAAGGATGCCAAGAAGGCCTAGTGTCAGTCCAAAAAGACGATTCTTCGAGCCGGACCTCTTCTAAGGGTCCGGCTCTTTTTTTGCGCTTTGCCGGCTGGTTTTAATTAAACTACGAACATGGTGAAAGAATCCCGAATTTTGAAATCACGCCCCGCCGACGATTCCGGCTCGCCGCCTTCCGACGCGGCGCGAAGCGTCGTAAGCGTATTGCTCGTGATCCACCTGCTGATCGTCTTCGTCGCACTCTCCTCTTACGTCAGCCCTTCGAGTTTACAGAGCCGGCTGCTGAGCCTGTTTTCGCTGTACGCCGAGCCGTTGAACCTCAACCTTTCGTCCGGCGGTCGGTCAGATGCCCGGTTTTATCTGACGCGGACCACAACGCAGGACTTTCCAGTGGAACTGGAAATCGAAGTTCAAGGCGAAACCGCCGATGCGAAAGTGGTGCTGCCCAACCCGGATCGATCCTGGGGACCGAGGGCGCGGCGCGAGCAGGCGCTGCTCAGCATGTATGCCCGCTTTGCCCAGAGCGAAGAGACCGCGGCGATCTTGTCGACTTCGATCGGCGCCGCCGTAATGGCCCAACACGAAGTCCAGCGGGCCACGATCGTTTGCCGCCGCCCGAAGCTGCGCGAGAACACGCAGCAAAGCGGCTTCATGCCGGCGCCGCTTCACGACGAGCAATTTGAAATCATGCAGCATGGAAAGCTGATGATAATTCTCGGCGAGGTCAATTATAATCCCATCGTCTTGCCGGGACGTGAGTCGCAAGCGGTGCCCGCGGGCAAGTCGAACGCCGAGACGACCGAGTCGGAGCCGCCCGCCGGCAGCCGATCTTCTTCCAACGGCACCTAGATACCGATGATCGAATCGACACGCAACTATTTCGACACGCTCACGCGGCGCTCCGGCGAAGGCTGGAACCGGTTCTGGTTTACGCCATCCGGCGCCATGTCGCTTGCTGTGCTGCGCATCCTCACCGGGCTGATGGCCCTCTGGCTGCACCTGACGCTGCTACCCGACCTGGTGACTTACTTTGGCCCTGAGGGAATGCTCCCCGTCGAAACGATTCGCCAACTCAGCAGCGATCCCCAAAGCAGCACCCCGCGTTACGTCTTCAGCTATTTGACGCTGTGCCGCACGTCGGACGATTTGCAAGCGGCGCACGCCATCGGGGCGGTCGTTCTCGTGATGTTCACGGTTGGCTTGTTTTCTCGCCTGACGAGTCTGCTTGCGCTGGTGGTCGTCCTGGCGACGATCCATCGCGGTGTCGTGCTGACCGCCGAAGTCGAGCCGATTCTGACCATGGTGATGTGTTATCTGTGCCTTGGCCCGACCGGCGCACACTTGTCGGTTGATCGATGGCTCGTTCGTCGCAAGCTGCTCAAAGAAAAAAACGAAGACCACGCCGCGGCAACGCGACCGGAAGAGGGGCCGGCGCCAACCATGTCGGCCCAGGTCGCCACGCGGCTGATCCAGGTTCACCTGGCCGCGATTTACGCCGTCATGGTGCTGTCAAAACTCGCGAACGAGGCTTGGTGGGATGGCGAAGCGGTCTATTGGCTCACCCACACCTCGCCCTCGGCGCTGATCGACCTGACCTGGCTGTATGCCTACCCAAAGACGATCGACGCTTGGACCCACGCCATCGTGCTGTTCGAGCTGAGTTTCGGGCTGTTCGTCTGGATTCCGCTGGCCCGCCCGCTGATGCTGTCGGTGGCCGTGGTGATGTGGCTATCATTGGCGCTGCTGACCGGCCTGGTGCCGTTTTGCCTGATGATGCTGGTGGCCAACCTGGCGTTCGTTTCGCCGCAGGCCATGCAGGCGGCGGTTGCCATGGTGCTGCGCCGGGGGCCGGCGAGCGCGATGGCCGAATCTCGCGCGTAGCTGAATTCGCAAGAAATCAGGCCGCACGGAAAGTGCTGAATTCTTGCGAATCCAGCTACCGCCCATGTTGCGGGCACAACGTGCGTCAGAAAGTTTCGCCGACATGTTGAAATCCTGCCGGCGGCGCGACACAATGAACTGCCCCCGCTCACTTCTTTCGCCGGAGACAACGACGATGACCAACCCGACCACCACGCGACGACGATTTCTTCAGCGGACCGTGCTGCAGGGCGCAGCCGCCACCGCGACCGCAGCCATGTTGACCTCGACTTCAACGGCGATCGAGCCGATCACCCGCAGCGGCGGGCCGAAGTTCAAGTTCAGCGTGGCCGGCTATAGCTATCGCGGCCTATTGACCAGCGGAAAGCTGACGCTCCACGATTTCGTCAGCGACTGTGCGAAGATGAATCTCGAAGGCACGGAGCTCACGTCGTATTATTTTCCCAAGAACGTCAGCGACGAGTTTCTGCGGAACCTCAAACAGCACTGCTTTCGCCTCGGGCTCGACGTCTCGGGCACCGCCGTGGGTAACGATTTTTGTCACCCGCCGGGCAAAGCGCGGGATCAGCAGATTGCGTCGGTGAAGAAATGGATCGAACACGCCGAGGTGCTCGGCGCCCCGGTGATCCGCATCTTTTCCGGCCGGCCCAAGGACGGACAGACGCCGGCCGAGGCCCACAAGCTGGCGGTGGCGGGCATGGAAGAATGCTGCGAATACGCCGGCAAGCACGGGGTGTTCTTGGCCTTGGAAAATCACGGCGGCTTGACCACCACGGTCGACGGCATGCTCCGATTGATCCGCGACGTGAAGAGCCAGTGGTTCGGCGTCAACGTCGACACGGGCAATTTTCACGGAGCGGATGTTTACGCCGATCTGGCCAAGATCGCCCCCTATGCCCTCAACGTGCAGGTCAAGGTCGTCATCAAGCCGGCCGGCGGACCGCGGCAGCCCAGCGACTTTAAGCGCCTCGCCAAGCTGCTGCGCGACGCCAACTACCGCGGCTACATCGTGCTGGAATACGAGGAAGCCGGCGACCCGAGAGTTGAGTGCCCCAAGTACATCGAGCAATTGCGCGAAGCGTTCGCGTAAAGCAGGGTGACATCTTGCCTGGAAAAGTAACCCGAAGCGTTAGTTTTGAAGTTGCGCAAATCAGCCGCGGAGCGGCGACATCAAATAGCCTGGGGCGCGAGCCCCAGGAAATCGTGGTCGAATTAAGTTATCCCTGGGGCTGGCGCCCCAGGCTATTCGATGTCGTCCCTCCGGGACTAAAAAAGCGCAACTTCAAAAAGCGTAAGCGAGGAATGCAGCGGATCGCGGCCTTTCCTCGCTTACGCTTCGGGTTATGATTCCCTGGGTCACACGACGGAAGAAGATGTTTATGAAAACAACGGCCCGATCGGCTCGCCGCCGGTGACCACACGCGCGACGTCGCCGGGAATGCCTTGCACGAGACGCAACTGGCCGACGTCAAACAGCGTGTGCATGATCGTGGCCATCAACTCTTTCGGCGTGTAAGGCTCGGTCGCAGGGTGCGAGGCGGTGCGGTCAGACTGACCGATGACCTGGCCCATCTTCAAGCCGCCGCCGGCCAATAGCAGGCTGGTCAATTCGCTGTAATGATCGCGTCCGCCGTTCTTGTTGATCCGCGGCGTGCGGCCCATCTCGCCGGTCACCACCAACAGAATTTTGTCTTCCAGGCCGCGGGCGTGGATATCCTCGATAAACGCACTGACGGCATGGTCGACCTGATGGCCCAGCGGATAGATGCCCGTCATGCCCTTGGGGCTGTTGTTGTTGGCGTGCATGTCCCAGCCGCAGTCCGATACGGTCACAAACCCGCAGCCCCGCTCGCAGAGCCGGCGGGCCAGCAGCATCTGATGACCCAGCAGGTTCGTCGAGCGGCTCATGTCGTACCAGCGGTTGATGTCCGCCGACTTGAAGATGCCGGTCGTATCGTAGCGGGCCACCGTCTTGGGGTCTTCCTTCGACAGATCGAAGGCCTCGGCCGCCCCGCGAGTGATCACCTCGAAGGCCTGCTGCTGAAACTTATCGGCCCCGTCCATGATGCCCGTGGCGTCGACGTTGCGGCGCAAGCGATCGAGCCCCGAGAGCAGGCTGCGGCGATCGGCCAGCCGCTCGGGAGCGATCTTCATCTCCATGTTATCTTTGAGCTGCCCGCCGCCGCTGGGGTCGAACGCTCGGAACGATTTGCCCAGGCTGCCCGGATCGGTCAGCGTCGGCAGCGCGCCGGTCTCGAAGTTTCGCTTCAGCTTCAAATCGCCCTCGATCGCCTCGGGCTTAATCAGCGCGTTGGTGGGCAGGCCCGTGTCGGGATGGTTCGTGCCGACGATCCGCGAATACAGCGAACTCATCGACGCCTTGAGCGGATTGCCGCCGCTGGTGACCGACAGATACGTGTGGCCCGCGTTGCGCGAAGCGTAAGACCGCACGATCGAGAACTTGTCGGTCATCGCGGCCAGTTTGGGAAACGTGCCGCCGAAGGTGATGCCCGGGGTCTTGGTTTTCACTTCGCCGGTGATGCTGCGGATTTCGACCGGGGCGGTCATCTTGGGATCGAAAAACTCGATGTGAGCCGGCCCGCCTTGCAGGAACAGCAGCACGACCGACTTGCCGCGCAGGGCCTTGCCCAATTCAGCCGACTGGGCTTGCGAGGCAAGCAGCCCGCCCAGGGTCAGCCCGCCCAGCCCCAGCCCACCGATCCGCAAGAACTCGCGGCGCGAGAAGCCCTGGCAATTGCGGGTCAGTTTTCGATCAAGGAGGGTAAGCATGGCAGGAGATCCCTTGGTGGCACGGGCGTCGATTCCTTGGTTTCACGGGCGTCCCGCCCGTGAAACACCGGCGAGACGCCGATGCCACAGGGCCGAAAGCGACCGACATGGGGCAGGTATGTGTATCGTCGAGAACCATCATATCAAAAGGTGCTTATAGATCAAAATCTGTTTTTGGTAAAATGGGTAAAATGGGACGGTTTTTCGTTTAACGGCAAGCCGCAGGCGACTGCGCTTTGAATGGACGAATGGCTCAGAAACACCGTCGCCTGCGGCTAGCCGTTAAACGAGCCATTCAAAACCGTGCGAGGCAGATTTTTACGAATTCGCCGAGCGATGGAAATGGACGTGCTGCCAGCGGCCGTCTTGGCGCTGCCAGAGGCGGGTTTCTTCAAACCGCGAGGTGAGGGGCTGGCCGTCGGGGCCGTCGTGTTGAATCAGACGAATGCAAGTGACCAGAGCCACCTCGTCGCCCAACAGCCGAACTTCCGGCGACGCCATCGTCGTGTTCGATTCGCCGGTCGGCCGCTGGCGGTCGAAATAGAAGCGGTGAAAATCCATCCCCGCGACCAGATGCCCGCGGGCCTCCGGCTCGAAGGCGGTTAAGCCCGGATCGCAAAGCTCTACGTAAGTTTCCCAGTCGCCACGGGCAATGCTGTCCAGGAGACGCTGATTCAAGCCGAGCAATTCGCGAACTGTCTCCGACATAAAAACCCCTTCCATAAAGCCGCTTCATAAAGCCGCGACCGCTGGTCGCGCCCGAAGCGCTAGCAGCCTGTTGAAAAAGTGGACGGAGGGGGTCAGGTCCAAGTTTTCGGCCAACGTCTTGTGAAAAAAAACGTCCTCTCGCCGAAAATTGGACCAGACCCCGACTATTTCAACGGTATTGCTGCTAGCCCACGTTACTTCGGCCACCGCCAGTTATTCACCCACCATCCGCCCGCGCGTCTCGCCGCGAAAATACCGCTCGATGGCCAGGCCCAGTTCGCGTCCAACTTGTTGATAGCCGGCGGTGGTGCTGTGCGGGGTG
>JADFKK010000173.1 GCA_022564995.1 Planctomycetota bacterium | reverse complement strand
TCTGGCGCAACACGGTTCGCCTCTCTAAAGCAGCGAATGCGCCGAGCACATCCTAAGAGGGCGTTTTCTTCGCCCGACGCCGTCCCACGTCAGCCCAGCCGCCGGATCGGCCGCACGATTCGCCCGACGGCCCACCCGCAGAGGTGTGCTCGGGACATACTTAGGCTAACAATTAAAAACAATTAAATGCCTGTCCTTTTGTGACAAGCAATTGCGGCAAATGTATTCCCGTGTCGGTCGCAAGTGTCGACACGGAACGCCAGGAGGACCAGGTTGAGCCCTTGCTGTTGAACGCCTCGACCGTGAAAAATCGCCGACTACCCCCGGGCAAGTCGGACACAGTGTGCGTGGTGACTTCGCTCGGCAACGAGGCAATTTGCACGCCCTTCTCGCCGTCCCATTGATACACGCGATAGCCATCGGCGTCGTCCGCGGACGACCAGGACACGGTGATTTGAGAACTCGAATCGGCCACCAGGATTGATGGCTCCGACATTACGGGCGGCACACCCCTCGGCAAACCCGGCGTTAGCGGCGCGTCCGGCGTTCTAACCGTCTGCCAGCCCAACCAGGAAGATCCACCACCGAATGCCTCGACCGAAAAGAAATACGATTGATTTGCATTTAGGTTCTCGACCGAGTGCGACCTGCTGCTGCGCGGCAACGTGGCGATGAGCACGCCACGCCCTAACTGACCGTCCCACTGGTAAATGCGGTAACCGCTTTCCGCGCTTTCCGCGTCGGTGTCGCTCCAGGACAAAGCGACTCGCGTGCTGGAGGCTGCTGAAGCGGACAACTCGCCGTCGGTAAATGGAACATGAAACACGTAGTTATTGTCTATTGCGTACAACGGCCGGACGCCCACGTCCTCGATGCCCGGCTCGCCCTCGTCTTGTCGGTCATCGGGTGGGATTTCCGGCGGCGGCTCGTGGATCGGGGCTTCCTGAGGCGCGAACACATACACGCCCGATGGAGGGCCGACCCAGTCGTTCAGTTCAAGCACCGCCATGGACGTCACGACGATCGTCTGTCCGTCGGTGGCGATCGAGACGCCGAAGCGGTCGAGATGTCGCGAGTTGGGCGCCGCCAGTACGGCCTCTTCATGCCAGCCATCCCCATCGCGTCTGAAGACCGTAATGCTGCCGCCGAGAATGTCGTCTCCCGACGTGGAGGACGTCGGCGAGCGGTTCGAGTAATGACTCAGCACCAGCATGTCGCCGTGCAAGACAATCTCGGCACCAAGAAAACTGCGGCCGGGATCGCGCAGTTTTGTCGACCTTTGCCAGCCGTCCTCGCCGCGATGATAAAGGTCGATGGCGCTGTCGGACTGAATCACAATCGCGATGGTGTCCCCGTCGATCGCCACCGACGTCACGTCCTCGTGGTGGTTCTGGTCGCCGATGACCAGTTGCTGTCGCTCCGTCCAGACTCCCTCGACAAACTCAAACACGTGGACCTGATCTTTCATGCCCTCGGGCAGCGCCTCGACGTCGGCCCTCAAGACGGCCGTATCACCGTCGATGGCCACCAGCGAATAGGGACTTTGCGACGGGGCATCGACCGTCTCGGCAATCGACAACGTGGCCTCTTCACGCCACACTTCCCCGTCGCGCGAGAAAACAGTCGCCGAAAAACTGGACGTGCTTACGATGAGACGCCGACCATCCGTGTCGATCTGCCCAAGCCCGCCACCGCTGCTAGGAATCAATTCGGCTTCGAGCTGCCAGGTGCCCAGCGGGCCGGCGCGAAATATGTAGACGGTGCTCGCCGACGTAACGAACAGCCGCTCTCCCTTCAGGGCCACGCGATTGCCGAACAATCGGTCGGCTTCGCCCCGCGGTGAGATGAGCGACGTGGGATCTTTCCGCCAGGCTCCGTCGCTGTGACGGTAGACATGCACCAGGCCGGCGTTTTCCGCCAGCGAGTCGTCCAAAGGCATACCAACCACCATCACGTCGCCGTCGACCGCCACACGCGATCGCTCGAAGTCGAGGTCCATCTCCGCATACTCGATAGTCCAGGGACTGAAATCGATTGCTGCGTCGCCATGGAGCAGTGCTTCAGGGTCGTCGATCACCAGCGCAGTGACGTCCGTTTCGTTTGCGAATTCGGCGGTCGTCGCCATGAGATCGTCGCCGCCGAGCGACACCGAGAGCATCTCGCGACGCTCCAGGGGCTCGGCGAGGAGTCGTCGATGAGAGACTCGCGAGATGAGGCATGCGCGGTGAGATCGGAAAAGTGAGAACATTCCAAGACTCCAAGGTGCGTTGATGAGAATCCGGCCCTACTTAACTAGGCCGGTTTCCGGTGGATCGCGCCACGCACCAACGGATCGTTTTTCCGCTTGCGGTTGCATTTAGTGTAACCGTAGCCGTTCAATCCCCCCATATCGGGCAATCTACCAAAACGGCACAACCCTGTCTGCGCGAGTTCTCGCCACTTGAAGTCTGCGCCGGCTGACACTTTGGCGTTCGGCTTATGTTTTTTGACCCCACAGCCGAAAACTAAGACCACAAAAATCGCTGGACTAGCGCAGGCGCCCAGAATCTGGAAAAAATGGGGACCGTGGTCAGATCGACGTGCCAGACGTGATTGGGCCGGTCGGCCATCACAACGACTTTGCCTGTGGAGCTGGTTCTTTCCTCAGCCGCAGCGTCGCCAGTCGGCTGTGGCACAGGTTTCTCCTTGACGATCCGCCCCACGGTGCTGGCCGCCAGATGCAGTCCGGCCCGACAGAGGATGTCGGCGATCTTGACCTTTCCCAGGCTAGGACACAAGCGTTTCAAATGCTGTACCGTGTAGCGGACGAAGTCAGGGAACTTGTTGGCCGGTTCGGGCCCTTTGACTAACTCGTCGGCTCAACAATTAATGCCTGTTCCTTTTGTGGCTTTGTGGCTTTTGTGGCTCTTTTGTGGCTGCGCCGGTACATTTTGCCGAGGGATTTGGTCAAAATTCCCCCATTTCGTGGACCGAGGTGGTGGGTTCAGTAATAACCGGAGGTTTCGCTGAATTGGGCTGATATTGCGAGAAGTTATACGGCGCAGCGACACCGTGCGGCGATTGTGGGGTTTGTCACCTTGTCGAGAACTTGAATGGATCTCTTCGTTTGACGGCAGGCTCTTTTTTCCCAGATCGACTTCTACGATCCACGCCTTGCGCGGATGACCACCTGGAGACATCAATGGCGGAAGGCCGACAACCCACAATAGCGGCTCGCATGAAAAAACGTCGCAGCCTGCGGCGCCCCAGACGAGCGGCCGGTGCGTTCCGCCCGCGATTTGAACCCCTGGAGGAACGTCGTCTGTTGGCGGTTGGCGCCGTGGGCGAGCTTCGCTTGACGGCCGCGGACGCCGCCGCGGCGGACTTGCTGGGCGAGAGCGTGGCGATTGACGGCGACTATTTGGTGGTCGGCTCGCCGGGCGGTGATGACGGCTTTGCCGACGCCGGGGCGGCCTACGTTTACCGCTTCGACGGCAGCACGTGGCTAGAGCATGAGCGGCTGTTGGCCAACGACCCCGGCGAGGGAGACGGTTTCGGCGGCTCGGTGGCGATCTCCGGCGAGACGATCATCGTGGGCGCCGCCGGTCACGACGCGGCCGCTCTCGCGGGCGCGGGCGCCGCTTACGTGTTCGTTCTCGAAGGCGGCTCGTGGGTCATCCAGGACAAGTTGCTGCCGGATGACGGCGCCGCAGGCGATGCGTTCGGATCATCGGTAACCATCGACGGCGATGTAGTCGCGGTGGGCGCGATCACCGCTGCGACGGACGTCGGCGCGGCGTATGTGTTCGGGCGCAGCGACAGCGTTTGGAGCCAACAGGACAAGCTACTGGCTGATGGTGGGCTGGCGGGCGACGGATTCGGCGCGGCCGTTGATCTGTCCGGCGATCGGATCGTGGTTGGTGCTCCGGGCGACGACGACGGGGGCGATGCTGCCGGCGCCGCCTATATATTTCAGCGTAACGAGTCGGATTGGGCGTTTCTCAGCAAGCTGGCGGCCAGCGATTCGGCCGCGGGCGACGCCTTCGGTGCCTCGGTTGCCATCGGCGGCAGCACGGTCGTCGTCGGTGCGACGGGCAGCGACAACGCCGGATCGGCCTACATCTTCGTCGAACAAGCGGGGAGTTGGAGCCAGCAGCAGCCCCTATCGGCACCCGACGCCAGCGCAGGAGATCGATTCGGCAGCGCGGTCGACATCAGAATCGACGGTTCCGGCGCCCTGGTTCTCGTCGGCGCGATGCACAACAAGGACGCCGTCGACGGCGCCGGCGCAGCGTATCTGTTCGATCGTAGCGGCACCGATTGGAATCTGCGTGCCAAGCTGGCGGCGGACGACGGGGCGACGGACGATCGATTTGGAGCCGCGGTGGCCCTGGGCGCCCAGCGGCTTGTGATCGGTTCGGCCGGCAGCGACGGTTTTGGAGGAGTTGCGGCGGACGACGCCGGCGCGGCATACGCCTACTTGCTCAATCGCTTCATCGCGCCGGAGTTTCTCCCGCGAGAAAGCCGCGGCAACATCGAGGCCAACGAGCTCGGCGAGGCTTCGGGAATGGTCGCCAGCCGACAAAGCCCCGGCGTGCTCTGGGCTCACAACGACTCGGGCGGTCAGCGTCGCGTGTTTGCCATGGACTCCCGCGGCGAGCACTTGGGCATCTTTGGCTTGGACGATGTGGTGCATCGCGATTGGGAAGACATCGCGATCGGCCCCGGCCCGGTGCCGGGAGTGCAATACCTCTACATTGCCGACTCCGGTAATAATTCGGCCCAAACCGGCAACCCTCATCCCAACATTCGCATCTACCGTGTTGCCGAGCCCGTGGTCGATCCAGACGGCGGCGATCAATCGGCCAGCTTGGGTGTCGTCGACACCTTCACACTCACCTATCCGGACGAAGCATGGGACAACGAGACGTTGCTGGTCGATCCGTGGACGGGTGACCTGGTGCTGGTGACCAAGCGGGCCGAGTTCAACCACGTCTACCGGTTGGCGGCGCCCGGCCCCGGCGATCTAACGGCCGAACTTGAGTACGTCGGCAACATGCTGTGGGGCGATCAGCCGCCGGGCGACGGCAGCAACAGCGGCATCGTCGGAGGCGACGTGTCGCCGACCGGCCGAGAGATCATCCTCAAGAACTACCACGAGATCGCCCTGTTTCATCGTCCGCTCGGAATCAGCCTGGCCGAGGCCCTGGTCGGAGTCATCCCTGAACTGCTGCCCTACGAGGAAATGCCCAAAGGCGAGGGGCTTTCGTTCGACGCCGAGGGCGCCGGCTATTTCACCTTGGGCGAGCGCGAAAACCGACCCGACGCACCGATCGATTATTACCCCCGCGACTTTTCTTCGGACATCGCGACCGTGGCCGAATTCCAACAGGGGGTTGTGCCGACGCCGGCCTACGACAAGGCCCAAGACACGCTGCTTCAACAGACGGCCCCCACGGCAAACTTCGGTAGTTCCGAATTGCTGACGGTAAGCGGCGATGACGGCGCGGCGGGAGAAGACGCCCTCGCCGTTCTGCAATGGGGCGATCTGTCCGCCGTACCCTCCAACAGTCCAATCCAGGCCGTGTCTCTCACCTTCGACGTGACCGACGCCACCAGCGGCAGCGGTTACCAATTGTTTGAATTGCGGCGAGACTGGTCTGAAGGCGATGCTTCGTTCAACCGCGCTACCGACGATGACGCTTGGCAGGAGCCGGGCGCGGCAGGCGTGGACGATCGTGGCACGACCGTGCTGGGCACGGTCAACCCATCCACGACGGGCCGTTTCACGATGACGTTGAATCAGGCCGGCGTCGACGTTGTGCAGTCGTGGGTTCTCGATCCATCGACCAATCATGGCTTCCTGCTGGTCGGCGACGACAATGGCGATGCCTTGTCGCTGTCGTCTAGCGAGGCCACCGATCCGTGGCTGCGGCCCAAGCTGTCGATTGGGTTTCTGCGGCCGGACGATGTGGCTCCGACCGCGGAGATTATCTCGCCGGTCGATAACGGCCCGCTCGATCAAGACCCGGCCGACGACCGACTGCTGCTTAACCCGACGCCGCTGTTTGAATTCCAGCTCACCGACCGCGAAGTGGACGATGCGTCGGTCACGTCCGGGACCGTTGTTATAACGCGCAACGACGCGCCGCTGATCGACGGTGTTGACTACAATCTGAGCTACGACGCGGCGACCGATCGAATTCGGTTGACCCCGATTTCGTCCAAATTCGACGTCGGCGTCTATCGCATCACGCTGAGTCCCGCGGGCCAGTCGATCGTCGACGCCACGGGTAACGAAATGCTTCCGCGTGAGTTTTTCGTGTCGCTCGACGACAGCTTTCCGACTCCGCTGGAGGAGGTCGCGCCGCCCGGCAGCTTGATCTATCGCCGCGATACCCAGGGGTCGATTGTCTCAGCGGGCGACAGCCAGACGTTCTCGATCGATCTGGACGCGGGGCAAACCATTGCCGTGGTGCTCTCGCCCGCGGCATCGCTGCGACCGACGATCCGCGTGGAAGGACCAGCCGGAGAGCTGATTGGCCTGCCGGTCGAGGCGGCTGCGGTCGGCGATCGGACTGTTTTGCAGGCCGCTCCGATCGACGACGCCGGCGCCTACAAGATATTCGTCGGCGAGACGGGCGGCACTTTCGGCTCGTTCGAGATTGAGTTGATTCTGGGGGCCTACGCTCCTGCGTCCGCCTCGCCGGTCGTGTTGGACACCGCGATTTCGCTCGGCGGCGGCGCGGATCGTCTTGCCGCCCTTGGCCAAACCGGGCAGCAGTCGTACCAGTTCCATCTCGCCGCGGGACAGAGCGCAACGATCGCGCTCAACGCGTTGGGCACTTCGGCCGTCAACATGGAACTTCTCAAAGACGGCCTGCGCGTGGCCCTGCCCGCGACGGACGCCACGAACGTCACGCATCGAATCGAGGGGCTCGGCAGCTTGACCGACGCCGACTACACCGTGCGCGTCAACGCCGGTGGCGGCGCCGAGTACAGCTTGCTGGTGACCCGCGATGCGGCCTTTGAAATCGAGCCGAATAATTCGCTTGCCGGGGACGCCGTAGACATCACCCGCAGCGGTGTTGTGTTGGGCGGATTTTCTTCGCGAGAACTCACCAGCGATTTTTACCGCGTCTCGGTCACTGAGGGCGACGTGCTCGACATCAGCACCTCTGCCCCCGGCGACGGCGCGGGCGAGCCGGTGAATCTGTTGACTCTGCAATTGCAACTGTTCGACCCCGCTGGCCAGCCGGTCGCCTCGGGCGATCAGATCTCCTTTTCCGACACCGTGGACGGGCAGTATTCGATCCGCGTGCGGACGACCGGTGGCACCACCGGCGCCTACATCCTGCGAGTCGAAGGCCACACTGGCACTCCGCCGGCGTTCGCCGTTGCCGAGACAACATTCGATGAGGTGGCAGGCGAACTGACGGTCGACTTCAATCGCTCCGTTTCCCTGGCCTCGCTACATTCAAGCGACCTGAAAATCAACGGTCAGACGGCGCGGGGCTTTTCGATCGTCGATGGGCAGCGCGTCATTTTCAGGGTGCCACAACTGTCGATTCTGGCGGGCAGCATCAACATGTCGATCGACGCCGGGCTGATCGAAGACCTCGCCGGAGAGCCGATCGCCGCGTTTGCCACCAGCTTTTCCAGGCCGCTGTTCGCTGCTCCGCCGCCCGGTAGTTTGCTGTACGGCCAGGGTATCGCCGGGCAGATCGCGACGGCTGGAGCAACGCAGCAATTCTTGCTGGAGTTGGACTCATCGCAATTCGTCTCGCTGCTGCTCGTGCCAACAAGCGAGACGTTACAGCCGACGCTGCAGTTGATTGGGCCGGGCGGCGAGCCTCAGTCGTTCGAGGCGGCGACCGCGGGAGAAAGTCTAATCACGCCGCCGATCGACATCGACCAGGCCGGCGCCTACACCGTGGTGGTCGGCGGGGTTGATGATTCGACGGGCGATTTTTTGCTGCAGGCAATCGTCAATGGACTCGCCGAGAATGAGGAATTTCTCGCTTCCACGAATGACCAGATGGCCGACGCCGAGGACATCGACGCCGGTTTTGCCGACCTCGATCCGGCCGGCACGATGCAGCGGGCCGTCGTCTTTGGTACGGCCAACGCCGCGCTACCCGACACGGTGATCGATTCCGGATTCAACGACAGCACCGAGGGGTTCCGCTACGTCGATGATGCCTTCAACGGCACCAGCAATCCAGAGCGCGCCACCGGTAGCCGCGAAGCAAACGGCGGCTTCGACGGCGGCGCGCTACAAGTGTTCTTGCCCCGGGGCGGCGGATTCTTCGGTGGTCTTCCCAGAGATCCGGCCTCGGGTGCGTGGCTACGATCGTTCGATCTGGCGGAAGACGCAAGTGTTGAAGTGGCCCTTTGGTATCGCTTGGTCCTGGGCCAGCCCTTGGACGCGGATGAATTCGGTGAAGTGATTCTCGAACTCGACGGCGTGCGGCTCGGCACCGATCAAAACGACAGCCTGATTCACACTGCCGGCAATGACGGCAACGACAATAGCGGTTGGTTGTTTGCCGAATTCACCGTCGACTTGTCCGCCGGCGAGCACGAGCTCAAGCTGGGAGTCTACAACAACAAATCGACGAGTAGAAATGAGACCGTTGAGGCCCGGTTCGACGATGTGACGGTCCGCGTTCAGGGCGGGGGCGGCCCACCCAAGTCGGACTTTTATCGATTTTCTCTCGAACGGGACGAGGTGGCCTCGTTGGTTTTGGCGACCTTCCAGGACGGCGCGGGCCAGGCACCGCTGGCTCTGATGGACGCGGCCGGCGAGGTGTTGGCCCGCAGCACCGTCGCTGGCGACGGTCTGACGCATTCAATCGACAGCTTTGTGGCCCCGGCAACCGGAACGTATTTCCTGCACGTCAGCAGCACGCGGATGTTTCCGTATTCCCTGCTGGTGACGCGGGGCGCGGCGTTCAACATCGAGCCCAATGACGACTTCGCCACGGCACAAGACATCTCGCTTGTCGGCGGTGCGCTGGGCGCGGTCGGCGCCATGGATCCCCTCGGCGATTTCTATTCGCTGGCCGTCCAACAGGGCGACTCGCTGGTGATCGCAACGTCGACGCCGGCCGACGGACCATTTCAGCCAGAGAACAACCTCGATCCGGTGATCGAATTGTTCGACCCGAGCGGCAACCTGGTCGCCAGCGACGATAACAGCGCAGCCGATGGCCATAACGCACAGCTTGAGCACACTGCCACCGCCAGCGGTCTGTACCGCGTGCGGGTGTTTGGCGCTGCTGAGACGAGCGGCGATTACGTGCTCAAGATCGACGGCGCGACGGGCTCGGTGGCACCGCTGCGAGTCACTTCGAGCGATCCGCCCGCCGGCGCTCTCTTGCGGCGAGCGCCGTCGGAGATCACGATCGATTTCTCTTTCCCCATTCTCCGGCCCGACGCCCTCGACCCCGCCGTGCTAACCGTCGGCGGGGTCGCCGCGACTGGCGTATCGGTCATCGACGGCAACACGTTGCGTTTCGACCTGCCGGCGCTCGAAGATGCCACGCACGAAGTGGTTATCGCCGCCGCGGCGATCAGCGACATCCGCGGTCAAGCGAATCGGGCCTACCACACGGAACTGACGATCGACAGCACCGGGCCGAGAATTATTTCCGCGTCGATCGAAGAGGGAAGCGTGCTGCCAGCGGGCTCACTCTCGATTGGTCTCACGTTCGACGATCAACTCAATCCGCTCCCGCTTCAATCGCTGGGCGCGGTGCTGTTCGGCGAGGTGACCCGTCGCAGCTACGTTGCCGATCGTGTGCAATATGCCTCGGAGTTGACGACCTCGACGCTCACGCTCGAATTCGACGACTTGCCCGAAGATATTTACACGCTTCGGCTGCCCAGCGGAAACCGCGCGATCGAGGATCTGGCGGGTAACGATCTGGATGGCGAAGCGGGCGCGTTTCCGACGGGCGACGGTCAGCCGGGCGGCGATTTCGTGCTGCAATTCAGCCTTGATAATGACGAGCTGCCGCTGCGTCCCTTCGAGCGGCTGCAACCTCTGGGCAGCCTGATTTTCGCCAGCAGCGGCAATTCCGGCATCGTAAACACCTCGACCGACCGCGACGATCACACGTTTTTCGTCGAGGCCGGCGAGGTCGTCATGGCCACGGTCACTCCGATCGATCCGGGCGTGATTCTAACGGTCGAGTTGGTCGGCGAGGCCGGCGGAGTGATTTCCGCGCCTGGCGCCGGGCAGCCGGTCGTGTTGCCGGCAACGATTGTGACGACCACCGGCACCAAGACTCTTCGCATCGGCGGCGATGTGGCCGGCACCGGATACACGCTGGACGTGTACCGTAACGTCGTCGTCGAACTGGAAGATTCGAGCGAGACGAGTTCGCTGAGTATCGACGCCTCGGCCACCGGCGTAGGCCCCGGGCGGCTGGCCGTGCTGGGCACCAGTTCCGCAACAGGGTCGGAGACGATCTTTGCGACGACCGGCTCAGAGTGGAAGTATCTCGACGATAACTCAGATCAGGGAACGGCCTGGAGAGAACTCGATTTCGACGACATCGACTGGAAAGAGGGGCCTTCAATCCTCGGATTTGGACAGCTCGGCGGCGGCTTTGGTGGCGGCGAAGTGTTGCCCATTGCCACGACCGTCGACAGCGGCCCTCAGGGCGCCCGATACATAACGACCTATTTCCGGCGAGAATTCGACGTGCCCGATCCGTCGATTTACGAGAGTCTCTCGCTGGAGCTGCTTCGCGACGACGGAGCCGCCGTATATCTCAACGGTGAGCGGATCGCGCTGAGCAATCTGGCCGATGGAGCCGCCTTCGACATGGTTGCCATCAATGACGCCAATCCTGAGACGGCCTATCTGCCCTTCAGCGTCGATCCCGGCAATTTGCGTGTGGGGCGAAACGTCCTGGCGGTCGAAGTCCATCAGGGCAGCAATAACAGCAGCGACCTGGGCATGGACGCCATCCTCATCGGAACCGTCAGCGAAGCGGCGCGGCGCACCGTCGACAGCTATACCCTCGATCTGACCGGCCTGGTCGGCCGCTCGATCGACGTCGTTCTGGCGGGGCAGCGCGGAGCTGACTATAGCGGCGACCTGCTTGAACTGCTCGACGTCGACGGGGCCACCGTCTTGGCAACCGCCACGGTCGATCCGCTCGGCGTGCCCGCTGACAATTACGATCTGGCGATTCTCGGCTTTACCGTGCCAGCGGGCGGTGTTTACACGTTGCAGCTTGCATCGAGTGTGCCGGCCGGTCAGTACGGCATCGTCGTCACCACCGGCGGCCTTTTCGAGTCTGAGCCGAACGACCGCGGGAGCGATTCTCTACGGACTCTCCAGCCGGGGATCACGGCCCTCGGTTTTTTGGCTGAAGCAGGAATCGACGCATTCGACGTCGTGCTCGAAGCCGGCCAGGCACTGACCATCGCCGCAAGACCCCTGTTGGGCACCGCGCCGAGCACGCCCGAAAATACGCTCGACCCGCGGCTGCGTCTGCTGGATAGCAATCAGGTCGAAGTGGCCGCCGACGACAATTCGGCGGGCGGACGCGGCGCGCTGTTGGACTTCCGCGCCGATCAGGCCGGCACCTATACCATCCTGGTCGAGTCGGTCTCGGGCCAGGGAGAATACGTGCTGGAACTTCTCGACAGCAACGCGGTCCGCGTCGTTGCCCGCCACATCTTTTACAACAATTCTCGTTTCGACGGCTATGATCCCGCGATCAACGCCGCCGACGACTCGGCGATTGCGCCGGACAAGCAGCCTTTGCTGAATGACGAGCCGGCCGAACTTGCCAACTACACGAGTTTCGTTAGCGGGATCAACGGCATCATGGTCGACGTGCAGAATTTGGCCGACGCCGACGACGTCAACGCTCGGCAATTCGTATTCCGCGTCGGCAACACCAACGATCCCGACACGTGGCCGCTGGCGCCTCCGCCCAGCCGCGTGACCGTGCGAGAAGGCGCCGGCATCAACGGCTCCGACCGCATTGTCGTCACCTGGCCGGACGGGGCGATCGCAAACACTTGGCTGCAGATTACCCTCCGTGCCACGATCGACACCGGGCTCACCGAGCCGGACGTGTTCTATGTCGGCAACGTCGTCGGCGACACGGGTTTGGGAAATCAGCCTGACTTGGTGCTGGTCGATCAGGCCGATCGCGCCGCCACGCGGAGCAACTCTCGCAGCTTCTTCAGCCCGGCGCCGATCGACTTTCCCTTCGACTTCAACCGCGACGGACTGGTCGACGGGGTAGATCGTGCCATCGTGCGGGCGAATCTAAGTGCGGGCATCGGCGGCCTGATCCTTCTCAACCAAGCGGGCGGCGGTCCCTCTCCGCTGGCGGGTCTGCAATTTGCCGTCGCCGCCGAAAGCCCACCCATCGAGGCCGACTCGCAACCCGTGGGCGTCTTTTTTCGGCCGAACGAACGTCGATCGTCGGCCAGACGAGCGGCCAGACGAGCGGCCGTGCGCAGCGTTTTCGACCGGCTCGGCCGAGAATCGGTGTTTTCGCGCCAGCGAGCGACGAGATATCGATATCGGGCGGCGGGGCATGGTCGGCTCCGAATCGACGCCCGGAGGGACGCTCGAATCGCCAGCGTGGGTCGACGACGGCTGGCCGAGGCGGCCGATCTGGCGTTGGAAACCCTCATACCGGACGTGGTTATCGAATCCAGCCGGACAAACAGCTGACGCGTGTCGCAAGATAAAGGCGTGCGATTCTGGCCAGCTGGTCGAAGCCGAATTGCCTCCGCATGAACCGCTGCCCCCTTGAACGTGGCAATTTTGCCGATTTTGCCAAATGAATCGTTGAATTACGCTGTAAGGGATGTTAGGATAGGGGCTTAGAATCCTCTGTCGGCTGAGCCGGCAGGATGTTTGAGTTGAGGACGATTCCGTTTCTGCGTCGCATTTTCATGGCGGTGGCCATTGTCAATTCGGTGGCCTCAACGGAAAATACTTGGTTGGTGCGGAGTCGTTCGATTCCAGAGATTCAAAATAAACCGCGGCGACATTCGATACGCCGGCCAGTTGTAGGTTGCTGTTGCGAGTTGATCCCATCGTTGTGTTTCGCGCAATAAAATAATTCCTTACACGGAATCACCTACTCAGGCTCGCGTCGGCGCGAAGTGCCGTGTTGCGCTGTGTCGAACTGGCGCAGCCGCGGGGTTGCAGGGAGCGCACGAAGCATGGCGGACAAACTACAAACTCAGCGTATTGAAAATAAGTACATCATCGACGAGCAGCTTGCGCCGCCCATCGGTGATTTCGTGCGGAGCTATTTGGTCGACGATGAGTTCAATAATCCCGAGTTGAGCAATTCGTATTACGTCAACAGCCTTTACATCGATAACCCCGGCTTGGATCTCTGCCATGCGACGCTCCAAGGGGAAAAAAATCGATACAAATTGAGAATTCGTTTTTACGACGAGAAGCCCGAAAGCCCCGTGTTTTTTGAAGTCAAGCAGCGGGTCAACAAAATCATTCAGAAACAACGTGCGATGGTGCGTCGCGAGGTCGCCGACGATTTGTTATTGACCAAACGTTTTCCCGTGGCCAGCGATTTGGTGCGTCCTCGCGACGGCAAGGCACTCGGAGCGCTGCGGCGTTTTTTTGAGTTGCAGGAGTCGATCGGAGCCGTCGGCACGGTCTTCGTGTCGTATCTTCGCGAAGCATATGTTTCGATGGCCAGCAACGATGTGCGTGTGACGTTTGATCGGGCGATCAAGGCGCGGCCGTTTCAGGGCACGATCAATATGCCGGAAGTGATCCGCCCTATCGATATTTGCGACGTGGTGAGGACCAACGGTCGAGTGAGGGCCAGCGATCTGAGCGAGCCGCTCGTGTTGGAGTTGAAGTACACGGACCGCTTTCCCAATTGGATGAATGATATGGTGGCGCATTTCAACCTCGACCTCGGCTCAATGCCCAAATACGTCGGTTGCGTGAATGAAATCCACAAACACACGCTCGGCTCGCCAATCCCGCTGATGAACGCTCTCAGAACAGAAATGATATAGCGGCATGAATTGGGGCCTGAACAATTTTTCCGAGGGGTTCCTTAACGGCAACCAACCTTCGCTCAACGGCGGTCTGGAGACGGCCCTGTTGGTGCTGTTGCTCTCCTTCGCGCTGGGGCACGTCATCGCCTGGGTCTACGTCTGGACCCACACCGGCTTGTCCTATTCACAGTCATTCACCGCCTCGCTGGTGATTCTGCCGGTGATCGTCTCGCTGATTATGCTGCTGATGGTGAACAACATCGTCACGGCATTCGGTCTGCTGGCCGTGTTCGCCGTGGTTCGCTTTCGCAACGTCTTAAAGGACACCCGCGACACAACCTTCATCCTCTGGGCGATTGTCCAGGGCATGGCGGTCGGCACGATGCTCTTTAGCACGGCCGTAACCGGGGCGGTCTGTGTCGGCCTGGTGTATCTCTATCTGCGGCTCAGTTCGTTCGGCGCCCGGCACCGCTTCGACGTCGTGCTGTCGCTCAACGTGCTCGACGGCGAAGAGAACCTTCGACTGCTCAAGCAAATCCTCAAGCGACACAGCGGGCGAGTGCAGATGGCCAGCCAGCGACACCTCGACGATCGACACGATTTATCCTACCGGCTGCTGCTTCGTAACCCGGCGCTGAGCCGCGAGTTGGTCTCGGAGTTGGAAGGCACCCAGGTCATTGATCAAGTTTCGCTGTATCACCGCGAAGATGAGTCGGAGATGTAATCGATGGCCCGCGCGCCCAGAAACATTCGAACTCCCCTCAAGCAGCGTTGGCGGCAATTCCGCTACGTTTGTCTGCCCTACGTGGTGTTCGGCCTCACGGTCGCCGCCACGGCGTGGCTCTGGCAACAGCACGCCGGGCCATCGGGGCTGTCGGGACGCGTCACAGCAAGGAGGGGCACCATCGCGGCAGGCGTTGCGGCAGAGATGCTGCCGCTGCCAGGGGGCCAACTCGCACAGCTCGATCTCAATTCGGTCGTGAAAAAGGGCGATGTGATCGTGATGTTCGATACGTCGCTGCTCGAAAAACAAATCGATGTGGCCGTCGCTGAGTTAGCACGCCGCCGCACAGAGATCACGCGGATCGAGGAAGAGACAAGGGTCTCGAACGACGCAAAGTCAAAAGGGATTTGGCGATTGCAATTCGACAGATGGGTCGAGAAGAGTCGGCTGAAACAGGATATGCAAAGCCTGAACCGGCGCATCCTCGACCTCGAAGCGGCAGGGAAGGTCGCCCAGGCTAATAAACTGGTGATTGAAAATAAAGCGGACGACCTTGAGAAACTCCTTCCGGAACTACCCGATGATGTCGATCGAAAAGAACTCCGCAAAAGAGGGTTGACCGTCGAATCGTTTCGGCTGCAGGCAAAGGCCCTGGAAGTAGAAATCAAGGAAGGTCAAAATACCTTCGCCGCCCTGAAGGTCCAGATAAAAGCGGTGGGCGAGTCACTTGCATTGCTTGACGGGGAAAAAACTGAGCCGCCCGTGCTCGCTCAGGCCGACCGTGACGCGGCGCTCGCCCCGTTCAAACAGGCCGTCGTCGTCCAAGAGAAACTGATCGAGCAGCTGGAACAACAGAAACAGTCCTACAAAATCGCGGCACCTTTCGACGGCAAAATTACCCAGGTCTTAAAATGGCCCGGCCAAACCGTCGAGCCCGGCGAATTGATCTACCTGGTCTCCGCGGAGAAGGCCGAGTATATCACCGCCTACGTGCGGCAAGGCCCTCATTATCGTCCTGAAGTTGGCGACGTGGTCGACGTGCGATTGCGAACCCGACCGCCCAGGGTCAGCCATGGCCGGGTCGTGCAGGTCGGCGCGACGTTCGAATCGGTCCCGCCCGAACACCTCCGAAATCCCACGGTGGCCGAGTGGGGATATCCCGTGCGAATCGAGATTCCCCACGATTTCGTCGGCCAACTGCTTCCCGGCGAAAGCGTCGATCTGACCTTCGTCCCACCGGAGTCCGACGGCGGCGGCCTATTGATGATCGGCACGGCACGTTAGCGAAGAGGCGAGCCCCGAGCGTTAGCTCGGGGGGTGATACACTAACGGCCGACGCTCGCCGGATGTTGCTTGCCGGGAAAGTTATGATTGAGCCGATTCTCAAGACTTCTCATCGATCAAATTGCCTCTTGCCACGACGCCCGACCTCGCATCAATAACAGTCGCCCCCTCTGTTCCCCGGCCGATACGGTTGGACGCCAGCAGATTCCCGCTGCCGCGCCCGCGCCAGCGAAGCATGGCGGTCGCCTTTGGCTTTTCTCTTGCTTCGGTGATCGTGCATCCGGTGATCGAAACATCGCTGCAATCGGCCACGTCGATGCCATACGGCACGCCGCCCGTCATTTGGCAGCCGGCCACGGTGATTCTTCGGCAGCCGGTCAATTCCAGCAGCGACGCGCCGCTCCTCTGACCCTCGGCCGCCTCGTCGAGCATCTGACAGCCGCTCAAGACGCAGTCGGTCGAATCGACCAGTCGCACGCCCGTGCCCATCGCCGGTGTGTGGCGGCGAAAATGGTTCGAGCCGATGGTGATCTGCCGGCAGTTTTCCAGCAACAAGTTTCGGCGCACGCACGAATAGATCGAATTGCCCGACAGCGAGACACCGTAGCAGCCGGTTAGATGCACGTTGTTGGTTTGGCTGCCGATAATGTTTCCGCTGATCGCGTACAATCCCGGCGGGCGGTCGCGGCCGGGCTTGTCGATGATGCGGATGTTCGCGCCGCCGGGCGAAGGCGTCGCCTGAATCGTGTTCGATCCGATGGTCACTTCGTTCACGCTCGCCCCCTCGGCGGTCGTGTCGATGTAAATCTCGGCGGTCGGCTCGTCCTTGATGCGGTGGCTGCGGTTGTTGTTGTATTCGATGTCGTTACCGGTGATTTGCAAATTGCGAATCTGGCTGCGTTGGATGCGAATGCCGCCCAGCCGGCAGTAGCTGATGTGATTGCCGATGATGTTGATCTGGTGCAGGTTCACGCCGTCCAAGAGCACGCCGACGCCCGTGTTGTGGTAAATCTGACAGTGCGAGATGAGCACGTTGCGGTTGCGCTTCGAGAGCATCACGCCGTGCCTTAGCCGGTGCAGCCCGACGCCCTCCAGCAGCGCCTGCATCGTGCCGATCAGCTCAACGCCGTCGGCCTCGGCATGGCCACCCTCGATCTCAATGTTCAGCAGCGTCGGGCTGCGCTGCGCCCGCCAGACGGTCGGCTTGAAACTCGCCGGGTCGGCCGTGCCGGCGTGCGTGCCGATAATTCGCAGCGCCGGCCCCGGGCCTTTCATCACCAGCTTGGCCACCCCGCCAGATCCAACCACCGCCGTCCGCCCGACCTTTTCGAGCGGCACCTCGATCGTCCGCGTAATGAGGTAATCCCCGCGCGGAAACTCCAGCGTCCCGTCGCCGTCCTTAATCGCGTGCAGAATCGCCGCGGTATCGTCGGTCCGCCCGTCGCCCGTGGCGCCGAAGTTTCGTACATTGCTCATGCGGTTCTTCCCGTTGGGTTCTTTGTTCGGCCTGCACAAAGCGGATCGGCGTTATTTCTTTTCCGTGAGCATCGATCGAGAAATAAATGTCTCACGAAACGATGCTCTGCGAGCGGAGGCCGTTAGGCCACCGGTAATCCCTCGCTGGGCGTCAAACTCTTCGCGTGCGGTTGTAATCCCCCTCGCTTACGCTTTTTGAAACTGCGCATTCTTAGTCCCGGAGGGACGGCATCAAATAGCCTGGGGCGTCAGCCCCAGGGATAATGTCGATGATCCAGCGTAAAGCCCCGGAGGGGCGACACACAGTGCGACGTCATCCGATGTCGCCCCTCCGGGGCTTTCAGAACTTCAGAGCCTACGCATAAATAACGTGGGCGTGTTTGAAGCGGCTTCGATCACGGGTTTCGTTTGATTGACAAGGTACTTGTGTTTGGATTTTGTTGCAAACGCGAGCCGTTATGTGGGCCGGCGAGGCACGGTAAACCGGCATTCGGCGAGGTTTTTTAGCGCGGCGTCGCTGAGGGCCGAGCAACTCGCACTACTTTTTGCAAAAAACTTTTCGCTGGCGCAATAAAAACGTCCTCCCGCAACGAACGAGAAAGC
>JADFKK010000172.1 GCA_022564995.1 Planctomycetota bacterium | reverse complement strand
CCGGGCGCATCCGCGTCGACCGAAGAGCACCAAATTCATGAAAACGCAGCGGCAGGCAGACGATCAAAAAGAGGACAAAAAACACAAACTACCCCCTCCACTTGTGCCAAAGTAGATGGCATTGGGCGCTAGCCCCCGGTTCGTACAGATTGCGGCAAGAACCGGGGGCTAGCGCCCCGCGGCTGATGGATAATCCGGGCTAGCGCCTTGCGGCTCATCTTGGCTGCGCCCAAAGTAAGCAAGATCGGGGCCAGCCATGTTGACGCTCTTCACCGCGTGGCGTTTTCGCAACACGCGCCGCACAACCGCTGTTTGCCGAGGGCCGCAAATTGACCTAAAGTTCAACTGAGGATTGCGCGTCCGGATCTGTTTCGCGCGGCCAAGTGTCATAGAGTCACCACCGTATTACTCGTCTCATCACTCGTCTGCCATGAGCACAGCGCTGAGCCATATCGAGTGGGGCGCCGTCACCAGTTCGCTTGCCGACATTCATGCAAGCAACGAAGACGCGGACCAATTCATCGGCGAAATGCTCGATGAGCTGGATCAATTGCGCCACGATCTGCACAATCAAGATGTGCGCCTGCAGCGAGAGCGCATCGAGATTGACGACCGCCGCGCCAAGATGCAAAGCGATGTCTCGGCATTGGACGAAGGCGCCCAGCGAGAACTGGAACAATTGCGTGCCGAACGCGTGACGCTGCAGGAAGAACGCGACGCGGCCCACCATCAACTGGCGAAGATGGCCACCACGGCGCTCGACTTGGCCGCCGCCCGCGCCGAACTATCGGCCACTCGCACGGAATTGGCCCGTGAGCGCGAGAAGCTGGCCGCCGACGACGATACCAAAACCGAGCTGCTGCACCGCATCGGAGAGTTGGAACAGGAACGGGCCCTGCTGGAAGCGGAACTGGAAAGCGTGCGGCGGCGGGCGGCCGAGTTGTCCGAATCGCTGGAGCGGAAAAAGTGGCAATCCGCGAGCGAGAGTCGCCAGCCGGCAACCGCGGCGCAGCCGATCACCGCAGACACTCAGCAGCCCGAGACACCCGCGCCGGCTTCGCCAGCGGCGGCCACAGCAGCAGCGGCGGCGGCATCACCTGGGCCGGCCGTCGTCGACGATTCGGCGGAACCCGCTCCCGAGGCGAAACGCCCGACGAAGCTGGCTCTGGGGGAAGATGCGGCCCTGGAATCGGTCATGGCGCAGTTTGAAATGATTCAGCGAGACATCGCCCGGCGTCGGGCGAAACAGCGCAGCAAATCGTAGTAAGCAAGCCAACCAAAACTTAACGCCAAAAAGAAGTTCACCATGGAATCAAATCCGAAAAGCAAGTGGCGGTGGATCGCCGAAGGGATGGGCCTGTTCAAGAAATCTGGCCCGACGGAAAAAATCGATGTGGAGCCGGTGCAAGAAGCCGATCCGCCGCCGCCGCCCGCTGAGCAGCCCACCGACCCCACGGACCTCGTGCGGCAGATGCTCGATCAAGACCGCTTTGCTCTGCTGCTGCGCGAACAACTGATCGACAATCTCGACGAAGAGCAACTCAGCCGAGCCCTGGAGTTGCATGAGGATCACATGGCGCTGGTGCCCGAAGGCGAGGTCGTGTTGGGGCGGCTCGACGAGTCGATGGAAATTGCCGCCACATACGACGACGCCGATCAGCACGGTGACGTCGTGCAGGTCGAAACGATGTACATCGACCGCTACCCGGTGACGAATCGCCAGTACCAGTACTTCGTCGACGGCGAAGGCTACTCGCAGATGGCGCTGTGGGATCCGGAGATTTGGCCCGCCGTGCTCGACTTTGTCGATTCGACGGGACATCCAGGGCCGAAGTATTGGGCTGACGGTCGGTATGCAGATGGTCAGCACGATTTTCCGGTGGTCGGCGTCGGCGCTTACGAGGCGGCGGCCTACGCGCGCTGGGCCGGCAAGCGGCTGCCGACCGACGCGGAATGGGTCAAGGCCGGCAGTTGGCCGGTGCGGCTTTCCAACACGAATCGTCTGCAGCGACGCTATCCCTGGGGAGATTCGATGGATCGGACCAAGGCCAACCTGTGGGGTTCGGGCAAGGGCGGCATCGTATCGGTCGGGCAGTTCGAGGACGGCGTCAGCGTCGGCGGCGCCTATCAATTGATCGGCAATGTGTGGGAATGGACCGCGAGCAAATACGAACATAACGACGGTCGCAGGCGCGACGGCGAAAACACGCTGGTCAGTTTGCGGGGCGGTGCGTTCGACACTTATTTCGACAACCACGCTACCTGTGATTTTCAAAGCGGCGAGCATCCCCTGTCGCGAAAATACAACATCGGTTTTCGCTGCGCGCTCAGTGCGTGCGACGTGGCCCGAAGCCCGCTCGACCGGGCTCCCCCCAGTGCATTGACCGAAACACAAGACGAAGTCGCCGTAGGAGTTGCCCCATGACACGGAACATCGATATTCCCCTCGAGTCGTATCGCCTCGCACAGTATTCGGTGCAGGTGCCCTGTTACATCTGTGAAGAAGGAAACTCCTTCGATACGGAGCTGTGCCGACATTGCCAGGCGCCGATGGCCCTGACCCATCAGGCCAATAGCCAGGGCGTCTCGGCAACGATGATCGCCACGATCGGGCCGAGCGGCGTTGGCAAGACCGTCTACCTGGGCATGTTGATCGACATGTTGTCGCGGCAGAGCGGCGATCTGTCGGTGCTCGCCCGCGGCGCCTTTTCGATCACACTGCAGCAGACCGTCATCGCGGCGCTGTCTCGCTGTGAATTCCCGGAGAAGACACCTAACGAGCCCGATCGTTGGAACTGGGTCCATTGTCAGGTGCGCTCGTCGGCCAGAAAACGGCCGATCGATCTGATCATGCCCGACATGGCGGGCGAGGCGATCATCGAAGAAGTCGATCACCCGCATACCTACAAAGGCATTCGCGCGCTGTTGAATAAATGTACCGGCGTACAAATTCTCATCGACGCGGCCAAGCTGCGCGAGGGCGGGATGGAGCAGGATCACTTCACGATGAAGCTGCTGACGTATTTACAGGAACTTTGTCGCAATCCGAAAACAGGCTGGTCGAACCGACCCGTCGCGCTGATCTTTACCAAAGCCGACCAGTGCGAGGAGTGTTTTGCCGACCCGGAACATTTCGCCGAGGAATATGCCTCGCGACTTTTGCAACACTGCCGACAACAATTCAAACGGTACAAGTTCTTTGCCGCCGGCGTGGCGGGCGCATGTACACAAAAAATGCTGCGCAACGGCTCACGCATTAACATTCCGCTGCGCGTGGAGCCTCGCGGAGTGACCGAGCCGTTCGGTTGGCTGATCGAGAATATCAAAGCCTAACTGGACAGCGCTGGGTTACCGGAGTGTGTTTCATACGACAGTTTTCCAGAACGCAAGGGACTGGGGACTGGGGCAAACCGAAGGAAGATTTCTCCGATCCCCAATCGCCAGTCCCCAGTCCCCAGCCCCCCCCCCATCGGTTTACGAGGAATCGGATTTATAAACCTGGCGATGTAGCACTGGCCGCCGCGACAGTCGATGCGTCGGACAACACCGGATGCCAAAATTGAACTTCATAGCGAGAGTTGTCCCGTGGTCATCGAACAAGCTATCTTTACCTCGGCTCAGACCGACCGCTCCGAAGGCTATCATCTGGTGGTCGCCAGCCGCGGAATTGTCAGCGAGGACCGGCGAGAACTAACCGTCTGGGGCCCGTCGCACGATTCGCTGTTGATGACCGGCGGCGAGGCGTCGAGCGTCAACTTCTTCCGGCTCCCCAGCGGATCGTTTTGTGTCTCGAAAACAGTGGCCGCCGGTCCGGAATACAGCGGGCGGGGCGGCGAGCGCATCTACACGCACTATCTGGTCGTTCCGCCCGAAGCACTCGCCCGCTTCGGCAACAATCCGTTCGCCGTGCTGTATGCCGCGGTGGCCGGCGGGCAGATGGTCGTTTCTCGACAAGTTCCTTCGCGGCTGGGACAGATTCGTCTGATCGGCGGTGCCGGACAGTTCGACCGCGAAGCGCTGTCGCAGCTCAGCACGGCCGACGAAGCGGCGTGTTGCGGACAAGTCGTCGACGCGGTTCTCGCGGCGCGGCGCGTGGCCGTCGTGGCCGACGTGGTCGCCGCCGGCCCGAGAAAACTCTTCGCGGCGGCGATCAATTGTTTGCCGCTTTCGTGGCGCGGCGAAGCATCGTTCTCGACCGGCCTCAAACATTCGACGCGGCGGCCGTTCTGCATCATCGCCGTCGAAAATGACGAGTCGCTGCACCAAAGCCTGGCGCGACGACACGGCTTGTCGATGATTGGTGCCCGCGATAGCGAGCCGGTCGCTCTGGGAGGCTGGGCCGCCTTCGTCACCGCGGCCCTCGAAGCAAATCAGCCCACCGCAATTGCCGATGCCCTCTTGCAAACCGGCGCCGCAGGAACGCTCGACGAACTGAATCGCCTCGGCGAAATCGCCCAACAGTCGATCGCGCAGCGGCCCCGCGAAAGCACTGTCTAGACGAGCGTCGGTGCAGGTGAAACATCTCAGATCTGCAAAAAAATTGAGGATTTAGCCCAATGGCATAACAAGAATCGACATTCTTCACCGTAAGGAAGTGACACCGATTCAGCCGTTGTCAGAAAGAAGCGGCGGAAAGTTTGAAAAGCGAGCGGTGGCATCAGCCTTTGCTATTCCACATTCGAATGAAATCAACCACGAAACACACACCACCGACAACGAACAAGCCACTGTCGAGCACCTCTGGTACGGCCCTCGTGTTAGCGGACCGGCGCGTTTACGGCGAGGCCGATGGGAATCGCACCGGAAATCGCGACGATAGCGGACGAAACGGTTCGCATGGCGAGTGTTGAACAAAGGCTGGCGCGATCGGCGACCCCCATTATCCAGTCTGGGGCGGAGAAGCGGATGAGGATGGGATGGGGCGGCGCGTCAGAAATTCAACCAAAGACACTCCGTCTCTCGTCTCTTTTTCTTGCCGCCAGCCGCATGATTCGGCATATCAAAATCTACCCTGCGCCAGTCCGCGAAAAGCTCTCGGTATAGCTGTGACGGGTAGCCGCTCAACACGACTTTCGCCTTGCAGTTGTGCAGTACGCCAGCCAGCCCCCGGTGGTCATCGTCGCTCATTTCGACACCGTAAACCTTCCTTCCACCCTTCGACCGAGTGGAATGAACATACGGCGGATCAGCGTAAATCAAACCCTCCTCATGGTCAAATCGCCGGATCGCGTCCGCAGCAGGTTGGCAAATAATCTGGACACGATGCAATCGATCGACGATTTCTGGCAGCATCTTGATCGCGGTCCACCAAGCATTGACATCTCCGGCCATTCCGCCACGAGCCCTCCCTGTCGTGTAGCTCCAGGATTGTCCCTTTCCTCCGAAAGATTGCCGCCAACGAACAAAGTCGCAGATAGCGCAATCGAGTTCGGAAGCGCTGTCGGGGTAGCTGTCTGCTGCTTCAAACTCGACCTGCGAATACGGAATGACACTGACCTTACGAAGAAAACTCTCGCCCTGGTCGCGAAGCACACGGAATAGCCGGGTGATGCGATGATCTAAGTCGTTGTAGGTTTCAACCTCAACCGGGGCCTTGTTGAGCAGAACCGACGCGCCGCCACCAAACGGCTCAAGATAAACGCGATGCTGCGGAAACACCTTGATGATCCGCTTCGCCAGATACCTCTTGCCTCCGTGCCATTTTACGGGCGGTCGCATCACCATGGTCCCTCCTAGAGTTCCTTAACCGCACGAATCTTACCGGTCGATCGCTTTGATGTCAACCGTAAGTCCTTTTGCATAAAGGTGTTGTGCGGACATAACGCCCCTTGGCTTGACGGTGATACTATATATGATACTATATTTGTATGAAGTTGTGCCGATGTAGATTCCTGATCCCGGTTAATTACAACGACGGGCGCGCCGTCGAGCCGGAGGCAATTATGGAAATCAAGCTGGCGTTGGATCGCCAGTTTGGCGGTTATCGGATGATCGCCCCCCAAGAAGGATCGTGGCATGGCCAAATTGAAGATACGCACGAAATAGAGGTGTGTGTTTCGCCGAAGCGGGTGCCAGAACTCCGAAATGTTGTGTGTGCGATAGGAAAACGGCTCAAACAGAAGGCCATGTATTTCGATGCACCCGCACCATCTGTTGAGATAATTGACACGGACGAAGCGGACCAAAATGATTGACAGGAGTAATAGATATGTCCATTACTGAAAAAGCTGATCAGGTGGTACTGCAGGCCAAGAAACTTGCGGCTACGGCTACATCATGGACTGAGTTGTCCAATGAAATGTTTGCGCAGGAGGATGGTTGCGTAGCCAAAATGTTTCCACGAATGACGGAGCGGCAAGCGTTTTACGACATGCCACAGTATGAAGAGGTCAACCAAGTTTTTCTTGAGGTAATCAAGAGATTCGGTGTTGCGGACGGAGCGGCTACGAAGAAGAGCGGCAAGTTCGTTATGCGTGTTCCAAAGACGCTTCATGCTGCGCTCGATGTCGAGGCCAGACGGGAAGGCGTCAGCCTAAACCAATTGGCGTTGAGCAAGTTATCCATTCGGCTTCACGACTCCGCGAAGTTGACCGACTCGCTAATCGTCGAGGCGTACAAGGGCGTTTTCGACGGATACGGCTCGGACCGAATTATCGTTCATCCCGAGTACAATGAACGCTACTTGCACAAGTGTCGTCAATTGGGCCTGACGCTGAGTGACTACGAGTTGAACCTCTCATTGCAGAGGATTCGCAAGAGCGGCAATTCCATTCTCCCACCAGCTAGTAAGAAGCCCAGAATCACCGATTATGACGAGTTTCTATTTGCTAGCGAGATCGCGTTCAGATTCCTCCAGATCAAAGAGGGTGTGACTCTGGATCGTGTCTTATGTGATCCACAGTTGAGGGTCAAATTCGACGGCATAGCTAAGCGACTTGCACCAAGTCAAGATGAGTTCAAGTTGCGAATGGGAGCCTTCTATCTCAGAAAAACGCACCGATTGTCTCCAGTAAATGAAGTCTCCAATTTGGACCTGTCACAACTGTTGCCGGTCGGCCGTGTCAACGAGCTTGACTTGTCTAGTATTTCCGACTTGCCCGGAATGTATGTGTTCTATGAGGACATTCGGCCCATGTTTGCGGGTGAAACGTCTAGATTGCGACACCGGTTACAGCTTCACCTGAAGCAAGCCGGGAACCTGTTTCTACCGCAATGGCTTGAACTCGGTTGCGAACGCGATCTTGAGTTACGAATGATTTCGGTTCCGAAGATAAGCCACAAAGACCGCTTGGGGTGGTTGAACCAGTTTATCAATAAAGAGAGACCGCCCTTCAACTATCAAGCGGCGGCGTAGCGGATCGAAAAACGCTGGGCGTCTCGCGTCTTGGTCGGGCACGGTATCACCACCGACCGCAGCCTCCGCAAGACAGCGGCTCGCGCGATCCTGCTTGGCTTATCGCTTCCCCTTCGCCTCAATCGGCCGCCGCTCTTTCTCCGAGATGAAGTGGCCTTTTTGCAGAAACCGTAGCGTATACTCCTGCACGGTGGCGTCGTCTTTGAGAAACATGTGGACCACCGGGGCGACGGCGAAGTCGCGCGCCCCGGCCAACCTGGCTTCTTCGACCCGCACCACGCCGTCGTCGTTGCCGGGCAACAGCGGGTTAAAACCCTCGGTGCCTTTGCCGCCGGCAATGATGCCGAATTGGCAGTGCGGCGTGGCCAGTTTCTTTTCCAGCTTGTCCCAATCGCGACCAAGCTGCTGTCCGACCGCGCCGGCCACCGCTTCCCAGGCCCAGTTCTTCCCGTATTTTTTCGCCAGCACCGTGCCGTGATTCGGGGGGCCGAGCATCACGATGCGTTTGATCCGCTGGTCGGGCTTGAGGCCCCGTTTTTCGTCGGTCTGATCGGCCAGGTAGTGTCGAACCACGAGATTGCCCAGGCTGTGGGCGACGAAGTTGATCTCCTCGACACCTTCAAGATGGCGAATAATTCCGTCGAGTTTCTTGGCGTGCTCACCGACGCCGGCTTGCGTGGTGGGATAGGCCACATTGTAGACCACGTACTTTCCGTCCTTCTGGAGAAACGTCGCCATCGTTTTCATGGCCGCCGGGCCACGACCCAGGCCATGCAGGCAGATCACGGCCTTGCCGGTGTACGGTTTAAGTTTTTGCTTTTTCTTGATCTCGTCCAGCTTCGCATGGCATTGGGCGAAGCTGCCCCAGGCGTGCCGCACGTTCTTGCCGTCGAGCAGCCGGCAATGGCCGGTCACCACGTTACGCTGAATGTGCCAATCGCGCAGGAACAATTCGTCGGCCCAAAACTGCGCCCCGCCGCGCGTGGACGTCTTAAAGTTGAACAGCCCGGAAGGCGACTTGTTTTTTTTCGGCTCGGGCGGTTCCGCGGCCGAAGTGGTGATCACGCGCGTGGCGATCAGGCCGGTCACCAAAGCGGCCGTGAGATAGAAAATTCGTGACATGATGATCCAGTCGGTTTTGGTAGTCGGCGGGTTTCTTGGACGACTCGATTTATCGTCGACATTCATTATATCGGTCCGAAGGCGGGAATAGGAACCGAAAACGGGGTTTGAATCAACCTGCATTTCGCCGTGGCGGGGTGAATCTTCGCTAAATTACCCCCTCTGCATGGTGGACGGGGCGAAAAGTATGTAGAATAGAGCGACTGGTAGCAGAGCCGCCGTGTCCCCACGGCGATGCAGGTTGCAGCACTAACGTGCGTCGCCGTGGGGACACGGCGGCTCCGTTCCAAGGAGATTGTCGGCATGAGACCCATTCTGTGGATCATCATCTTGACGGGCTGGACGGCTGCCTGCACCGCCGCCGAAGCTCCTGCCAAGCCCGACCGCTCGCCCGAGGCGATCTCCAAGTGGATTTCGCGGCTCGATGACGAGAAGTTTGTGGTGCGCGAGGAAGCGACACGCGAGCTGGTAAAGATCGGCACGCCGGCGCTGAGGTCACTACAAAAGGTATTGTTCGACCGGCCGAACCCGGAAGTGCGGATGCGATCGCAATATATTCTCGATCGCTGCTCCGGCGGAGAGACGATCGCCGGGCTGAAGATCGCGCTAACTTCCGACAAGCAGCAGTTGGCTCCCGGCGGAAAGCTAACGCTGAGGATCACACTTAGCAATCAGACCCGAGGGCCAATTACGCTGTATGTCGGCTACGGCAGCGAGGGCGCCAACTTCACCAGCGGCGCTGCGCTGCGGCTGCTCGCCGCCGATCCGAACAAGCAGGATCGCGTCAAGGTCGTGCTGCCGCGTTGGCGAACCGCGGCGCTCGTCGCCGCGACCGAGCGACCGATGCTGATTACGCTGCCGGCCGGCGAAAACAAGAAGTATCGCCTGAAGGTGACGCTTAGCGGCAAGTCGGACAAAGCAAATTCGGCGAATTGGATGTTGGGCGAAGGAGCACTCATGTCGCTCGCCGCGCCGCACAGCGAAATCGTGCGTTTGAAAATCGCCCACACCGTCACGGCGCAAATGAACCGTGCCGCCCTGGGGCGTAAGAAACAATCTGGCCAGCCGGCGCTCTGGAGCGGGGCCGTGCATTCGAACGAAGTGAAGATTAGAGTGTCTGAAAAGTAGCAGCGCGACGCATGATTCGAGAGAGCCGCCGTGTCCCCACGGCGATGCACGTTCGTGCTGCAACGAGCATCGCCGTGGGGACACGGCGGCTCTGTTCTTACCCCACCCTACAAATACTCCGTCCATCCCAGCTCTTCCAGCCGCTTGACGAGTCGTCGGATCGCCTCTTCGTCGTGCTTGTTGGCGACCAGGGTGGCGTCCGCGGTGTGGACGATGATCGTATCTTTCATGCCCAGCGTGACAATCAAGTGATCGTCGCCGCCGCGAATGATGCAGCCCGACGTGTCGATGCCGAGGTGTTTGGCGGCCAGCGTGTTGCCATTTTCGTCGGCCGGGCGAAGCCGCGAGAGGGCCTGCCAACTGCCGACGTCGTCCCAGTCGAACGGCGCTTCGATGACGACCACCTCGTCGGCCTGTTCCATCACGGCGTAGTCAATCGAAATCGGTTCGATCGCCGCGAACTGTTCGGCCAGCACCGCCTCGTAATCGTCACTGTCGATGGCCGCCGCGATCCGCTTTAGATGTTCGACCATCGCCGGTTGATGCTGTCCGAGAAGCTCCATGATGCGGGCAGCCCGCCAGACGAAGATGCCGCTGTTCCAGTAGAAATCGCCCGAGTCGAGATAGGTTTGAGCGGTTTGGGCGTTCGGTTTTTCGCGGAATTTTTTGACGGCGAAGACGGGGGACGTGGCGTCACTGTTTTGCTTCGCCGGGAGCGGCTCTCCGCGCTCGACGTAGCCGAAGGATTCGGCCGGGTAGGTGGGGCGGATGCCGAACGTGACGAGCCTTTGGGGGTTTTCGTCGACCAGCGATGCGGCCTGACGGATGGCCCCGGTGAACGCATCGACCGACGGAATCACGTGATCGGCCGGCAGCACGACCATCGTGGCGTCTTGGTCTCGCCGCAGCAGATGAACGGCGGCCAGCCCCAGACACGGCGCCGTGTCGCGCTTACACGGTTCCAGCAACATCGCCTCGGCCGACAGCTCCGGAAGTTGCTCACCAATCGCCGTGGCCAGCCGGGCATTGGTCGCCACCAGCACTCGCTCTGGCCCAACCACCTCGGAGAGCCGATCCAGCGTCGACTGGATCATCGACCGTTCGCCCAGCAGGCGAAGCAGTTGCTTGGGAAGATCCGCCCGACTCTCCGGCCAAAACCGCGTTCCGGAACCCCCGGCCATGATGACGGCGTGAAGCATGTTATCGTCTGAGCCGCCGTGTCCCCACGGCGATGCACATTGCAGCGCTAACGCGCATCGCCGTGAGGACACGGCGGCTCCGTTCCCTGGTATCTAAAGGCGTAATTTCAAACATCGTACTACGTCGGTGAACCCAAATACGTCGCCTCGGTAATTCGCGTCCCGACGGCGACGCGGCCAGACACTTCATCGGCGTGACGAGCATACAATGGGCTGATTTCGATGGCCACACCGTCATCGACCTGGGCGTGTACCTCAACACCGGCCGCGCGCAGCCATTCGGTGTGCAAGGCGACCATCTGGGCCTGGGCCGCCGCGGGGGTCGAGTCGTTGCTGCCCGGGGCATTCTTCACCGGAGCGTAGGCTTTCTGGCGATCGATTTCCACCGCAATCGCCTGGCGGGCTGAAGGGAGCAAATCGAAAATGAACCGCTCGAACTTAATCGCGTTGGGCGATTCGGGCCGGATCAACTGACCGGATGCGTCGACATACGGCACTTTCTTGCGAGCCAGGTGAAACGGCAGCCCGGCCGCTTCGCCGGACATTCGCCGCAGAAAATCGGTGTCGAAGACATGAACCGCCGTGTTGCCGGCCCACAACCGCAGCGAACCGTCGTCGTTTGTCTGGGTCGCAATCGCAGCGGGCAGATCGCTGTATTCGATGATCCGCACCTGCCCGTCGATCGAGACGACGTTGCCGACACGATCGGTCGGATGCTGCTTGGCGACCACCTGGGTCGAAAGCTGACTGCCGCTCTTTACGTGATAACCGATCAGTGCCTCGTCGCAGACGCAGGTTAGCGGGTTGTCGATTTGCAAATAGAACAACTGCCGAATGCCGCGGGCCTCGACGTCGGCCATTGCGCCGCTGCGATTGAAAGCCGCTAGCATTCCGCCGTGTCCGTCGGGGCTAACGAACAGTCGGCCTTTTTCAGCCAGCAGCAGCTTGCCGGTTTCCGCGTCGACCGCCGGCATGGTGCCCTGCTGAAAGACGTGCAGATCCTCTTGCGGCAGCCCGAACCGGTCGTGCTCGTCGAGAAAAGCGATCGTCGCTTCGTGGGTAGCATGACTGGTCATTAAATACAGCGGCACCGACTTGCCATAGGTGCGGGCCACGGCGACAACGCCTTCGATGAGAATCTGAAACAGCGAAGCACCTGAGACCGGCCCGACGGAAAACATTCCCTTGGGATGATCGAAACCGAGTCGCGTGCCCTGTCCGCCGGCCACGAGCACCACGCCGACCTGCCCCTCGGCCAACGCCGCGCGACCGCGCTCATGGGCCTGTTCGAGCGAGAATTCTTCGTCATCGCCGCCAAGCCGAAACGCCGGCGGCGGCTGTGCCCGTTCGGCCAGCGCCGCCCAATCGTCGTCGCCGCCCTGCCCTCGAAACAGCCGATTGATTTCGGCCATGTCGATCGCGGTCAGGTCGGCCGCCAAGGCGCGTTGCCGATCGCTCGACAGCTCTTCCCAAAACGTCAACACATGCTGTTGACCGGCAGCTTCGAGCTGTTCGAGCAGCTCGCGTTTATCGGGCGGGGCAGAAGCGTCTTGCGTCATGTCGGCGGTTGGGACGGGCTTGGTGGCACCAAATAAGAAATCCGAACTCCGAAACAAATCCAAAACCCGAATGACCAAATTTTCGACTTTCCACCCAAGTATAGCTCAACGCACACAACGGACCAGATCAGTCCCATCGGCCCCGCACCCACTCCTGGGCCAGCCAGCAAAGCAGCGGAAACAGCAAGAACATCAGCGCATAAGTGGCCACCGTCGTCCACTTGTGTCTCGGCCAGCGAGCCATCGGCAACACTCAAAAAGGGGGGAGTAAAACAGGGCTTCACAACACTTCCACAAAAAAACCCCGGACTTCCACAAAAAAACCCCGGACTTCCACAAAAAAACCCTAGCCCTGGCCGGGAGGCCAGGGTCTTGGGAAGCACCACACGCCATCGTAGCACAGACGAGACGCGGCTGCCGCCCCTTCTTTCAAGGTGAGTTTTCTGACAAAGCCTCGCGTAGCAGGGCCGAATCGATCCGCAAGCAAGCCGAGAAGAAGCAGTTCGACCTCAAGCCCGCTTCGCCCTGATCGCGGCCGGCCGATAGTTCAGGATATCTTCGACCGTGAGGCCGTGCTTCCATTTATCCATCCAACGCCGGATGGTGGCGGCCGGCACGCGATGGGTCGACCTGTTTTTCGCCGCCAGACGATCCGCCCAATCGTAGAGAATCTCCTTCGTGTGCTGCTTGTATTTGAGCAAGACACGAATTTCCTGCCACCAGGAAGACTCCGGCTCGCGCAGCTCGACCGCGTATCCGCGATCTAGCGCGTAGCGGGCATATTCTTGCGTACACGTCGATCGGGCGTTGTTGCGGTCAACCACGATCGGCGAGACCCCCTCGTCGACGGCCTGCTTGTAGCGTGCGATATTCCAGCGGCGGGCTTCGTCCATCAGGTCGGCACGGTAGTCGAATTTCGTCGGGTCATCGCCGATCTGGGTGAAGAAGTAATCGTCGGTTTCGCAGACGATATCCGCTGCACCGGCCAGCCGTGTGGCTTTTGCCGCAACTGGGCAGGCCGCGCATGAGATAGACGATTTTTGGGTTCATGGGTAATGGCCAGGGCTAGGGTTGGCGTCGCAGTTCATGTGCCGCTCGTATTCTCGCCCGCCGCGGCGCGCCCTCCTCCGCCCACACCACGTCCACCGCCACCGCCTGCAACCGCCCGAGCGCACCGCGCCGTTCCCTGTAGGAGGCGACTCCCGTCGCCGACCCGTAGGCCGCGGCTTGCCGCGGCGCCTCATCCCGTCGCCTGTAGGAGGCGACTCCCGTCGCCGATCCGTTGCTGTAGGAGGCGTCTCCGACGGCGACCAACTCGTCGGCCCCACCAAAATCGCCGACAGAGTCGCCTCCTACAGCCGCGGCAAGCCGGCGGCCTACGGGCGCCCCCGCCGCTCCCGGCCCGGTCCAAGCCGCCAGCAGCACGGTCAGATCCTCAAAGTTCACCGGCGAAGAGCCCGCATCAACCAAATTCCCCTCCGCCGCCGAAACATTCTGATTCCAAGCGGCCAACAGCACCGTCAAATCCTCAAAATCCACAAACCCATTGCCCGTCAAATCCGCCGGCACCTCGCTCCGTTCGACGTTAATGGTAACTGTACCGATTATCGAATCGACTTCACCGTTGCTGATGCGATAGGTAAATGTGTCAATGCCCGCGAAACGGGGATTCGGGGTGTACGTGAACGATCCATCCGCGTTGAGCGCAGCGGAGCCGTGCAAGGGCTGGTCGACGATTTGCGCTAGAAACGTATTGGAGCGGCCGAACGGCGCTTCGACGAACGCGGCCCCGGCATAGGACGGCTGGTGAACGGTAACTCCAACACGCTTGACGAACGTCATCTCCAAATCGGTGAGCCACCAGCCCGTGCGATCCGCGGTTAGAATTCGGCCGTCGCGGCTAATGTTGACATCGACGCCTCCGCCCATCGGAAATGTTTTAATGAGGTTGCCTCGCGGATCATATTTTCGCAAGCCGCCGGCGAAAATGTTCCCGTCGGCATCCACGGCAATAGCCCGATGTTCGGCCGACAACCGCACCGAGCCGAGCGACGCTCCGGTGATCGGATCATATTTGAGCACGGTGTTCCCACTCGCCCCCGAACCGACGAGCAAGTAGAGAAATCCGTCGAGTCCAATGTCGAGGTCGATGGGCTCGGGGCCGCTGACGATCCGCACCGCGGTCCCATCATTTACATTGAAACGCACGACGCCCCGCGCCGCGCCGCCGGCCGTGTTCATGTCGGTGACATAGACGAATTCACGGAATGCATCGATCGCACCATACGTGGTGTTATTCACTGTACCCCATTGGGGAAACGTCGTCTGTGTCATTTTTCCCGTGCGACCGTCTACCGTGGTCAGCCGTGGTGAAAAAGTGCCGTTGTAGATCTGTGCATTACCCCGGGAATCAATCACCACGTCTCGGGGACCGCTGTCTGGGGTGATAGCGAAGCTCCTCACGAGGTCGCCCTGGGGCGTAAACTCCCGCAGCAATGACTGACGACCGACAGACGTGATCACGAGTAGAATGTTGCCCAGCGAAAACGGGTCGGCAAACTGCTCATCATTGATCGTTACGCCGTTGGCTGCGTCAACGACCAGGGTCTCGCCGGCCTGGATCGTGTACGAGTCATCTTGGGTCTGCAGAGCTTCATTTACCGTGATGGTTGCCGTGGCGACATTCGAGACATGCAGGCCGTCGTTGGCGCGGTAGGTAAAACTGTCCGTACCGAAAAAGTGGTCGTCGGGCACAAACACAAAAGAGCCGTCTTCGGCCAGTTCCAACGTGCCGTTCTGCGGACCGCCAACGAGTTGAGCCCTCAGCGGCTGATTCTCGACGTCCGAATCGTTCGCCAGCACGCCGGTCGCCGCGTCGACCACCAGGCGATCATGCTCATCGACTTCGTAAGCATCGGGCTCGGCGGTCGGCGGAAAGTCAACTGTGAGGGTCACTGTCGCCTCGTTCGACGTCGTCTGTCCGTCGCTAGCGACGTAGGTGAAGGTGTCGACGCCGACGAAGTCCTCATCCGGTGTGTAGGTGAAGGAACCGTCATCCTCCAACTGTAATGTTCCGTGTTGAACGTCATCGACCAGAATGGCCTCTCGCACTTCGTCGCCGTCGATGTCAACATCGTTGTCCAGCACTCCGGCGCTGTCGAATCCGGCCGGCGCAAAGTGTCGTTGCACGTCCGCTGCTGTCAGCACGCGCGAATAGATCGCCAATTCATCAAGGCGCCCGTTCATTGCCTGGGAACCCGAGAAGGTGCCACCGACCGAATCCTGTTCTTCACCGACGATCAACCCACCAGGCGCAATGGACAATGGCGAAAGCGTTGCCGATCGCCTGCCGATTGATTGCCCATCAAAAAACACTTCCATATAATTGTCCGTGTCGTTGCGGACGAAGACGTAATGGTGCCACTGCCCATCAGCGATCGAGGGAATTGAGTATTCCTCAAATTCATCCAGGCCATTGCCGGTGTAAAAAAGCTCCAAGTTATTTAGCTCAGAGTTCAAAAAGATCAGAAACTCGTTATGTTCCCCCGCTCCTCGGCCAGCCCCACTGACGATCGCTTGGGGGCCTGTGTCGGTAGTGTTGAACCAGAATTCGACGGTGACGTCGCCGAGGCCATCGAGAAGTTCGCTAGGCAAGAGCAGGTGATCCGTGCCTCGGTCAAACGCGGCGCCTTTGCTACCGTCGACCGCTGGCGCACCGTCCACTTGCAATAGGACGTCCCCAACGTACGTGCCGTCATTCCCGTTGCCAGATGAATCGATTGCGGCGCTGGCGCCGACCGCCTCATCCAGCCGCCAGTATCCGAGAGGCTGTGAATCAAGAATGAGCCGTTCATATCGCGAAAGCGTCGCGAACGACTGGCCTGCCTCGACCACATACTCATCATCCACCGCCACCGGCGGGTCGTTGACGTTTTCTATGGTGATTTGGACCAGCGTGCTGGGCGACTCGTGCTCGCCGTCGCTGGCGCGGTAGCGAAAGCTGTCGGGGCCGAAGAAGTTTTCGTTGGGTTGGTAGGTGAATGAGCCATCGGGGTTGAGCGTGAGCGTGCCTTCGCGGACATCGCGGGAAAGCACGGCGGTCATCTCGTCGCCCTGTGGGTCGCTGTCGTTGGCCAGCACGCCGGAGGTGGCGTCGACGACGAGCAGTTCGTCTTCGAGGCCGTTGTATTTGTCGGTGCTGGTGATCGGGGATTGGGCGCGCACGTCAATCGTGGCCGTGGCGACGTTGGAGGTGAAGAGCGGGGTTTCGAGGGTGTAGGTGAAGCTGTCTTGCCCGGTGAAGTTGTCGGCCGGGGTGTAGGTGAAGGAGCCGTCGGGGTTGAGGGCGAGGGTGCCGCTGCTGGGGCCGCTGACGAGGACCGCGTCGCCGGGGGCGTTGCCGCCGAAGTCGTTGTCGAGGACGCCGGCTTCGGGGTCGGCAACCAGCGGAGTGTCTTCGGCCGTTTCGTAAGTGTCGTCTTCGGCGACCGGGGTCGTCGGCAGGCCGGCGTCGATGACAATAGTCAGCACGGTGCGGGGCAGGATGTTGCCTGTTGCATCGGCGATCTTGGCGGCGCCGCCGTTAAGAGTGACGTTGTACGAACCTTGGCCGAAGCTGCCGGCGGTCGGCGTGAGGGTGATTTGATCGGCGGCGGCGTCAAACGCGAATGTGAATTCGCTAAACGCGGCGGCGTCTTTCGTGATGCTCAGAGTCTCGGCGGTGACAGTCGCATCGTCTAGCGCAAAATCGTCAAGCCCGATCACGAACGAATCACGCACGCCGACGCGAACTTCGCCCACGTCGTCGTCTTGATCGGCCGGGCCGTTGTCGAGCGGGTCGATGAGCGTGGCGGTCGGCGGGTCAACGTCGTTGAACGTGAAGTCGATCGACAGCTTCGGCCGATTGGCCCGCGTGGTGGCTTCGCGGGAATCGAAACGCAGGCTGTTGCTGTTGGCGGGGTTGGAGAGCAGGAATCCATGATTGCTGGCCGGGTCGCTGAGCCAGCCGACCACGACCGCGCGGCCGGCGGAGTTGAAGAGCACGGTCAGCGGCCCGGTCGCCGTGCCGGTCATCGTGCCGAGTACGGTTGGGTTGAAGTCGCTGGGGTCGGTGACGCCCGGCTCTTCCCAGGTGCTGGTGCTGGTCGGCCCGATCCAGGTGGCTTCTGATTCGATCCAGTCGGTGCGCATCGCCAGCAGATTGAAGCCGGGGGCGACGGTCGTGTTGGTGACGTTGACGGTGATCGAGACGTCGTTGATCGTCGCGGTGGCCGGAATGCCGGACAGATCCCACTTGATCAGCGACCAGACCGGCTCGCCGGTCGAGCCCTGTTCGGCATCGGCTCGGAGCGTTGTGGCATCGCCAAAGTTCGTGCTGTCCTCCGCCCCAAACAGCGAGACGTCGCGCGTGCCGGCATAGTCGGCCGTCGGCGAAACGCCGTCTTGGAAGCTGACGACGGACAAAAGCCGACGCTCTTCGAGAGGCTCGACCGACAGGCGGGTGAGGCGCGGTCGCTTGTGAGTTAACATGGCAGACTCCTGGAATGACCAATGACCACATTCAAATGACCAATGACAAATAACAAATGACAAATAACAAATCGTTGTCGCGGCGGTGATTTACCGGCGGCTAGCGCCTTGCCGCTCACGATTTACCGGCGGCTAGCGCCTTGCCGCTCACGATTTACCGGCGGCTAGCGCCTTGCCGCTCACGATTTACCGGCGGCTAGCGCCTTGCCGCTCACGATTTACCGGCGGCTAGCGCCTTGCCGCTCA
>JADFKK010000171.1 GCA_022564995.1 Planctomycetota bacterium | reverse complement strand
AGCTGGACCGGGCGGGGCGATGCCCAGGCGCTGTATCAACGCCTGTGGGGCCCCGGCTGGCTGCCCTCGCGACATCAAGGCGTGGCGCTGCGTTCGATCGGCGACCCGGTGCTCTATCTGACCAATCCCGCTGGCGTCAGCGCCGCCACCCGCCGTCGGATGCTCGACGCGTTGGCCAAGCTGAACAAGCGGCGCGAACAGGAAATCGGCGATCCGGAGATCAACGCCCGCATCGCGCAGTATGAGATGGCCTTCCGCATGCAGACGTCGGTGCCGGAGCTGACCGACTTCTCGCAGGAGCCGAAGAACGTGCTCGACATGTACGGCCCCGACGTCCACAAGCCGGGCACCTTTGCCGCCAGTTGTTTGCTCGCCCGGCGAATGGCCGAGCGAGACGTCCGCTTCATTCAGATTTTTCATCGCGGCTGGGATCAGCACGGTAATCTGCCCAAAGACATCCGCAACCAATGTCGCGACATCGACCAGCCGACCGTCGGGCTGTTGAGGGATCTGAAACGCAAGGGCCTCTTGGACGACACGCTGGTAATGTGGGGCGGCGAATTCGGCCGCACGGTTTACTGCCAGGGCAAGCTCACCAAAACCCAATACGGCCGCGATCATCATCCCCGCTGCTTCACCATGTGGATGGCCGGCGGCGGCGCCAAGGGCGGAGTGACGTATGGCAAGACCGACGACTTCAGCTACAACATCACCGAAGACCCGGTCCACATCCACGACATCAACGCCACGCTGCTGCACGTATTGGGCATCGACCACCTGCGGCTCACCTACCGCTTCCAAGGCCGCGACTTCCGCCTGACCGACGTGCATGGCAAGGTGATTAAGGGCGTGATGGCGTAGGGGGAATGTAGGGGGTAGGATTTGGGATGTAGGAAATTCACGCACGACGTCTTTCGCGAGTGCCCCTAGCCCCGGCCGGGAGGCCTGGGGTTTCGCCGCCCCACACTCGCCTTCCAACACCGCGCGCGTGACTCCCCAGCTACCAGTCGCTATACTGGGACGCTGATTCGTAGGATCCACAGACCAGCCCGACGCGCGAGCGAGGGACGCAACGCGTGATCTCCCTCGCTTACGCGTCGGGCTAGTGTCAACTCCTGGCATCATTCTAATCCCTTCCCCAGAAAGCCCACCCATGCTTCGCACTCACCGTTTGATCTCCGCCATCCTGTTGCTCGCTCTGCTCTTCGCCGCGCCCGCTCACGCGGCGAAGAAGAAAACCGGCCGCCGCTGGCTCGACATGGACTACGGGCCGTATCTCACGGCGACGATTCAGTCGTCGCATCCTGGCAAAACCGTGGCCCAAAAGGGCATCGCGATCAAGCTGGGCGAGGAGAAAGATCATTACGTGGTGTTCGACACCGACATGCTGCGTTACTCGGTCGGCTGGCGGGGGAAATTTTTGAGCTTTCGCGGCGTGGCCTTCGACGGCTCGCACACCACCTGGCCGAGCGTCACCGGCGAACAACTCTGGGGTAATTCGCTCCTGCCGGGCTGGGGCAAAGACGGCAAGTTCAACGACCCACGCACCGAGTACAAGTCGGCCGGCATCACCCGCGGGCCACCGAATCCGAACCTCCAGCCGCGCGGCTACGGCCCGCTGCCGCGCGATTGGGCGAAGTACAAGGGGCTCTATCTACACGGCCAAAAGGTGATTCTCTCTTACACGGTCGGCAAGACCGACATACTGGAGATGCCGGGCCTCGAATCGTCCGGTGAGTTGACCGTGTTTTCGCGGACGATCAACATCGGAAAATCGACGACCGATCTGACGCTGCAAGTCTTGGAAAACGCCGCGCTCAAGGGCGACAAAGGCGGGCCGGCCGCGGGACACGTCGTGGTGCTCGGCGATAAAAAGGTAACGGCGGTCGCGGTCCGTGGCGAGACGAAGGGACTGACGTGGGAATTGACCGACAAATCACAGATCCGCTTGCATGTGCCGGCCGCCTCGACGCCGGCGAAAATCCAGGTGTTGATCGCCTCGACCGACGCGGAGCATCTCTCCGATTTCCGCACGCTGGCCAAGAATCCCAATCCGGTGAAGGATCTGACTGCCTACACCAAGGGCGGCCCGCCGCGTTGGGACGAGACCGTGACGACCGCAGGCAAGCTCGGCGCCGACAACGTGGCCTACACCAGCGACGTGATCACCGCGCCGACGAAAAACCCCTGGGACGCCTGGATGCGGTTTGGCGGGTTCGATTTCTTCCAGGGCGGCAAGAAGGCCGCCATCTGCACCTGGAGCGGCGACGTGTGGACCGTCGACGGGATCGACGACCGCTTGGCCAAGCTCTCCTGGCGGCGGATTGCCACCGGGATGTATCAACCCCTCGGATTGAAAATCGTCGACGGCGACATCTACGTCGGCTGCCGCGATCAGATCACGATCTTGCGCGATTTGAACGGCGACGGCGAAACCGATTTCTACGAATGCTTTAACAACGATCATCAGGTGACGGAGCACTTTCACGAATTTGCGATGGATTTGCAGACCGACAAGAACGGTGATTTTTATTACGCCAAGAGCGCCCGTCACGCGCTCGACCCGGTGGTGCCGCACCACGGAACGCTGCTCAAAGTGAGCAAAGACGGCAGCCGCACGGAGATCGTCTGCAACGGCTTCCGCGCGGCCAACGGCGTGGGGATCGGACCGGGCGGCGAGATGATGGTCAGCGATCAGGAAGGTCACTGGACGCCGGCCAATCGGATCAATCTGGTCCACAAAGGTGGATTTTACGGCAATCTGTATTCCTATCACGCCGGTGAGCGCACGCCAGAGGACGGCTACGACCCGCCGCTGGTCTGGCTGCCGAAGAATTTTGACCGCTCGCCGGCCGCTCAGCTTTGGGTGACCAGCGATCGCTGGGGTCCGCTTAAGGGCAGCATGTTGCACACGTCGTACGGCACCGGGTACATATCGATCGTGCCGTATGAGATCGTCGACGGCGTGGCCCAAGGCGGCGTGATCCAGATGCCCGGCTTGCAGTTTCCCACCGGCGTGATGCGGGGCCGCTTCAATGAGGCCGACGGTCAACTCTACGTCTGCGGTCTGTCCGGCTGGAGCAGCAACCGCACTTATCCCGGCGGATTCTATCGGATTCGCTACACCGGCAAGCCGGTCTATCTGCCGGTCGGCATCAAAGCCACCGAAAACGGCGTGTCGATCACGTTCAGCGGCAAGCTCGACAAAGCGTCGGCCGAAGACGACGGCAATTACGGCGTCGAGCAGTGGAACTATCGCTGGACCCGAAACTACGGCTCGGCGCATTTCAGTGTCAAGAATCCGAAGCGCAAAGGTCAGGACGAAGTCGAGATCCTCTCCGCCGAATTGTCCGCGGACGGCAAGACGGTCTTCCTGGAAATCGAAGACATCCAACCCGTCATGCAAATGAAGATCAACCTGAACATCAAAGCCGCGGACGGAGCAGCGGTGAAGTTGGTGATTCATAATACGATCAATAAACTCGGGAAAGGGAAATAGCTTAGGGTTGGATCTGGCTGCAGTCGGGAAATTCAACGCAAAGACGCGAAGGCGCAAGGACGCAAAGATAGGGAAGGGGTGATGTCCGGCGACGGTCGTTTCCTCCTTTGCGTCCTTGCGCCTTGGCGTCTTTGCGTTTCCGTCTTTCCGCGACCGATGTGACTCCCCCTACCGAAGGGGTTTTTTGCCAAAAACCCATTGGACGTGTATCAACGGTTCCTTATATAATAGAGAATCCCTGGTCCCCGGCGCGGTTTAATGCTTGACGGCGCCGACGCGGCCATTTTTTGCCCCGCCTATCAACCAGCGAGCTACCGGATGCGATCCCGTTTCTTGCTAGCTGCGATTCTCACCTCCAGCCTCACCGGCTCGGCGCTGGCGCAGGCTCCTTCGCCGGCCGGATTTGCTAAGTCGATTCAGCCGCTGCTGACGAAGCACTGCCTGGAGTGTCACAACGGCGACGACCCGGACGTCGAGTTGGAGCTACACACGTTTCGCACGGCCGAGTCGGTCACGGCCAATCGCAAGACCTGGGGCAAGGTGCTGACCATGCTTCGCGGCGGGCGGATGCCGCCTGAGGACGAGCCGCGACCGCCGAAGGCGAAAGTGCAGGCCGCCATTGCGTGGCTCGAAGAGACGCTGTCTTACGTCGACTGCAGCAATGCCGACCCGGGCCGCGTGACCATTCGCCGGCTGAATCGCATCGAGTATCAAAACACGATTCGCGATCTGTTGTCGGTCGAGTTTGACGCCACGGCCGACTTCCCGGCCGACGACGTCGGCTATGGGTTCGACAACATCGGCGACGTGCTATCGCTCTCGCCGGTCTTGATGGAAAAATATCTCGCGGCGTCCGAACAGATTGCCGGCAAGGCGATCGTCACCGCCGGCGCCGATGCGGCCAAGACCGTGCGGGCCGACGGCAGCGATTTGAAACGCTCTGGTAACGGCGGTGCCGGCCGCGACGGCGGACAAATGCTCTACAGCACCGGTGAGATCACCGCCAGCTTCAAAATCGCCCTCGCTGGAGAGTATCTGATTCGCACGAGAGCCTATGGCGATCAGGCCGGCGACGAACCGGCGCGGATGCAGGCCCGCATCGACGGGCGCGAAGTGACGACGTTCGACGTCAAGGCGACCGGCGACAAGCCGGCCGATTACGATCATAAGATGAAGCTTGCGGCCGGGACGCGGCGCATCGCGATGGCCTTCGTCAACGATTATTACCATCCCAAAGATCCCGACCCGAACAACCGCGACCGCAACCTAATCGTGCTGTCGATCGAGTTGATCGGCCCGCTGAATGTCCGCCCGGAAGATTACCCGGCCTCGCACCGCCGCATTTTTTTTGTCGCGCCGGGCGATAAGCTGACCCGCGCCGAGGCGGCCGAGAAGATCGTCCGCCGGTTGGCCTCGCGGGCGTTTCGTCGGCCGGCGACTGACCGGGAAATTTCCCGACTGCTGAAGCTCTACCTTCTCGCCCGCAAAGACGGCGGCAATTTCGAGCAGGGCATTCAACTGGCGCTGACGGCCGTGCTCACCTCGCCGCACTTTCTGTTCCGCTTCGAGTCGGACCCGCCGCCGAATGCGAAACAGCAGATCCGCCTGCTGAGCGAATATGAACTGGCCACACGGATGTCGTATTTTCTGTGGAGCAGCATGCCCGACAAGCGGCTGTTCCAGCAGGCATTCAAGGGCACGCTTCGCAAGAATCTGGATTCCGAGGTGCGGCGGATGCTGGCCGATCCGAAGGCGACCGCGCTGGTCGACAACTTCGCCATGCAGTGGCTACAGCTTCGGAATCTGCCCACCTCGACGCCGGATAAGAAACTGTTTCCCAAGTTCAACGAGCGGCTGCGGGCCGACATGCGGACCGAATCGATGAGGTTTTTCTCCGGCATCATCCGCGAAGATCGCAGCGTGCTGGAATTGGTCGACGCCGATTACACGTATCTCAACGAGCGGCTGGCCCGGCATTACGGCATCTCGGGCGTCTCGGGCGAAGAGTTTCGCAAGGTGACGCTCAAGGGCGACGCGGCTCGTCGGGGTGGCGTAATCACCCAGGCCGCCGTGCTGACGGTCACCTCGAACCCGACGCGGACCTCGCCAGTCAAACGGGGTAAGTGGGTGTTGGAAAATATCCTCGGAACGCCGCCCCCTCCTCCGCCGCCGAATGTGCCGGAGTTGATCGAGGACGCCAAGCTGGCCGAGACGGCTTCGCTCCGCAAGCGGCTGGAAATGCACCGCAGCAATCCCGGCTGCGCGGTGTGTCACCGGGACATGGACGCCCTGGGTTTCGCGCTGGAAAACTTCGACGCGGTCGGCGCCTGGCGGACCAAAGACGGCAAGTTCGACATCGACGCGGCCGGCGAATTGCCCGGCGGAGCCAAGTTCAACGGGGCCGCCGACCTGAAAAAACTGCTCCGTAGCGTGAAAAAAGACAGTTTCGTGCGGTGTCTGACCGAAAAGATGTTAACATACGGCCTCGGCCGCGGAGTGGAGTTTTACGACAAATGTGCGGTCGATAAGATTGCCGCCGCGCTGGCCAAAAACGATCACAAGTTTTCCACGCTCGTGATGGAAATCATCAAGAGCGATCCGTTTCAGAAACGGCGCGGGCAAGGGAAACGACAACGAAGGAGCCGACCATGAGTACGATCCAAGGAATGTCGCGACGTACCGTATTGCGCGGCATGGGCACCGCGATGGCGCTGCCGCTGCTCGACGCGATGATGCCGCGCTCGGCACGGGCCGCCGCCGCGAGCAAGCCGCCCGTGCGGATGGCCTTCCTGTTCACCGCCAACGGCAAACACATGCCGGACTGGACGCCCAAGGACGAGGGCAAGCTCACGGACCTGCCGTCGATTCTGAAACCTCTCGAGGCCCACAAGTCGAATCTATTGGTGCTTAGCGGGCTGACGCTTAATGGCGGTCGTGCTCTGGGCGACGGCCCCGGCGATCATGCCCGCTGTGTGGCTTCATTTTTGACTGGAGCCCATCCGAAAAAAACCGACGGCAAGGGCATCTCCAACGGCGTCTCGGTCGATCAGATCGCCGCCCAGGCAATCGGCGAGAAGACCCGCTTTCCCTCGCTCGAACTGGGCACCGAGCCGAGCAGCCAGGGCGGACGTTGCGACTCGGGCTATAGCTGCATCTACACGTCGAACATGTCGTGGCGAACGCCGACCTCGCCGATGACCAAGGAGATCAATCCCCGGGCCGTGTTCGACCGGCTGTTCGGCAATTCCGACAAGGCCGGGGAGCAAAAGAGCCGGGCCAAGCGCGACCGTTACCGCAAGAGCATCCTCGATCTGGTGGCCGAAGACGCCAGCGACCTGAAACGCAAGCTAGGCGCCGGCGACGTCCGCAAGCTCGACGAATTCACCTTCGCCGTGCGGCAGATCGAAAAACAGATCGAAGAATCGGAAAAGCTCGCGGCGCAAGAGACCGGCGTGCCCGACTTCCCGCGGCCGGCCGGCGTACCGCGAGATTTCGGCGAACACGTGCGGCTGATGATGGACATGATGGTGCTGGCGATGCAGACCGACAGCACGCGGACGCTCACGTTCATGTACACCAACGCCGGCAGCAATCGCAGCTACAACGTGGTCGACGTGCGGCGGGGCCATCACACGCTCTCGCACCACGGGCGCGACCGTGAGAAACAGGCCGACATCAGCAAGATCAACCGCTATCACTCGACGCTGCTGGCCCATTTCCTCGACCGGCTGGCTGGCGTGAAGGAAGCCGGCGGCACGCTGCTCGATCACTCGATGGTGCTGTTCGGCAGCGGACTGGGCGACGGAAACCGCCACAACCACGACAACCTGCCGATCTTGCTGGCCGGCCGCGGCGGATCGATCAAGTCGGGCCGCCATGTGCGCTACCCGTTCAACACGCCGCTGACGAATCTGTATCGTTCGATGCTGTCGCGCGCCGGGGCGACGACGGATAAGTACAGTGATAGCACGGGACCGCTTGACGGGTTGTCGTAGCGTCAGCGCCCACCAGTACCATTCCGTTTAGGGTGTAACCGGCGTTCCTCGCCGCTGCGAGTCGTTTTGGAATTGGGAGTTGCGGCGGATTCATGGTGACAAAAACGGCCTCCTTGGGGTAGACATTGGTTTGACCACTCGATGTTTCCCCGGCAATGAGGCCGAACCATGAAGATGGCAGATGTAGCGGCGTTTAACAACCTCGAAGAACTGGCGGAAATGGCGGAGGGCTTGGCGACAGCTTTGTTGCGTCGCCGGCCTCTTCACGTCGCATTGCGCGGTGAATAAAAGTGCAAAATGCGCACGCAGCGCGCACCTCTAGTTCTGAGTCGACGCAACTCATTGCAGTAACAGAGGTTGCGCATCTAAGGTTCGGTCTACAGAACCGCAGGGGTGGCTGCGGCGACTTCCAGGAACGGAATGATCGCGTGGTATTTTTTCCGGAGGTTGTTCAAATAACGCTCGGGGTCGTGGGGGTTACGGGTGTCTCGGACTCGCAGTAGGATGCGAATCCCGAGCGACCGAGTATCTTCGCGCCGACAATCAGATCCGCAACGATTGCGGATCTCGGGATTCCATCGGCGACTTGCCGCTCCCGTTGGAATTAAAAAACGACGTAAGGACTACATCCATCAAGTCATAGCAGTCGTTCCATAGGAGTGTCGAGATGAAACGGCTTTGGATATTTTTTGTATTGGTCATGTTCGTTTCATTCCTGATCCTCGGATGGATCGGGACTCGTATTTATGAGGAAGCACCGCCGATTGCGGCGAAGGTCGTCACGACCGATGGCACGGTCGTCATCGACGAAGGTGAGATCATGGCCGGTCAGAATGTCTGGCAATCGATGGGCGGCATGGCAGTGGGATCGATTTGGGGACACGGCAGCTACGTCGCTCCTGACTGGACAGCAGACTGGCTGCACCGGGAAGCCATCTTCATCCTCGACCGTTGGGCGAACGCAGAGTTCGACGCGAACTTCGAACAGCTTGGTGAAGAGCGGCAGGGCCAGTTGAGCGGTCGTTTGTCCAAGATGATGCGGACCAACACCTACGATCCTGCGACCCAAACGATCACGATTGATCCGATCCGAGCAGACGCTTTCCAGTCAAACCTGGCCCATTACTCCGACGTGTTCACGAACGGCAAGACCGACTATGCGATCCCCGCTGGCGCAGTGACAGACACGGATCGGCTTCACAAGCTTTCGGCTTTCTTCTTCTGGACGTCATGGGCGGCATCCACGAATCGTCCCGACGATCACATCACGTACACGAACAACTGGCCTTACGAACCGTTGGTTGGAAACCGAGCGACGGGCGAGGCCGTTGTCTGGACCGGGGTGAGCATCATCATGTTGCTGGCTGGAATCTCGGCGATGGCGTGGTGGTATGCGTCTCGTCGGAATCAAGAACAGGAACCAGTCGCACCAGAGGTTGATCCGCTTGGCCATTGGGAAGCCACACCATCGCAGCGGGCAACCGTCAAATACTTCTGGGTCGTATCTGCTTTAATCCTCTTGCAGATGCTCCTGGGAGTCATCACAGCGCACTACGGCGTCGAGGGTGACGGCTTTTATGGTTTTCCGCTTTCCGAGTGGTTGCCGTACAGCGTGACTCGCACATGGCACATCCAGATGGGGTTGTTCTGGATTGCCACCGCGTGGTTGGCAGCCGGGCTGTTCATCGGGCCGCTGGTCAGTGAGCAGGAACCCAAGGGGCAGCGCCTCGGCGTCAACGTGTTGTTTGTTGCCTTGCTTGTGGTCGTGGCGGGGTCGTTGACGGGCGAGTGGTTGAGCATCCAGAACAAAATGTCCGATACGGTTTCGTTCTACCTCGGCCATCAGGGATATGAATACGTAGAATTGGGACGAGTGTGGCAAATCGGCTTGTTTGTCGCACTGCTGCTCTGGTTCTTCTTGATGGTTCGAGTCTTACGCCCGGCCTTGCGACAGCAGGGCGAACAGAAACACATCGTTGCCTTGCTACTCGTTTCGACAGGCGCCATCGCTCTCTTCTACGGGGCGGGACTCACTTGGGGGCAACATACGAACCTAACGATTGTTGAATACTGGCGTTGGTGGGTCGTTCACTTGTGGGTCGAAGGTTTCTTCGAGGTCTTTGCCACCACCATCATCGCATTTATCTTCATGCGACTGCATCTGGTTCGACCGGGAGTTGCGGCAGCGGCAGCTTTGTTGTCGGCAACCATTTTTCTATCGGGCGGCATCATCGGAACCTGCCACCATCTCTACTTTTCCGGGTCGCCAACCCTGGCCCTCGCCTGGGGTTCGGTGTTCAGCGCCTTGGAAGTTGTCCCGCTGTGTCTGGTGGGATTCGATGCGATGGAAGACTTGCGGCGGTCGAGAATGTCGCCCTGGGTGCAGCGTTACAAATGGCCGATCTACTTCTTCATTGCCGTCGCCTTCTGGAACATGGTCGGAGCCGGACTGTTTGGCTTCATGATTAACCCGCCCATTGCTCTGTACTACATGCAGGGGCTCAATACGACGCCGCTGCACGCTCACGCCGCATTGTTCGGCGTGTACGGAATGCTCGGCATGGGCCTGATGCTCCTCTGCCTGCGAGTTTTGATCCCGGGTCGCGAGTGGAAAGACGGCCTGTTGCGGTTCTCGTTCTGGTCGTTGAACGGCGGATTGATGGCAATGTGTCTGCTGAGCCTGCTGCCGGTCGGCTTGATGCAAACCTGGGCGTCGGTCGAACACGGCTACTGGTACGCCCGCAGCAGCGAATTCATGCAGACGCCCGTCATGCAAAACCTGCGCTGGATGCGCGTGCCGGGCGATACGGTCTTCTTTCTCGGAGCCGTGGCCCTGGTCGTGTTTGTGGCCGGCTTGAAGACGGGACATTCGTTCCGCAAAGAACGGTAGCCCCACCCTCAACCAATCTCACTTTCCCAGAATCTTCAAACAAGGCTTCGCCAATCATGACAGAAAGCCAGGCAGCCTTGCCAGGCGAGGGACTCAAGCCGGAAAAGATGCCGGGACATTGGGTGCTCGCCCAAATGGGCAAACGGGTGCTGCGCCCCGGCGGCATCGAGCTGACATGGCAGATGCTCGACGCGCTGGCGATCGGCAACGACGACCATGTGGTTGAGTTTGCGCCCGGGCTGGGTGCCACTGCGCAGCGCACGTTGCAACGCGCTCCGGCCAGCTACACCGCCGTCGAACGCGACGAACGAGCGGCCGAGTATGTTCGCAAATTCCTCACCCACAGCAGCCAGCAAGTGGTCCACGGCCACGCCGAAGAAACGGGGCTGCCGACTGGCTCGGCCACCGTGGTCTACGGCGAAGCCATGTTGTCGATGCAGCCGGCCCAAGCGAAGGCGCGTATCTTTGGCGAAGCGTTTCGCTTGCTCAAGCCCAATGGCCGCTACGCGATCCACGAACTCTGCCTTACCCCCGACGACTTAGACGAGTCGACCAAGGACGAGATACACCGCGCCCTTTCTGATGCGATTCATGCCGGCGTGCGCCCGCTCACGTCGCAACAGTGGCGCAGCGAACTGGAAGCGGCCGGTTTTACCGTCACAGCCGAAGCCCACGCGCCGATGCATCTGCTCGAACCGCGTCGACTCGTGCAAGACGAAGGGCTCGGCGGCGCCCTGCGTTTCTTCTGGAACGTGGCCCGAAACAAAGAATCTCGCAAGCGCATTCTCGCGATGCGCAGCGTGTTCCGCAAATATGGCCGTCACCTCGCGGCGATCATGCTGGTGGCCCACAAAACAGCGGGAGCAGACGAGTGAGCGATCAATACGCACATCTTGTCGACCTTGCCAAAGCGTCAAGGCGGTCGTCTTTGGGTTTCGGTAGGGCGACGAGACGTCGGAACCGACGGCGTCGAAACCCGCCGCCCCACTTGCTCGCGCTGCGTGCTTGTACGGCGCGGCGCAATTCGTCACCTCTCGCCCACGCGGAAGAGGTAACCGACATCACACTCAGGCTCGCAGGGTCGAAAGTCAATAGCCAAGGCCGCGAGCCCAACGCCGCTTGCTTTGGCCGCAGTCAGGGTGAGCCGCAAGGCGCTAGCCGCGGGTATTGTGCGGGAAAACGTAACGTAGATTCACCGACGGCTAGCGCCTTGCCGCTCAAAGTAAGTGCCATTGGGCGCGAGCCCTTGGACCGAGAGCCCCCCACCCTCGTCTTCAAGCTCCCAAGGAGCGGCAGAAGCACGCCGTGCGGACGGTGTCACTGAGCGCCCAAAACCAGCCACCAAAAGGCGCTTCAAAACCAGCCACTTATTGAGGTTTGTTGTGTAGGCTTGTTTCCTTTGCTTTTGGCGAAGGAGCGACTTGCATGGCGAATCATTTGAAGGCGACTAACGTGTCGTCCCTTGTCCAAGGCGTGCGTGCCATGAGCGAGTCCAGAATCTGCCCCAGTGCTATCTGGCGATTTGAGAGTGGGAGTCGAAATGTCCTGGCTCACGACAGAGACCGCTGTTGGGCAAGTCAGCCTTGGCACCCGGATCAACAATGGTTGGCGCTTTTCGACTCTGGTTGCAGTCAATCGTCTGAAGAAACACGCTCTCCGTAGCGTCTCGTGCGGTTCTTGAAGGCCTCTGCTCCTCCTTCAAGTAGATTGATTACTGTTGTGACAATGTCGTCGTTGTCGATGGAGCCATGCTGGGAAACGTTCCCTCTTCGGTCGTTTTCGGCCTCAAGGACAACTACTTGTTCGGCGTCGCCGCCTACCAGAATGTTCGGGTCATGTGTGCATACGATGATCTGACGTTTTTCCTTCAGATCGGCCAGGACTTTCATTAGTACGCTTCCGATAAGGCGTTTGTCGAGATTATCCTCGGGCTGGTCAATCACAAGGGGAACAGATTCGGCAAGGGCAATTAGCGGAAGCATGGCACTTGATCGCTGGCCTGGTGATTTCTTGTTTACAGGACCGCCATCTAACAGAATCGTCTCGTAGTCGTCCCACGTGGTTTCCTGGAGTTTGAGAATGGTTTCGAGTTGCTGTCCGTCTTGAGCTAGAGTATCGACATCAGCATGTTCATCATGCTCAAATGGTGAAGTCTTCTCAACGGACTGTTGGGCGTCTTCCTTCTCAAATTCTACAGTTGTATCATCGAGAGTCGCGTTCTGTCCGATCAATGTCTCATGGTTTCCTTTAAGGCACATGCTGGCAAATCCGACAGGAGTGCAGTGGTGTTCTACTATCTGCCTTATCCTCTTGACCTGATTACTTCTAGCTCCGAATATCGTCCGGAGTACCTTGTTAAACTCCTCGGTGTCACGCCCGGCTTCAAAATGAATGGAAACCTCCATGTTTTCTGGCAGGAATCGGTTAAGTGTCTCCTCCGTCGCGGTATTGTGCCTTGATCGAATGCCAGCGATCTCATTTTGGACGCTCGCGAGTTGTTCCGTTATCTCCTGACGCGCTTCGAGAGCGTTCCGTAGGTCTTTCCATTTCCCGAGATAGGCATCACGTAAACCCGAGGATTTCCGAAGTCGTTTCTCTGCGTTGGCTCGAAGATCAGCGATCCGTTGCATTGAATCGTCGACCGTAAACTCGTTGCGAAGATCCCTTTGTAGTTGCTCGATTTCCGAATCGGACTGCGCAATATGCTCAGTAACGAGAGTTTCAAGGGAGCGAATCCGTTCGGTTGCCTCCAGCAGTGATTTCTGAACGTCCGCCTCTGCCGACGTGACAGAAAGTCGTCCAAGCTCTTCCTCAAGCCACCAATTTCTTAGTTGATCGCTGCCCGTGCCAAGGATCTTCTCAAGCTTGCTCCTGAGCGAGATGGCGGAGAGAGCTCCATGCTTCGCAACCAAGTCGTTCTCGTCATCCTCGTCGGGCTCCTTAACGGGCTCAGCGTCGGTCAACTTACCGAGCCTCTCGATCAAGTTCTTGGTGTTCGACTGCAACTGCTTCAGGACTCGTCGCTTGTCTTGGGCAAGATCAAGAGCGCCAAATAACTCCTTGACTTCAGATGTGTTCAACTTCTGAAAATCCGCAGTGTATTCCATGAAATGTTTGATCTTGCCCCCATCCTCCTCAAATGCAGCTTTGACCGCGAGGACACATCGGGCCACTTCTCCTCGATTGGCGACCAAATCATTTCGCAAGGCCTTTCTTCGGGAAAGTACTGGGGTCAGTTCCGGTATCAGTCTATCTAGCAAATCACGCTGCTTTGCCGGATCACGGCCCAAGGTCTCGATTTCGCTCCACCCGAAAAGACGGAGGGGATAATCACCGCTAAGTTCAACATCAGCGACTTCTATTGGCTCACCGGTTTCGGTGAAGACTTTCGTCGTGTAGTCAGCTTTTTCGTCGAAGGTCGCTTCCAATATCCTGGTGTCTCCGGTTTTCGTGAGGTAGGCAACACGGATCGTGGAATCAACGAGGTTCCTTTTTTGCATGTCGCGAATCGAATTCTCTAGTTTGTCCAACTCGTTGAGCGTCCGGTTATAGCCAAAGACATAACGAAGGGCTTCGACTAAGGTGGATTTTCCTGACCCTCGGACTCCGATCAGGCAATTCAGGTTTTCAGCCACCGCGACGGTGATGTCGCTGAAGAAAGACTTATCGCCACCGGTTATCCGAATTCCCAAGATGCGCGGACTTGGGGGAGGCGGTACATTGTGTGGAAATCGAATGCGAGTTTCTGGGAATTGAAACGCGTCCTTTAGGTCCGGCAGAGCGAGGCGCGTCATCTTGATATACGTGGTGCGCTCTGGCCTTTGAAAAGCCTCGATGGTGTGCGGATCGCTGGTTAGCACTGTTGCGATGTGTCTCTTTAGACCATCGACATGAGAGACCCAGTGGTAGTGTCGGGCGTCTTGACTCTTGTGGATTTCGATGGCGTCAAGGCCGGAAGTCAGCAAGTAGTGTTTGAGATCCTCGGTGATATCGTTCGCTTTCTCAAGATCGTCTTCGTCTTCCTTTGACAGAAGCTGCAAGGTCTCTTTCGCGGCTTGGCGAAAACGGTAGCGAATTCCCTGCTTATTATTCACGTGAGCGGCGATGCACACTCCGTTCTCGGCGTGTACTCGCTCAATCCAGTCATATAGCGTGACTCCAGCAACTTCCTCCTGTCCCGTGCGATGGCCGTCCTTGGCCGGCACCTCCTTTAGGCCGTGAAACAGACGAGCGAAGTCTTCGGGAGTAGCGCCAGCGGGAAGGATTGCAAGCAGATGGATTCGGGAAAACTTGAGCGGAGGCTCAAGACGGAAGTTGACTTCCATTCCTGGAAAGACCATGAATTCATGGTCGCCGACAGTCCGAGCACTTAGCTGGGTACCGAAAGTGCATTTCATGTGGTCGTTGATGGCGACGCAATCAAAATGCGGCCGAAGTTCCCCAAGAAACGTGTCGAGTCCGGCTTCGCCGGTGAAGCGACTCCGATCATTCTTGGCTTTGTCTGGAGCATTCTTTCCCCAATCATGGCTGTCTGGAGAATGGACGTGCAGCACTACTCGGCGAAATCGAGCCGTTCGTTCCCGCAAAGAATTCAAATCTTCAATGAATCCGGTGAACATGGCTCCCGCCCTTGCTTGATATTTGGCTAAATGATTTGGGTAAATCAAATGACTGGTGTTGTTTACGTTTCGTCTAGTGACACGTGACCATTATCAAACCGATCCCGCCGTCACCACCGCGCCACCCGGATCGCGCATCCCCGCGTCATCTCGCATCGACTGCGTCCGCCGAAACTCCTCAGCTTTGGGCACCGTCACAAACGTAATTACGCCGAAGTGCTTTTCTACGGCTTGGCGGATTTCTTCTAGGGTGACGTGGAAGTATTCGCGGCGGAGGTTGACCAGGTTGACGCGGCGGGTGTCGAAGTGTCGGTGCAGGATGTTTTCTAGCTTGGGGGCGTCTTCGCAGTAGATCATGGCGTGAACGTCGAACTGGAACGGCACCGAGGCGTCGCCGAGTTCCTTGACGCGGTCTTGAGGATCGAGACGCCGGGTCATGCCGATCTTGAACACGCCCTCGCCGAATGAGCCGATGTTCGACAGCACGTAGACGTGGCCCGAGCGGGTGAGTTGGGCTCGGGCGATGGCCCTGGCCTTGCGCTCCAGGGCGTCCTTGAGTTCGCTTTCGAGCCGGTCGACGATAAGTCGCAGCCGGTCGGTCTGTTGCCCGTGGGCGTCATCAACCGCCGCCCCACTTGCTCGCCCGGCCTGCTTGTAGATCACGCCCGTCGCCCGAACCGCGAAGTAGTTCCACACCCCAACCCGAGGTCGCACAGCACAATCGCGGCTCAGCCTGATTCCTGACGCCTTTGATTCCTCACCGCTGCGCCGCCTTTTTCCTCTCACGCGCGCGTTCAATGACCGGCAATAGATCCTTGCGGACTTCCTCCCAGGCGACGGACCTTGGATTCGTTTCGGCGATGCTCCCGACCCGGCGACCCAGCCGCTGTAGTTTTCCGAGTGCCTTATCGCCATCCACGGCGCACGGTTCCAGCTTCACGGTCACAATCTGCACTTCTTTCTTTCGCTGGCGTCGTTTGGCAACCCGCAGTTCCACGTCGCGGATGTAGTCGCTAACCAGTGAGGCCGCGCTGGCGATGAATAAAAAGATGTCCATCTCGTCCAGCCGCCGACGAATCTCCTCATCCCACTGGTCGCCAGCGATCAGCCGTTGGTCGTGCCACGCGGTCAGCCCGTGCTGCCGCTCCAACACACCCAGCATCGAGTCGAGCCGTTTGAGTTGCCGTTCATCCTCGTGCGCATAGCTCACGAAGACCCGTACCGGGATCGGCGCCCTTTTCGGATTGCGATCGATGGCCCGCGCAGCCGACGGCACCAGCTTGTCGAGTTCCCGGGACACGTTGACTTCCCTGACGCCCTCGGGCTGGACGGGCAGCGTCTGCTTCTTGCGCCGCGGCGTTTCGACTTCGCGGAGTGCCTTGACGCTAATCCACTGCTCGTCGTCGCCCGTCAATTCCAGTTCTTCGACCGGCCGCAGCTTCAGTTCGCCATGCAGCGAATCAAGTTCGTCGCGCACCATGGCGACCAGCACTCCCCGTGTTTCGTCGTCGTCGCCGAGCACAAACACATTCAGTTCCGGCCGATCGGTCTCGGCCCGGATCAGCGCCGCCGCGTCTCCATGCTTGAGCACCACCCCCCGCCGCCAGTGCGGCGCTCCGTCGCTCAACTCATGCGTGCGGACAATGAACCGCGGCAGCAGCCCCTCCGGAAGACTCGAATAACGATATCGCAGCCGCACGGGCGCGGTGTTCCACGCCTCGCCCATCTTCGGCTCGAACTCCGGCAGCAGTTCAGGCACGAGATACTGCACCGGCCGGCCGTTGTCCAGTTTGCTCGCATAGCAAAGTTGAAATACCCGCATCAGCTCCAGAATGAAGCGACGCGACGGCGGGCCATAATCGTCCACGTCGATGATCTGCTTCTTCGCCGCCTCGCGCAGGACGGGCAGCATGCTGCGGGAGGCGAACTGGCCGTCATCCGCTTTCACCCGTTCCGAGCGAATCACCGCATACACCCCGCCGGTCACCCAACTGGGATTGAGCACGCGGGTATCGTGCAGCCGTGGGTCTTTTCCAAAGTACAGCGCCAGACCCAAGGCGTGCAGAATCTCTGCCAGATCGGACTGCGCCTGGGGATCCTTCTCGCCGTGGTGGACACACAGTCGAGTGTATTGATGATATGTGAGAAAGTTTCTACGCATGCCGGCCACGGCATCCTTGATCTCCCGCCAGCGTTTCGGGAACGGCAGCCACACGTCCGGCATCTGTACGTCAACCGTCCTGGTGATACAGCTACGCAGTTTTTCGATCCCTTCCCCATGCAGGGCATCCGTCGACAGAAACTCGACGATGAACGGAAACGTCCGCCGGAGCTTGACTTCGTCGACGTTCCAGCGGCGGTTGCGGCTGTGGTTCATGACCACGATCACCGGCGAACCGCCGCCCTGGGTTGCGATCAGATTCAGCCAGTATTCCGCGTCGCGCTGCGCCGTGCCGGTTCGCGGCTCCAGCACGAGCAGATACAGACTCCGCTCGGTGAGAAAGAACTGGTGCGTGGCGTGCAGAATCTCCTGGCCCCCGAAATCCCAGGCCCGCACCTGCACCTTGCCCCGCGGGCAGTCCAGCGTCAGCGACCGAATCTCGATCGAATGAGTTTCCGGCTCCCGTTTGTTCGGCCGCTTGCCGAGGAGTTGTTTCAGCAGCGTGGTCTTCCCCGCCTGTCCACGGCCCACCAGCAGCACCTTCAACTCCTGCAGCGGCCGGCCTTTCTCCCGACGCGACTCGAAGTAGTAGCGGAGGATCTTTTGCGGATCTCGCCCCGATGCGATGCTCTCCGGTATGCCGAGTTTCGGGTTACCGTCAATCCACAACACCTGCAGCGGCAGCTTGTTCAGCACTTCGGGAAGTGTCTCCAGCCGATTGCCTTGCAGAAAAAGGGCGACAAGGCCGTGCAACGCCCCAATCTCAGGCGGCAACGCCTTCAGTGAGTTGCTCCAAAGGGCAAGCGCTCTGAGATCGGTGAGTTCACCAATCCATGTGGGAAGCTCAGTGAGGTGGTGTCGATTCCACGGACAGGTGAAGTCCTTAAAATGGGCTCAACCTCAGGAGTCACGCTATGCCACGGAAGAAGCAGAAGTTAGCGAAGTCGTCCCGTCGCTCGTTCACCCCGGAGTTCA
>JADFKK010000438.1 GCA_022564995.1 Planctomycetota bacterium | reverse complement strand
TGAAGAACTTCACGTCGCATTCACCAAACTTTTTATCACGTTCGGCCACTTCGATCAAGCGAACGGCCAAATTCTTGAATCCCACGAGAGTGATCGGATATCGCTGGCCTTCCATGACCGTGCGGTGTTTCGGAGGAAAATGAAAGGGCCCCAGTCGGCCCTTAAGGAAACCGACCGGCTGGACCACCAAATTACTCTTGCCAGCACTGTCCTTGTTGGCTCCTTCGACATACAACACCTGCTGACCCTTGGTGTCGGCGGGCGTCAGGAAATACATGTAAACGCTAAACGGTTTATGACGCACGCGAAGTTGGATGTATTGCAGATCACGCATCTTGCCGGTTTCTCGGTTCCGATGTCGTTTGACCAGCGTACACTCATAGTCTCGGATACTCTCCATCGCCTTCATCGAGCGGTGGGCCATGGCGATTGCCGGAACGAGCGGATGCTGACGCACCACTGGTTGGGGACCGACCCGCTGCTGCTGACGCTGTTGAAACTCGTCGCCGCGCGGCTGGCTCGCCGGTTCGCGAAACTGCACCCGACGGGCGGGGTATTGAGAAACGGGGTATTGATAACGCGAGGGAAACCGATCTTGCTGAGCAGCCCCAGACCTCGCCGCCAGGGCGATCATCAACCATGCTAGCACGCCGGCCAGTCCAAAAAATCGATCGCGAAAAAAAAGTGTCATCAAGCCCTGCTCCTTGGTTCGGCGCAACTCGCCACGGCGTTTTGCGCGGGACAATCCTTTGTCCACTCGGCCATCCCCGCCGGAAGGCATCCAACAAAAGAACCAATACCCTCGCAAATCGCGGACCAAAACCCTCTTCGCTGGCCGTGGCGATGGCCTGATGCTGGCCGAAATGCCGGAAAACCGCCCGCACGCCCCATCGTGACTCTGCCCGGAGCCGCGCGGGATTCCTAGAGGCCGTAGGTAGTTATCGCCACGCTATATAGCAATAATTACAATCACTGCCCAGACCGGACTCGGCTGCGCAGCTTGCCCGGTTGGTGTGGATCGCCCGAATATACAGTCAGCGGGCGCGACCACTGAGACGAAGTCCAGGAGCGCATGGAACGAACGTAGGATCAATGTGTGGGCTAATAGCAGTCGATTTATTATTTGTCATTTGCCATTGGAGGCCGACCATGGGACATGCTGAGCAGGCAAATGAGGTAGAAAACCGCTTGATCGACTTTGCCGTGCGCGTCATTAAAGTGGCGAATGCCTTGCCTTGACTCCCGCTGGAAAACCTATCGCGGGCCAATTGCTGCGGAGTGGAACCTCGCCAGCCCCAAATTACGCAGAAGCACGCGGTGCCGAAAGTCGTGCTGATTTCGTTCATAAGCTCAAGTTCGCGCTGAAGGAACTCCATATGACAAATGACATATAACTAATGACAAATAACAAATCCGCCCCACAAGCAGCCTGGAATGTCGTGAGTGCTTGACCGTTCGACCAGAGAACCACTTGTGGATCAGACCCCGGAAACACTTTCATGACCCAACCTAATATTCACATCGCGAGCATTGTTTCGTTGCCGTTTGAGGAAAACACGTTTATCGCGCACTGGGACGGGCGCGACGACGCACTGGTATTTGATCCGGGGCTGGAGCCGGACAAGATATTTGCGTATTTGGATGAAATGTCGCTCAGCCCGGCGGCCATCGTGCTAACCCACGGGCACGGCGACCACATCGGTGGAAACGCGGCGTTGAAACAGCGCTGGCCCGATTGCCCGATCGTGATTGGGCGGGGCGACGTGCCGAAGTTGAGCGATCCGGTGCTCAATTTATCCGCCACTCTTGGCGCCCACGTCGTCAGCCCGCCGGCGGATGTGATCGTCGACGAGGGCGACGTCTATCGGGCGGCCGGATTCGAGCTGCACGTTTTGGAGATTCCCGGCCATTCGATCGGCCACGTCGTATACGTTTGCAAAGATCACTCGCCGCAGATCGTGTTCGGCGGCGATGTGTTGTTTTCCGGCAGCGTGGGCCGCACCGACTTCCCCGACGGCGATGCCGAGACGCTGTTTGCCGGCATTCGCGAAAAGCTCTTCACCCTGCCCGACGATACCATCGTGCTGCCCGGCCACGGCCCCAGCACGACCGTTGGTCAGGAGAAACAGCACAATCCGTTTGTGGGCGAGGCGGCGGGGTGAGTCGCGCTGGTGCGGAGGCCGAAGTATGGAGGCGAGGAAAGAAGGCGCAAATGTTACCGGCGATGGACGCTGACGATTTATTATTTGTCATTTGTCATTTGTTATTTGTTATTTGTCATTGGAGGCGGACCCATGAGATCTAGCGAGCAGACGAATGACGTGGAAGATCGTTTGATCGATTTCGCCGTGCGGGTCATCAAGGTCGCGGATGCGCTGCCGAAGACGCCCGCCGGCAGACACATCGCAGGTCAGTTATTGCGGAGCGGAACCTCGCCCGCCCCAAACTACGCAGAAGCACGAGGCGCCGAGAGTCGTGCCGATTTCGTTCACAAGCTCAAGATCGCTCTGAAGGAACTCAATGAAAGCTGCGTCTGGCTCCGAATGATCTGCCGGGCGAAGCTATTAAAAGAGGAACTGCTTTCCGAATTGATCGACGAGAACGAGCAACTCTGCCGTATCCTAAATTCGTCAGTAATGACCGCGAAGGCTGGCAATGACAAACGACCAATGACCAATGACAAATGACAAATGACAAATGACAAATGACAAATGACAAATCGGCGTTTCGGACGGCCCCAGAACCTCGACGAGGCAACGAATGGGATGCGATTTTGTGTCGTTCCCAGGCTTCTGCGTAGGAACGTGAAACCGGCATCCATCCTCGCAAAAGCCAACTCACTTCCGGGCCGTCCCGTAATTCGCTCCAGCTTTCGACCACACGACTTTCCCCTCGGGCGTAACTTCGGCGAACCGTTCGCTGCTGGTGAGGAGCGTGTTGCCGCTGGGCAGTCGAAAAGCATCGCAAACTCCCGGCTCGGCGAATTCCCAGACGATTTTCTTGTCGGGTCCAATTTCGACGACACGGTTCGTGCCCAGCGTGCAGACGAGCGTGTTACCGTTTCTCAATCGCCGGACACCGTACATCTGCATGCCCGCGAATTCCCAAACGACCTTGCCATCGGGCGTGACTTCCTGCGCTTTGGTCGTCGTGGCGCACAACGTGTTGCCGTTTTCCAGCCGCTGCACGTCGCAACAGTTACCGGCGGTCTTGAACGACCAGACGACCTTTTTGTCTCGATCGATTTCGACCGCTCGCGAGCCGCGATAGTCGGCAATCAAAAAATTACCATTCGCCAGCGGCTTGGCATTGAGACAATTGACGCTGTGCTCCCAGACGATCTTCTTCTGCGGGTTGACCTCTAACAGCCGGCTTTCGCCATAGGCGGCGACCAACACGTTGCCGTTGCGCATTTTTTCGGCGCTCCAGATGCCCTTGGCCGTAAAGCTCCAGACCTCTTTGCCGGCCGGGTCGAATTCCACGACCTTGTTCTTGTAGCCGAAGGCCAAAAGCATGTTGCCATTAAGATAGCTGCCTTCGGAATCAAGCGACTTGAGCGGAAAGATGAGTTCGGCCGTCTTGCCGGGGCCAGCCAGCCAGGCCTTCCAGCGCTGCACCGCCTCGCTACGCACCTCGGGCTTTGCGTAGGCCGAGAATTTGAACTTCTGGCCGGTCGAAGCGCCGAGCGTCCGCACGGCGTCGAGCCGCACGGAGAGTTCTTCGGCAGCGAGCAGCCTCACCAGCGGATCGAGGCTGTTACGATCGCCGCGATTGGCTACGGCGCGGGCGGCCACCAATACGACGCTCTCCTGGCGATCGTTCAACAAGGGATACAACGCTTTGATCTCGCCGCGGCTCAGCACGGCCCCCAGTGCGTCCGTGGCAGCGGGGCGCAACAAGCTGTCGTCGCCGGCGATGACACGGCGAAGGCGATCCGCATCGCCGGCCCGAGCTGTGGCGGGCAGCGCCTGTAATGCGGCCCTGAGTATGTGCTGATAACGCGGCT
>JADFKK010000170.1 GCA_022564995.1 Planctomycetota bacterium | reverse complement strand
GATACATCTATGATTATTCCTTATATATTCCAAGGTATCCGAGGACTGACCCCGTGACAAAAACGTACCTTATGGTAATATACCAGTAGATAAACAAGAATCATCGACAGGAAAAACGAAAATGGACCCTAGAGAACAGCGTGGTTTGGAAATCGCCGCCCGCTTCTGTATCGACCAGAGCGGAGACTTTTGGATTGTCCCGTCTCAGGTCGGAAATGGCAAGTATGTGGTGAAACTAGCCGGGGAGCAGCATTGCAATTGCCCGGACCATACAACTCGCGGCGTGAAGTGTAAACACATCTTCGCTGCGGAATACATCGTAGAATGCCGAGACAACGGCGACGGGACGGCTACGGTGACCGAAACGGTCCAAGTGACCGAAACCAAGAAACGCACCTATTCGCAGAACTGGCCCGCCTACAACGCTGCCCAGACGAACGAAAAGGATCAGTTTCGGGTGCTGCTTTCCGATTTGTGCAGCGGGATTGCCGAGCCGCCCCGAACGGGTCGCGGCCGTCCACCGATCCCTTTGGCGGACGCGATGTTCAGCGCAACGTACAAGGTCTATTCAACAGTGTCCGGCCGTCGATTTATGACCGATCTGCGAGAAGCAAATGAGAAGGGCTACGTCCGCCGGCTGCCGTGTTACAACTCGATTTTCAACGTGCTCGAATCACCAGCGACAACGCCGCTATTGGGACACCTAATCACCGAGAGTGCGATGCCGCTCAAGTCGCTCGAATCCCACTTCTCTTGCGATTCGTCCGGGTTCAGTGCCTCGCGGTTCGATCGCTGGTACGATCACAAACACGGTGGCCAGAGAATCCAGCGGGCATGGGTCAAGGCTCACATAATGTGCGGCGTCAAAACGAACGTCATCACGGCCGTAGAGATTCACGGCAAGAATGCGAATGACGCTCCGCTGTTGCCGCCGCTGTTGAAAGCGACCACCCAGCGATTTGACGTAGAAGAGGTGTCGGCCGACATGGGCTACATCAGTGAGAACAACCTACAGGTCGTCACCAACGCCGGCGCGCGGCCGCTGATTCCGTTCAAGCACAACGCAACGGACGCCAAGGGTGGCTTGTGGGCGAAGATGTTCCACTACTTCAATCTGAATCAAGAGGAGTTTCTGAGTCGCTATCACCTGCGGTCCAACGTCGAAACGACGTTTTCGATGGTCAAGGCGAAGTTTGGGGATTCGATTCGCAGCAAGACGAACACGGCGATGGTCAACGAAGTGCTGGCCAATGTTTCTGCGCCACAATATCTGCTGTGTGATTCAGGCGATGTACGAATTGGGTGTCGAGCCGAATTTCTGGGCAGGATCGCCGGCTGCCCAAAAAGTCCGTTGATTCAGTCATTTAATGGGCAAAGCCGGTAAACGGTCGCGGTTTTCCCCCTTCACCACGATTGGCAGCGGCCAAAATGTCAAACTGCCCGATATAGGATTTGTGGGATTCTATCGAATCCTTGCAAACCGGCGAATAAAATAACGATAACTCCCTGCTGCATAAAGGCTTACGTTATTAACGTGGCCTCGCGAGCGTTCCAGAGAAAGAAGTCCGACCGACGCATCACCCCCGATCGACCCCAACGAACGTGATACAATTGATCGCCGGCCCCAGGCCGCTGTTTTCTGTCCTCTCACGGTTGATTCGATCGTGGCCATCAGCACGCTACAAGACGTTCGACTATTCGTCCAGCAAGACATGGACCAGGTCGAGGTCTGCGCGGTGGCCGACGCCGAGGCGGCCGTGTTCTCGTCTCGTTCGCCCGACAAGCAGACGCCCAACGAAGACGCCGCAGCGGTGATCTGCATCAATGATCGGACCGGTGTGCTGGTCGTGGCCGACGGCATGGGCGGATTGCCCGCCGGGGAAGAGGCTTCGAGCCTGGCCATCCGCACACTCCGCGAGTCGATCCTGCACTCGACCGGCGACCAGGATTCCTCACTGCGGGCGGCGATTCTCGATGGGTTTGAGGCGGCCAATCGGGCCGTGGGCGAATTAGGCGGGGCCGCCACGACGCTGGCGGTGGTCGAGCTACAAGATAACACGATCCGGCCTTATCACGTCGGCGATTCGATGATCATGGTCGTCGGCCAGCGGGGCAAGATCAAGCTGCAAACCGTCGCCCACTCGCCGGTCGGATACGCCGTCGAGGCCGGCTTTCTGGACGAGGCCGAGGCGATGTATCACCAGCAGCGGCACTACGTCTCGAACATGCTCGGCGCCAGCGACATGCACATCACCATCGGCTCGCCCATCGAGCTAGCCCCCCGCGACACGATCCTGCTGGCCAGCGACGGCCTGCTCGACAATCTGCACACCGACGAGATCATCGATTGCATCCGCAAGGGCGATCTACAACAACAATCGACCCGCATGGCCGACCTCGCCCAAAGCCGTATGGCCCACCCCGGCGGCGATCATCCCTCCAAAGCGGACGATCTGACGTTTATTGCCTGTCGCTACGGGGTCTGATGGGGACAGTGGCCCCGTTTCTTTCGATGAGTCGCCAGCGTTGTCACTGGTGAATTGCCTTGGTTTGTTCTCAGGGTAATATAGCCATTCCCTTCGGGGCAAATAACGCGAAAGACGGGTGCAAATCATGGCCGGCAATACCAAGACGCCTCGCACGAAACGCTATTCTTACGAGCCGGACTACGCCGTTGCGCCCGGTGAGACGCTGCAGGAGACGGCGATTCGGCTAGAGCGCGTGACCGGCGTGCCGGCCGGCATGTGGAACAATCTGGAGGCGAACTATCGGGAACAACTGGCGCGGCTCGACTTCGCGACCTAAGGCGAGTGGCAGATGAAAACTTACCTAATACAAGCACGACGCGCAAGCGAGTGAGTCAAGAAGACACACTTGCTTGCGCTGCGTGCTGGTATTTTCTATTCTGCCGCGCGCCTAAGAAGCAATACCGCCGCAAGGAAAATTCGCCCAAACCCTCGGCATCGCCCCCGGCATTTTCGTTGGGGGGTTGCAGCGAGAAGGGATCGTTCCGCATAGTCATCTGGACGGATTGAAAGTGCGGTTGGAGTGGCTGGAGTAGGATTCGCAGCGTGGAACGTCAAGAAAAACAACTACCGCAGGCGTAAAGCTATTGCGAGGACACACGTTGCGGCAGTCGAGAGGCCCGTTTTTTAGACGGTGAGGAATTGAGGAGCAAAGTACCGGTGGCCTCTTCTCTGTCCAGTCCCAACAGAGAAGAGGCACCGGTACTGGCCAGCTCGTTTTTGCGCCCGAATCTCCGGGGAAACCTTCGTTCTGTTGTGCTCCGAACGGTCGATCAACCGGACTGGACACAGCTACCTCATTGTATGCCTGTCAACTAAGCAGCGGCCGGCGTCGGACGTGGCGACGTCACACGAAATGACGAATGACGAATGTCGAAAGAATGACGAATGACGAATGACTCAATGACCGGCGTACCATCATCGCTATCGGATACTTGGATACCTCTTGTGCAATTCGGTCATTTAGATTTCGGTCATTCCTTCGTCATTCGGATTTCGACATTCGGCATTCCAGGCGCCGGTGCGCTGCGATTCACGAAAATCAGGGGCAGGCTGAACTCGCTGCAATCCGCCATCGACCCTAAACCCAATCTACGACGGCACTTGCCGCGGGAGTCAAGCCGCGTCTCGCCGGCAGAGTCCGGCCCGCACCTCCACGTCCAATCGCCCACCCGTTTGGCGATTTCTGACGGTTATTACGGTTCTCGCAACAATCATTCCGATCCGATCAAAGCTAGCTGGCCCCAGGGGCCGAAAAAGTGATTGAACCGATCAAGCTATTTTGATACGATGGGCGGACGGAGATGTAGGAGGCGTCTCCGACGGCGATCCGATGGCTCGCCGCCATCTGTTCACTCCCCATCATTCTCCCCACGCGATGGAGACGTTGCCATGTTGACAATTCTCGGCAAAGCACAGGGCAAGTTTTGCGACGGCATGTCGCGGCGTTCGTTTTTGACCATCGGCGCCGCCGGCATTGGCGGGCTCACGCTGCCGCAAATTCTGGCCGCCGAAGCGAAGGCCGGCATCGGCAAATCGCACAAGGCGGTGATCAACATCTTCCTGCCCGGCGGCCCGCCGCATCAGGATATGTGGGACATCAAGTCCGACGCGCCGAAGGAAATCCGCGGCGAGTTCAAACCGATCAAAACTAACGTGCCGGGCATCGAAATCGGCGAGCTGTTTCCGAAGCTGGCCGGCATGATGGACAAGCTCGTACCGATTCGCACGATGGTCGGCGCCAGCGGCGGACACGACGCCTATCAGTGCATGACCGGCCGCAAGAAAGGCTCGCCGGGTTCGCCGCCGGGCGGCTGGGCCTCGCAGGGATCTTGGATCTCGCGGCTCAAGGGGCCGGTCCATCCGGGCGTGCCGGCGTTTTTGAGCCTCTGTTACGACACGGGCCACAAGGAGTGGGGCGATCCTGGCGCCTCGGGGTTCCTCGGTTTCGGACATTCGCCATTCCGCTGCATCGGCGGCAAGAGCGAGAACATGGTGCTCAAAGGCATCACGCTCGAGCGGCTGCAAGATCGGCAGAGCTTGCTGCGCAGCGTCGATAACTTCCGCCGCGAAGCCGACGCTCGTGGACTCATGGAAGGCATGGACACGTTCACCCAGCAGGCGGTCGGCATCTTGACCGCGTCGAAGCTGGCCGACGCGCTGGACATCTCGAAGGAAGACCCCAAGATCGCGGCGCGTTACGGCAAGGGCGATCCGAAACATCGGGCCGACGGCGCGCCGAAGATGGTCGAGAGCTTCTGCATCGCCCGCCGGCTGGTCGAGGCGGGTGCCCGCGCGGTAACGCTCAACTTCAGCCGCTGGGATTGGCACGGCGGCAATTTCAAACGCAGCCGCCAGGACATGCCGATGCTCGACAATGCGGTTTCCGCGCTGGTCGGCGATTTGCACGACCGCGGCATGGAACGTGACGTGTCGGTCGTCGTCTGGGGCGAATTCGGCCGCACGCCGAAGATCAACAAGAACGCCGGCCGCGATCACTGGCCAAAAGTTTCCTGCGCTTTGCTCGCTGGCGGCGGAATGCGAACCGGCCAAGTCATCGGCGCCACCAACCGCCTGGGCGAAGAGGCCGTCGACCGCCCCGTCACCTTCGCCGAAGTTCACGCCACGCTGTATCACAACATGGGCCTGCTGAAAGGCCAAGAGCGTGTGTTCGATTTGCGCGGCCGCCCGCAATACCCGATCAATCCCAGCGCGCAGCCGATGCGCGAGTTGATCTAGAGTTCGTGGCCCTGATTCAGTGGCGCCGGAAACTTCTACGTCGGGCCACCGCGCAAATCGCAGCCGTCAGTCGAGCCATTCACAACCGGGTAGTGCCCTAAGACTGTGTTGCAAAACGGCGCGCGGATTCCCTACGTCAGGGTATAAGGCTGGTGCGCCGCCAAGGCGCGGGCTGCTCTCCAGCTAGAGAGCGCCCGGCAGGTATTGAATAGAGTTCATGGAGTATCTGACGCGATGGGGCTGGTTGGTTCACTTGCTTGAATCGAATTTATGGTTTATGTCGATCCAAACAATATGAAACACCGTACCGATCAGAAACCCAACAGCACGCATCTTATTTTGTATTGAGAATTGCCACGGGCGCTCGTGCCACAGCTCTTCCGGGGCTCCCCTAAAACCGCCGTGTGCTTCGATTCTCTCGATGTCTGCCAGGTGCGAATTAAGGCTGTTATTGGGTATGAATTCCCTAAATGCCATCGCCCCGTACTTTTGAAGACGGACCAGTAGAATATTGCCAAAATCCTTCGGCAATTGGTCGATGCGAAATGTCTTGTGGCCTGTTTCAAGATACTTAAAACACCACAGAACCCGGTCAGATGGAGGTAACTTCGGCTCCTGGATAGCGCCACGAACCTTGGGCTCTTCGGTCTGGATGAGGTACTTAGGCGTCTTGCGATTTTTCGCCATTTGTCTTGTCTTTGTAGAATCGTTTCATGGTTGCCGTGTCAATAGCTCTCGTTGACGGCTCATCAGCCGGAAGTCCCTTGCGCGCCTCACGCCAGGGTTCTTCGTCGCAAGCAAGCCGTTCAAGATCAAAGGACGAGAATCTTCCGTATGCTTCCATCAGGTCAACAATGTGCTGCTTGATAGGCTTCGGTACGGCCCAGTTACGATTCTCTTGGTCAATGGGCCTATGCGTGAACGGCGCGAACCGTGCGTACACCTCAGGTTGTGCGGGGCCATGAATCCAGGCTTCAAACCTATCGGGAAACAGCTCTTTGCCGTGCAATGCCAAGTGCCAAGCCTGGGCGTAGTAGAGCAGCTTTTGGAGCCGAAGATTTGAGATTACGTCACCGTAATCGTTGCAAAAGTCAATAATCAGATCAGCAACGATATTCGCTGTGACATTCTTTGTTAGAACGCGAGCGCCTGTTTTCTGAGACGTTGCGGGCGGACTGGAAGCGGCTGACACCGCTACCGGCTGTGTCGCATACGGCGTGCCTGACGAAGCGCCAGCCATTCGCCCTACGACCGAATCCCCAGCCGTGGTATCTCTCATTTCTTTTTATCCTTTGCCGATGCATCGATAGTGATGAAATCGCCCTTGGTTATTGCCGCAACCATCGCTTGGTGTTTTTCGAGATTGGTCTGAAGCGCCGCAATCAACGAGGGAATCACAGTTATTGGAATCACTACGCGCGACACGCAATTCGCATCAACGTGGGTTTGGGCCGCCGCTTCCTTTTTCACATCGTCGCTGTCGCCGTCAATTACGAGGGGAGGTTCCGCGTCAAAAAAGAACAACTGAAACAGACCCGTTGGATCGTTCCGAATCACGACGTGGTTAGATAGTACGGCTTTGACGTCAGGTGAAACGTGACGCCTAAGCGGCATTTCTACACGGACAAGTTGTGCCGACTCCTCTTTCTTCGCTGACTTCTTTTTCACGACCTTCTTTCGGGGTGCTGACCCATTGCGGGCCGACGACGCCTTTTTCTTCTTTTTCTTAGCCATCTTCTCGGATCCAGTGCGCGCAACTCAACAGGTTGTAAATCGGCTCATCATCCTACAGAACTGATCGACGGGATTCCACAGACTTATGGGAGAAAAAGCGTCTTTTCTGTAAGTGTATACGTCGATGAGTCTTACGTCAACGCAGGTGCTGTGCGATCCTGCCAATCCGAGGGGCGATGTGTAGAAACTGACCGCTTGCAGCGAAATTGGTTCACTGGCTTCCTCTCCCCCGTCCCGGACAGGATAATGCGGGCAGCTTCCGTTGCGGGGCGAGATATGACGTTTTCCGAAAAAGTGCTGCTGTTCCTGTTTATCGTCGGCGTGTGTGGAGCGATGGGCTGTGGTGGAGTGTGGGCGTTCTTCGCGGCTACCAGCCCCGGCGAAATGGTGCGAGAATCCTACACGCACTCACCCATCGGGCTCTATTTGGCGTGCTCGTTGGAGTTCCGTTTGGCGCTCTTGTCGGCGCCATCATTGGAATCATTGCGATCAACTCGCTGAGAAAAAAGTAGCCGCCGCCCGCCCAGCAACACACCATTAGGACACGACCCACAACCGGGCGCGGTTGTTGCTGGACTGCTGCGGCGTCTACAATGGAGCCGAAGTGCGATCATCCGACACGCGGAAAAACGCCCGACGTCCTCTCTATGACCTCTCTCCCGCCCGTCTTTGAGTTGCTTGGCGTTTCGCATCGATTCGATGGGCATTTCGCTCTGGAGGCGATCGACTGGCGAGTCGAGCGCGGCCAGCACTGGGCTCTGCTGGGGCCCAACGGCGCCGGGAAAACCACGCTGCTGCGGATCATCGCCGGGTATCTTTGGCCCAACAACGGCGGCGAAGTGTATCGCGACGGACAAACGCTCGTCGACTTGCGTGAACTGCGCAAGAGCATCGGCTGGGTCAATTCCGCCCTGGTCGCAAGAATTCCAACCCGCGAGCCGGCGATTAAAACGGTCGTCTCGGGCAAGTTCGCGCAGATCGGGCTGGTTGAGTTTCAGGGAATGCACGTCGAGCAGGAGGACTATGAGCGGGCGTCGTGGTATCTAAAGCAGCTCGACGCCGATGACATAGCCCGGCAATCGTTCGGCACGCTTTCGCAAGGCCAGCAACAAAAAGTGCTCATCTGCCGGGCCCGCATGGCCCGGCCGCTGTTGATTATTCTTGACGATCCGTGCGTCGGGCTCGACCCGGGTGCCAGAGAGACCTTGCTCGGTTCGCTCCAGCAATTGGCGGGGACTGCCGGTTCGCCCAGCCTGGTGTTGGTGACCCACCACATCGAAGAAATCATGCCGGCGTTTTCCCACACGCTAGCGATCGACGGCGGCCAAGTCGTGGCCTGCGGCAACACGGCCGACCTGCTCACGGAGGAACTGCTCGCGGATCTTTACGGCGTTTCAATGCAGGTCGATCAGCGCGACGGTCGTTTTTGGCCCGTGCCGCGTTCCACCCCGCCACCTAAAGTCTCACCTTGACGCGGGGGGCCGCAGTTTCCGCGAATCGCGAATTGGCCGATCATGGCCCAAATACAGATGAACGCAACCCAAACGGTGGCGTGGATTATATGTACAGGCATGGCGCGTGTTCTTGCAGCAATAGGGAAGCGGGAGAGACCGACCATCCATGCCGAAATCGCCATCCATGTCCGATGGTTGTCTTCGTCACCGCAGTGCTTTGGTCTAAAACAACCGTAGTGGGGCCGCGTCAACGCGACAAATCGGTCGCTGGGCCATATCCGGCAAGCCCTGCCCAGCCGCTGCGACAGAACCGACCGGCATTTCGATTGCGGATGTCGCTAGCAATGCTCACAACAATGCCCATAATTTGACCGCCCAATTTCGCTCAAGAAACCTGCGATTTGCTGGGTTGCCGGGCTCGCTTGGCCCCTCGATGGCCGATGATTCGCACTTCCAGTTCGGCGGATGACTTCTGCGTCCACTCCTCCAGCCGGCTGAGCCATTCAAGCGCTTTTTTGTCGTGGAGATCCGCCGACGGCACGTCATTTTCGCGACATTTTGTGGCCATTTCTCGCAGTGAAGCCGCCAAATCAAGCACGCGCAGTGCGAGATCGTCTAGCTTCCCAGGCTCATAAGGTATCAGTGTCACGTTTTGACCCTCGTTACGTCCAGAGAATTGACCATAAAGATGGCTTTATAATAACAGAATGTCTAGGAAGGTGTCGAGCGGTCTCCGGCGATCAGAACGATGTATCTCCCATAATTTCCAATATGTTGTGTCTGGATGTCGCATAAAATGGACAAAATCATGGTTGTAATAATGACCTTAATGTGATACTATTCCGCGAAGGGATGCAGCCTGTGGACAAGGGGGAAAGGGAACGAGCATGTCAACACAACAGCAAAGCACGGTGTCGGAGTATCTATCGTTTGATTCGGAATGCGACGAATTGAGCATCAGCGACGAATGGCTGACCGGAGAATCCGTGGGCGAACGGGCCCTCGACGAACTGCTGTGGGATGCGCTCGAAATCGACGATGACGATCCGCAACCCCAATACGGTGATTTCTGGTACGAGATCGATTCGACGGAGTAAAGCAAAACGAGCGGGTGGGCAAGCCAGCCAGCCAAGCACACACGAAAGGACGCAACATGTTAAGTTCGACCATCGTGGCAGAGGTGGAGCGTTTGCTGAAAGAAAGCCAGCTCTCGTGGCGAAAAATCGCCAGACGTACCGGAGTCAGCCGTGGGTCAGTCCACGCGATCGCCCACGGTCGTCGCACTAAACGCCCGCGACGGCCGAAGGGCTTGGACGATCTAGCGGGCCGCGTCCCGGCCGGCCACGACACATCGGTTCGGGTTCCGGGCGCCGAGGTATCGATCGGATTCGAGGGGCCGGTCGGTCGTTGCGGCGAATGTGGCCGGCGCATGGTCTTGCCCTGCCGCGCCTGCCACATCACCCGCATGAAAGACCTTGGCCTGATCAAACGGCCGGCCCGTCGCAGGAGATAGACGTGGCTTGCCCGCCATCGATCCGCTTATACCGATTCTGCGGACACCGCCGTGGCGTGTCTCCCCTTGATGCCGTCTGGACCTCAAATCGGTGCTTCTCGGATCGCGCCGTTCGAACGAAAAGCTATATCTTTCTAGGGATCTGCGCGACTCGCACGACCGAAGAATGTCCCTGCATCGCAAACACTGAAAGCGTGGCCGCGAAAGATGATCGTCGGCACGGAAAGGCAACCATGGGAAAAACACTGATCGCTGTCATGGGGATTCTCTTGACGTCGTGCGCGATGGCCAGCCCGACGACCGATACCGATATTCCCCGCGCCGAACATCCCCGGCCCGACTTCCAGCGTGCGCAGTGGCTCAATCTCAATGGCACCTGGCAATTTCGATTCGACCCGAAAGACGTCGGACTGAAGCAGCAATGGTGGACCAACGCGAACGCCCAGGGCACCGACTGGAAAAAGCAAATCGTCGTTCCGTTCGGCTGGGAGAGCGAGCTGTCGAAAGTTCATCAGACCGAGGTTTCGCACATCGGTTGGTATCGACGCGAAGCGGACTTGCCCGCCGAGTGGAAAGGCAAGACCCTCTGGTTACACATTGGCGCTGCCGACTGGGAAGCCCGCGTATGGGTCAACGGCAGCGAAGTCGGCACGCATCGCGGTGGATACACGCCGTTGGAGTTCGACATAACCGGCGCGGCCAAGGCAGGCAGTAAGGCCACGATTGTCGTGCGCGTATACGACCCACAAGATCCGGAGTTGCCGGGCGGGCTGCAACACCAGGGGCACACGTCGACCAGCGGGATCTGGCAAACCGTTTGGATCGAGCCGCGAGCAGAGGTTCATCTCGCCAGCGTTCGCCTGACGCCGCGCAAGAGCGGCAACGCCTGGCTGCTGGGCGTCGAGGCGACCATTCACGGACCCGACGGCAACGCCGTGTTTCGCATCAAGCCTCAAGACGCCACGGTGCCCACGCGGTCGGTCGGGCTGGTACTCAAGAACGGCACAGCCCGCGCGGCGTTTGATTTAGAAATCGAACAACCGCAGCTTTGGTCGCCGGACGACCCGCATCTCTACAAACTTGAGCTGCAGGTGGAAAGTGCCGCGGGGGGTCTCGACGTGGTCGACAGTTACTTCGGACTGCGCACCATCGGGCGTGGGCGTTACGGGCAGCAGAACCACGAGAGCATCTTGCTGAACGGTCGACCGTTGTTTCTTCGCGGCGTGTTGAGCCAGGCGTTCAATCCACGGGGAATCTACACGGCGCCTAGCGATGAATTCTTGCAGCGCGACGTGGAACTTGCCAAGAGCATGGGATTCAACTGCATCCGGCTGCACGTCAAGCCGGCCGAGCCCCGTTTTTTGTATTGGGCCGATCGGCTGGGAATGCTCATCATCGAAGACATGCCCAGCACGGCCAAGCACAGCCCGCGGGCAAGGGCGCAGTGGCGCTCGACGATGCGCGAGGTGATCGCCCGCGACTACAATCATCCTTCGATCATCGCCTGGTGTTTGTTTAACCAATCGTGGGGCATCGGCAACGGCGAGCCGACGTCCCTGGCGGACAGCCCTCAGCAACAAGCTTGGGTCGAGCAGCAATGGAAGCACGTTAAAGAAGTTCTCGACCCGTTTCGTCTGGTGATCGACAATTCGTCTGGCCCTGGCGACCACGTCATCAGCGATCTGAACACCTGGCACGTCACGGAAAATCACCATGCCAAGAGCCGCGCCCGCATTTCGATGGTGGTTCGGCAGACGTACCCTGGCTCGACGTTTAACTACGTGCCAGGCAAGCAGCAGGACACGGCGCCGCTGTTAAACACGCAGTTTGGGCCCAGCGAAGGTCGCGGCGCCGACCTCGACGTGTCGTGGCCGCTACGAACGCTGATCACCCAAATGCGACGGCACGAAAAAAACCAAGGCTACGTTTACCGCATGCTCAGCGATGTTGAAGGGGAACATACCGGTGTGCTGAACTACGACCGATCGGAAAAACAGTTCGGCTACAAGGCGTTTTTTCCAAAAATGACGCTGGCCGATTTACAGGGAGACGATTTTGTCGGTTTCGACTCGCCGCCGGTGATCGAGGCCGTACCAGGAAGCGAAGTGACGCTGCCGATCTTTATCAGCCACTTCTCCACCCGACGAGAATCGCCGAAGCTACGCTGGTGGCTGGCCGGCATGGACAACCTCGGCCGCAAGGTTAAAACCGCGCCGCAGATCGTTTCGGCGAATTGGCACCCGTATCGGACGACCTTTCAGCGGGTATTGCGTATTGACATTCCCAAGAACCGTCGTTTCGTCGGAGCCATCTGCCTGGAGTTGCTCGATTTCAGGGGCGTCCGTATCGCTGCCAATTATGTCAATGTGTTAGCGAGAGATGCCCATGAATCGACCGAGAACAAAACCCGGCTGCCCAGCCCACGGGTGCAGGTGATCGACTCCCGCACCGTGGCCCTGCGATTCAAGCCCGGCGACTACAGCCGCTTCACGTCAAAAAATGGGCCCCGCGAAGGACAGCGAAGCGACAAGGTGTTCGCTTATGGGCCATGCCGAATCGAATACCGGTTGCACATTCCGCAATTTGTGATCGACGCCGTGCCGGACCGAATCCAGGTATTGACGGAAGTTGGCACCAAGGCCAAAGACGAGCGGCTCGACTGGCCGACGGGCCATATTCCGGTGGCGGCGCATTATCCCCAAACGCAAGACAGCAAACACTCCGGTACGCTTAACATTCTACTGGCCGGCAAGCCGCTGTGGCAGTTCCGGCTGCCCGACGACCCGGCCGATTCACGCGGAGTGCTCTCACATCATGGTCGATATCATCTCGGCAGCTACGGCTACTTGATCAAGAAAGAGGTCAACCTGGTCAAGCACCCGACCATTCCGACCCGGCTGCGCGTCGAGCCGGTCATGTCGATCACGTTCGAGGTGCCCGCGGGACCGCAGGCGGCCGGTCTTTCAATCTACGGCGAACGTCTCGGCCGCTTTCCGATCGATCCGACATTGATCATCCACACGGCCGAGAATCTGACCAAACGGGTCGGCTGGACGAGCTACCGACCGGTCGCGGTTCAGCGGCAGAACGGGGCCGACTGACGCGCATATCAATTGGCCGCCCGGTTTGGTAATCTAAGGGCATGGTGAAATGCCTGGCCCGGATTATTCATCAGCCGCGGGGCGCTAGCCCCCGGTTTGTACAGATTGCGGTATAAACCGGGGGCTAGCGCCCCGCGGCTGATTAACAGGCTGCCAGACGCGAGGCTTTACCGATGCACCGTCGTCTTATCATTCGCTGCTTAGCCTGGGCCGTTGTCTCGGTGCCGGTTGCGGCGATTGCCCAGGAGGAATCCAAGGAAGCGAAACCGCCGCAGTATTTTCAGCGGTTGATCGAAGAGGGCAACGCAAAGTTCGACTTTTACGCCCGACGACCGCCGAGGCAGCGATATCCGGGCCAGGCCCTGTTTCATCTGAACTGCCGCGATGAAACCGCCTATCGCACCACGTGGAAGACCAAGGACGGCAAGAAGCAGGTCGTGGTTCGCGTGAATCTGAAGAAGGTCACCTGCGAGCTGACCCACACGCTCCGGCTGCCGCGTTATCTAAACAACGACCGCCGCTGGACGAATCGGTTGGTGAAACACGAATTCGATCACGTCGCCATCTCGTGCGATCCGCGCGTGACGATGCTCGTCGAGCATCTATACGGCAAAGTCAAACGCGTTCGGACCACGGTCGACGCCGACGTGAAGGTTGACGACAAGCTGGTGCGGCCGTTGATCGACAAGCAGTACGGTGCGAGGGCCAACGCCGTAATCGCCTTGATCAAATCGAACTACGTGCTGCTCGACAAGGTGAGCCGCCACGGCAACACGCCGATCGAGAATCGCAAGATATTCTTCGAGTCGCTCTACACCAAAGCCAACCTCGACGCCGCCGGCTTCCCCTTCACCGGCGACGTGCTCGATCTGCTCAAGAGCAAAAAGTACCGCGAAGCGAAGTTGCTATACGATTTTGAAAAGTAGATTCCTGGTTCCCAAGCTCCTACGAAAATAGCTCCCCATCCGGGCTTGCCCCGGTGGCGGCGTCGGTCGAATAATACAATGCGATCCAGATGACTCATCGCCAGCCCAACGGGAACCCGCGTGCATCATGCCGGAACCGCAGCTCAGCAGCGAATCCAGTAAGCGAACCCCGTGGTGTCGCTTCAGCCTTCGCCAGGCGATCGTCGCGGTCACGATCTTCTGCGTTGCGATGGCCATCGTTTCATCGAGTGGATTGCTCGGAACCATTTTTCTTGGCGCTGTCTTCGGCCTGCTGTTAGTCGTGATTGGATTCTATCGGCCTAAGACCGTTTACGGAGCTGCCGGGGGCGTCGTTTGGTTCCTTACGGCCCTGCTGCTGTTGAGCAGTAATGGTGCGATCGGCATCGGAAGGCGAACGCTCACGTGTAGAGTTCAGCCTGTTGACGATCAAACCGGCAGCCCCGTTTCTGGAGCCAATGTCCGCATTCGTGACGTCAGCAACCACGGCTTCCCTGAGGGCGTGCCGGTCCATCCGATTCCTGTCGGCGAGCCGGGCATAAGTCAAGTGACGGACGCCAAAGGAATTTCTGCTCTGCCCTTTGAATTCCGCATGACCTGGAGATCGGGCTTGTTCGTCGAGTGGGAGCGAGTTCACGTCACGCCCTATTTGTGGATTCAGGTGGATGCCCCGGGATACGAGCGAGCCCTCGTCCGGCTGGATTCGCGGGCCGGCTCAACCGGCAATTGGAAACATGAGCTTCCGATGATAAAGATCCGGTTGAAGCCTGACGGCGCGACAACAAATGTCCGCGAGTAACGAGGGGTTGCCGGGGCGATAGCTAATTCAATAGCCCTTGAATCATAGAGGAGTATTCTGCCTCGGGACTATCGAGTTCATTGAGAAACTGCTGGCTGTCGGAGAGGACTTCTTCTTGGCCCGCGTCGAGGTGGCCAGATTGTTCTCGCATTCCAATTAAAAGCTCAATGACCCTCTTGATGCGCCGCACAAAGCCCAATCGCTCTCGCCGCCGCTCTTCTAGGTCGGGTCGATTGAGACCCAGCGAGTCGATCGACGAAACGCCGCGATCGCTGCCGTCAATCGCATACGCGATCTCTTCCCGAAAGGCGATGTGCTCTTGCGGATCGTCAGCGGACGGATCGACAAAGAGCGGGGATTCCTGAGATATATCGTCGTGATGCGACGTTGCCCGCTTCGACGGATCGACGAGCGGAAAGAGATTTCGCTTGTGACGCTGATTGCAGAGCGTGCAGCTCAGAAACAGATTCGACCAATCGTAGGCCAGCCAGTAGTAGCCGGGTTTGGCCAGATCATCGCCGGCTTGTTGGCGAGTTCCGCCTTTGGGGCGAAAGTGCTCGACGTCGCCGTAGCTGGCGTGCGTGATTTTCGATTCGCAGAAGCAGCATTTTTTGTGTTGCGCCTTGATGAGCGCGTTCTTCACAGATTTCGCAGCGTAGATCGACGATTTGAATTCAAACTCGCGCTCACCCTCGTCGTACGCCTTGCATAGTTTCTTGCTTTCCTTCGGGCCACGGGAATTGGCGTCGCGAAGAATCTTCGGAGCTCGATCCGGTTTGACGATTTGAATCACGCCGGCCCCTCCAATTGCCGCTGCAAAGCATCGAGGGTGCGATCGAGCAGTTCGTTTCTGCGGGCGTCGTCGGATGTTTCGCCGTCCGGCAGCACGCCAATTTCCTTCTCAAGTTGCTTGAGACGCGTTTTGTCCCTGCTCGTGAGGCGAGACTTGGACAGCAGTTTTTTTCGTTCGATCAGCGACGGCTCAAGATTTGGAGGTCGAGCAGTCTTAAATCCGAACAGATCGCTGGTCAGCAACTGGTCAACTCTCCAACCACGAATCGAATCGGGATTGTTTTCGATAACGACGTGCCCTTTGGCTTCGTCGCGGCGTAACAGCACGATATTGGCTCCCGTTGCCGCTTGAACGAAAATGGGACTGTGCGCCGTGACGATGAATTGCGTGTTTGGAAAACGCTTACTCAAAAACGTCATCAGCGAACGCTGCCACTTGGGATGCAAATGCAGGTCGATCTCATCGACAAGCACCACGGCGGGCTGCTTCAAGGGATCTTTGCGTCGCGGATAACGCTCCACCATTCGGCTGGCGAAGTCGACCATCCAGGCGATCAACGTGCGATAACCATACCCGATCCATTCAAGCGGCATCCAGCCATCGAGTGTTTTGAACTCCGCGGTCGGCTGAGGACGCTGTTTTGTGGGATCGCTGATCCGAATGTCCGACACATCTGGCAAGATATCGATCAAGAGATTTCGAACTAATTCGAATCGTTCTCGTTGGGATCTGCGTATTTCCGATCGCTTGCTGGCGGAATAATCTAGTTTCAAGAGCCACTCTTCGGCGTTTCTCAATTCCGCGGAGTCGTCGATCAAGCTAGCCGTTGCATCGTCCGCGGAGCCATTCGCCAAGGATGTCGTTCCCATGCGACGAGCCGCACCGTAAGAATAGAAAGTTGGTATCGCATGAGCACTCCCGCCCCATTGACAAGAACCTGTATTTTCGACGATGAAATCGCAAGACCCGATGCCAGCCTTACGTCGTTTCGCGGACAGATTTGCGCCCCATTCAGTTTCAATCGTCATCTTCCATTCGTGTGCTCCTAGGCGTGCAAAATGAACATCTCGTTGACCAAGCTCCCAACTCACAAACCTAGGAACGTGTTCTAAGTGTGCGAGTGGCTGCTTGGTTGTCATCAATTCAAAGCCAATCAGACACTCCAGAAGCGTCGTTTTACCTGTGCCATTGTCGCCGATGAGAATCGTCCATTGACTGGGACTTCCTTCCGAATTGCAAAAGTTCAGTTCTTGGGGCTCGCTACCAAAACAACGCACGTTTTCAAGACGAATAGATCGCACGTATTCCGGTGTCTTTTCCTCCGGAGCACGCCCCTTGACGATATCAATTGGCAGATGTTTCGAGTTCTTCGCCATGAAATAAGATCGCGCGAGGCACAGAATGTTGGGACTTGAGAAAGCAACTTATACCCGATTTTACCCCATCCTCCAGCACATGTCGATGGAGCGATTCGATCCTTCGCGCCGGACATCCCCATGAAACGACGTTCGCCCCAGCACATGAAAACGGCTTATTGTCGAGGAAGATTTACATCGCGAAGGGACGCTCCGCCGCCACCGGGCTTGCCCCGGTGGAGCGCACGTTTTTGCACCAACTCGGCCACCACCAACCCACACTCGTCTCGACGCAGCGGTAGTGCAGAAACCTGCTTCCACCGGGGCGAGCCCGCAGCTTGCGAAGCCCCGGGCATGTAACTACCTGGGGCTTGGCAAGCTCAGCCGCCAGCCACCCGGGGAGTTTACCAGTAGACGAACGGCGTCCTACTTTCTCGCCTTCTTCCCCGATCCAAAAATCGAGAACGGATTGAACAACGATCCGCCTTCGTCTTTCTTGGCGGGGCGTTGCATGACGATTTCGACGTGCAACGCAGCGGTGCGCTCGTTGGCGATCAGGTTGGCATCCATTCCGCGAAACCAACGCAGCAGTTCCATTTGATAATCGGCCGGGATCTCTCCGCTAAACAGGCCGCCGGCGCGCGACCAGGCGGTCGACTGCCACGTCTCTAGCCCGCCGGCCAGTGTGATCGGTTTATAGTCTCCGCCGAGCGGACAAACCAATCGCGCGTCGACCAGTTGCTGGGCCACACCTAGCGCCTGCGGCGGCGGCACGTGAAACTGATCGGACAGCGCTTGCAGCAGTTGCAGATTGCCGGCTGAAACCTTGCGGGCTTTCATGTGACCAAGCTTATTGACCGAAGCGGCCAACTTTGCCTGGGATAAATCGCCGATGCGAAGCCAGGCCTGAGCGGCTCGCGGGGCCTCCTCGAATTCCAACTGCCGCGACACATACGGCAGCAGTTCGCGTTGAAAGGAAAACAGCGTGAAGCGGCCGGCCAGATGCTGCCAGGTACCGAAGCGGGCGGGCACGTTACCGTCGCGGTCGGTTCCGCGGGCGGCTTGGCGGGGAATCTCCAAGAGCCGCAGATACCCCGGCTGCGGCCAGGCGCCGACGTAGCCGTGTAGCGCGCGGTTGAGCTGCGTGAGCATCAACAGCGGTCCGCCCCGCAGGTTGACCAACGGAGCAACGTCTTGCAGCCCGGCGAACAGATGATGCTCACCGACGT
>JADFKK010000009.1 GCA_022564995.1 Planctomycetota bacterium | reverse complement strand
CTCACGGGGCTTCGACCGCCGGGTCACCCCGACACCCGCCCGATCGGCTACATGGCGAACGAGCAATTACCAAAGTCAGTACCTTTCAACTAACAAGATCAACCAGACTTAACCTGGCGCACCGAATAACGCGAATCGACGCGAATCGTGCGACGTTGATTGGCAGTATGATATTCGACTCAGCGCATCCGCATCAACACGCTTTTTCGGTGACCGAGTGGAACATTCGCGTAGATTCGCGTAATTCGCGGGCAGTTTTTTTAAGGACCAAGTCGATTCGTGTTGCCTCGTAGGTTGCGGTCAGCGTGTTGACCTCAAGAATCCCGTCGGCCCCATTGTTGGTAACTCGGTATCATTTCGTAAGTTAACCGATTGTAACGGTCGATACGATTATAGGGGTTGTGTCGCGGTAACCGCTGCGCGCAGTGGTCGAGCAGGGAGAGTGTCGTGAAGCGATATCTGGCGATCCTGGGCTTGTTGGGGCTGCTGATCGCGCCGCTGGCGGCGCAGGAAGACGGAGACGAGGGCGTTACGCGCGTCGAGGCTGAGCCGCCGAGGTTAGAAGCCCCGACCGACAATGTGCCCGATTCGCCCTTCTTTCCCCAGCTCTCTCAACAAACGCTCGACCCCTCCGGCATCCTCCGCAGCGACACCAATCTGTTCGACGCGCCCGCGCACGCCTCGATCATCGATCGACAACAACTGACGGAGCGGGCACCGACCGACATCGCGGGGGCTTTGGAGCGCGAAGTCGGCGTATTGATCCAACGCACCGGCGCCGGCCAGGTCTCGCCGTTCGTGCGTGGATTGACCGGGCCACAGACGCTGCTGTTGGTCGATGGCATCCGCCTCAATAACTCGACCTTTCGCTTCGGGCCGAATCAATACTTCGGCCTGATCGATCCCGGCATGATCGAGCGGATCGAAATCGTCCGCGGGCCGCAGTCGGTGTTGTACGGCTCCGACGCCATCGGCGGCGTGATCAACGTGGTCACCCGCAGCGCCGACGGATTGGGCATTTACGATCATCGCAGCGGCGCGATCACGCAGCGGGTGACCACCGCCACCAGCAGTTCGTACACGCGGGCCGACATGAACGTGACCGTGGGGCGGACCGGCGTGTTCGGCGGGTCGAGCTATCTGAACGTGCGAAACGTCGATCGCGGCGGCGGGCTCGGCCGGCAGCCGTTCACTAATTACAGCCAATACGCCGGCGACGTGAAGCTCGACTATCTGCTCGACTACAACCAACGATTGACCGTTTCGCTGCAACACGTCGAACAGACCGACGTGCCGCGATCCGACAAATTTCCCGGCGAGGCTCGGCTGTTCAGCCCGCAGCAGCGCGACCTGGGTTACATCCGCTGGCGGGGCAGCGAGTTGAACGGCTGGATCGACAACGCGACAATCACCGGCTCGTTTGGCCGGCAGAAAGAGGGTCAACTGCGCCGCCGGCCGCCGAACAGCACAACCCAAGACGTGAAGGAGTTCGACGTCGAGACGACCGGGATCAGCATGTTATTCTCGAAGCAGGTCGGCTGGGTCGGCGAGTTCAGTTGGGGCGTCGATTGGTATCACGACGATTTGGACAGCACGGCGATGCGGATCGACCTGACCGGCATGATGGCGCCCACGGCGCTGACGCCGCAGTTTCCCGACGACAGTTTTTATGAGCGGATCGGCACGTTCTTGCAGTGGGAAACGCAGGTGACTGATCGGCTGGCGGCGGTCAGCGGCGTGCGCTATACGAACATCGATTTGGCCGGCACGGTGGCGTTGTTTGATATCAACGACCCGAACTTTCCCAATGTGATGCCGATCGACACGCCGCTGGCCACAAGTTTTCAGGACTGGACCTACAGCGTGGGGCTGGTCTACGAATTGGGCGATGGGGTTCACCTGGTCGGCTCGATCGCCGAGGGGTTTCGCGCCCCGGGGCTCGACGAATTGATGAGCTTTTCGGACAACGTCAACGAGGGCGTCGACGTGCCGACGGTCGGTCTGTCGCCGGAGTCGAGCATCAACTATGAGGTCGGCTTCAAACTCGACCGAGAATATCTTCGCGGTCAGGCCTACGTGTTTTGGACCGACCTGGATGGATTGATCGATCGCGTGTTGGTCGGCACCGACGACGGCGGCACGCCGGGCGATCCCAGCGACGACGTCGACTTTTTTCAGCGCCGCAATGTGGGCAGGGCGACCGTGCAGGGCGTCGAGTTGGCCGGCGAGTATCTGCTCGGCGACGGCTGGGCGCTGCACGGAAATTTCTGGTACACGTTCGGCCGCAACGAAACGGCCGGCGAGCCGCTCAGCCGCATCCCACCGGCCCAGGGCGTCATCGGGCTAAGATGGCGCGACGAGTGCGGCTGGTTCGACGTCTACGGCTGGATCGTCGACAACCAGGATCGCCTCAGCCCCCGCGACGCCCGCGACTCGCGGATCCCCGCCGGCGGCACGCCCGGCTACGGCACGCTGAACATCCGCGCCGGCCGCTACCTGGCGGCGCATCACCGCGTAAGTGTCAACCTGGAAAACATCTTCGATCAAGGCTACCGAGTCCACGGCTCCGGCGTCGACGGGCCGGGCATTTCGGCGACGTTTGGGTACGAGTTTTTGCGCTAGCGCACGCCGAAACTCCCTCGCAAAAACACGCGAAAACCCAGTTAGAAACCCCCGGCCCCCGGCGGGAGCCGGGGGTTTCGCCGCGTAACCAACCCCCTCCGCCACATTGCCAACCGTCAAAATTTCAGCAATAATAAGGGAAGTTCGCAACGAATTCTCTTTGAGACTATCCGAAATTCGTGGCACGGGCGCGTGCGACCGTGAAACACCGGCGAGACGCCGTTGCCACGACCCTGTTTCCCTCCAGCCTTTCGCCATGTCTCGATCCTCCCGCATCACACGACTTGCTCTGTCCGCGTCGGCCGTGTTGCATGCGGCGTTTATCGCCTGTGTGGCCTGGGCCGGGATCGCGTCGCTAGGAGCCCGGGCGGACGAAAAGTCTCGGGTCGGGCGGCATCCAGACATCATGCTGAAGGTGTCGTTCTCCGACCCTGCGCCCCAACAGTTTGACCTGACCGCCGAACCGGCCTCGCAGGTTGTCGTGCTGATGGACAGCGCCCGGGTGGCCGACCGCCGGTTTTTCCGCTCAGAAACGAAAATGAAGCCGGTCGAGATGGAACCGTTGGCCTCCGCGAATCCCAGCGACGTGATGCCCCCGGAAGTTGTCAAGCCGACGCCGAGACATGAGCCGGCCACCGCCGGGCGCGAGATGCATCGCTGGTCGGACGTGCCGCGCCGCGCGACGCAAGCCACGTCGATTCCGTCGGTGAAGGCAATGATTCCCTCGGGTTCAACCGGCATCGCGCGAGCCAGGTTTTATCACCAGCCGCCGCCGACCATTCCCATCACCGCCTATCGACAGGGCCTACACGGCACGGTTCACCTCCGCCTGCGAATCACCGCCGACGGGCATGTCAGCAACGTCGCCGTCACCCGCAGCAGCGGCCACCCGATCCTCGACGCCGCCGCAGTGGGCGCCGTGCGTCGCTGGCGTAGCGAGCCCGTCGTCCGCGACGGCCAACCCGCCACCACGACGCATCGCGTCATCGTAGATTTCCCGCGTCGGTAGTGAAATCGCGTTATGCGGCGAAAAGGATTCGCCGAAATACCAGCACGCAGCGCAAGCCAGTGGGTCTTTCTCACTCGCGTTCCCCGATTCACCCCGGATGGTTTCTCAACCCTCTTTTCCTCCTTTGCGACCTCCGTGCCCATCTGTTCAAATCGTCTCTTCGTCTACAAAGGGCAAGAAAGGACAGGGGGCAAGAAGGGCAAGAAAGGACAGGCATTTATTTGTCCGTTCTGAGCACGCCGCTGCGGGTGGACTGTCGGGCGAATCGTGCGGCCGGTCTGGCGCCGGGGCCGACGTGCGTCGGCGTAGAAGACGCCCCTTCGGGATGTACTCTGCGCACACGCCGCCTTAGAGAGGCGAAACGCTGCGTGTCAGATGGGATCGGCAGACGAGGCTACCAAGAGCCAGCCACCACTTAACCTCCGGCCCCGGAGACCGCCACCAGATTATTTAGGTGATGCCCGCCGCCACCGGGTTCACAGTTCGCCGTGCGGGCGAGCGGTTCCTTGAGTGCCTTCATAAACCAGCCCAACTCGCACAGCCGTTGCCGGTACGTGGCAACGGTCGCGGTGTCTTTGAGCAGTTGGTCGACCCACGTTTGCCTGATCCTCGATCCACTCACTTGCGATGTTCGAACCCCTCCCCGCCAAGAAACATTCTCCGCACGCAGCGATAAATAAAGTGATAGTAACGAGTTACGTCCAGGTCAACCAACCGCGAGCGAGCCCTGGTCATAGCGGGAACTCCTTATCGAAGTGAGCGAAGTTCCCATAAGTGTACTTGTGTTCACCAGCCGTGTCAATTAGCTGCAATGAGGAATCGGAGGGAAATGCCGAGGGAAATGCCTGTCCTTTTACTCCCTTTACTCCTTCTTTTCATGTTTTTATCCGACTTCCTAAATCACCGGACGGCCTCTCGGAGCGGGGATTTTCTTGCCGGACTCCTTCGCCGCTTCGAGCCATGCTCGCTTGGCTTCTCCCACCTGCTGAAGCGCTTCCTCCGGCGTGGCGCCGAAAGCGGAGCACGCCTGGAGATCGGGAATATCGGCAATGTATCCGTCGTCTTCGTCGCTATAAAAGATATGGATGAGATAGTCCTGCATGGTTCACCCCTGATAGGCGCGCACTTCCCTGGGTGAGACCACTCGCCGGGTTTCCGTTCGCTCGCAGAATCTTACGCTCCCGTACACTGCTGGACAAGCCAGCAGTGGCACACAACGCCGTTGCTCAACGCCTACTGCTCACTCCGCGACAAACGCCAAATAGTAAAACACCCAGCCGGTCACGGCCGTGAGGCACATGCCGATGGCCGCCAGACGAGCCCAGAAGATGTGCGAGCGGCTGTGCTCGCCGGGCGTCGGCGGGTTGGGGAAACGGCGCAGCGCGCGCACAATCACGAAGATCCACAGCAGCGGCGTCGGGATGGCGAAGCACAGATGGACAATCAGGCTGTACCAGACCGTGCTCCACTCGTCGACTTGGTAATACGGCGAATCCGCGGCGAGCGCTTCCCAATCGGTCCAGAACCGCATGTCCAACTCGAACGCGATGACGGTCAGCAGCAGCACCACACCCAGCACGATTTGAATCTGCTTGTGCAGTTGGTACTTGTGGCGAAACTTGGTCAGATAGATGCTCACGGCGAGAATCGGCACCACGCCGATCATGGCCACAAACACGAAGTCGAGCATCAGCGATCCGCGCGTCGGCAGAAAGCCGTGATTCTCGGCAAGTAACAAGGCAGTATCCATGACATTCCGGCGGTTCCGTCCGCCGCCGCCCCTTGAGCCCGCTTGGTCGATTCGGAAAAATCCGTTACGCTTCAGGGGATGCACGTGCAGCAACCCCGGCAGCGGATTGTAGCCCACGGCCACCCAGCGGCGAATCCCAATCCCCAGCCCCCCAAGCCCCAGCTTCCCAAACCACGGCCGAGTGGCGGAATTGGCAGACGCACGGGACTTAAAATCCCGTGAGGTGTAAACCTCGTGCGGGTTCGAATCCCGCCTCGGCTATTGAGTTACGTCAATTGGAGGAGCGCGTGAAATGGCCACTGTTACCTAAAATGTTACCTAAAGGGCGCACCGGCCCACTTCTCGCACAGCGTGTCTTCCGAGCGGGTTTTGCGGAGTTTCGTCTGGAAAAAGGGAATCCGCGATGCGGTGATGTCACGGAGCCGAACCGGGGCGAGGATGCGTTCCACCAGGTTGAAAACGCTCTGCACCTTTTCGAACGTCCCGTCCGCCAGGCCGGACAAGTACTCTTGCCGGGCAATGTGTTTGCCGTCTCTATTTGCGCCGAACAGAAAAGAGGAACCCGTACTGTCCAACTCGTTTCACCGCTGAATCTCCGCAGAAATCTCCATTCTCTTGGTCCTCCCATCCGTCGAAAAAGCTGACCGCGAATCACGAACACGCCTTCAATTCACTCACGAGTTACGGCGAAGAACCGAAAAATCGTTAGGAACGTCGCCGCGGTACTTCACATTCCTGCACATTTTGGTAGAGTCGGTTTCCCTGCACGTTCGAGGGGAAAGCTGTATATCTGGAGGATGTCACGTGGAAAAGCTGGCTGCGTATCTCACGATCAAATAGGCCGCCGAGCTGCTGGGGGTATCCGTGAACACGTCCGAAAGACCGAGGAAAGCCAGGTGACGCTGGTCAGTCATCATGCGGATTTGGGAATACTCACTGCAACAGATCACGACGAAGCTGGATGGTGACCAGTTCCGTTTCTTGACCAGTGCGCCCGCCGAGCCGTATTTAGCGATTCTCATAGCACTGTATCGGGCTCGTCAGGAAGAAATGCAGTTGGAGATGCCGTTGGTATCGTTGTACGAGCGCGTGTTACCGGCCCTGCGGCAGTTTAAGCCCGATGGCGACTACGACCGTATGGCACTCCGCTCGCACTTGAACACGCTCGTCGATCGGGGCAATGTTTCCATGCGTCTTGAACCGCGAAGGATTCGTCGGATTCAGGATCGCGGACTGGAACGATACTTGGTGCGGATGACCGAACCGACCAGCTTGATCCTTGGCCAACTCGAATCGCACGTCGAGAGCATCAGCCAAGAACGGGCCGCGTCGGCGCGTTTTAGCTTGCAGGACGTCGATGACTTCCTGACCAAGGTAGTTGACGTCATGGAAGTTGGCAGCGCAGCCGACCACGACGATCTATGTCGAGTGGGCCGTCAGCTTGCCCACGCGCGGATGGCGGTCGAGGAAGCCGGCGAGGAATTGTTGCGACTCGATCTGTGGCTTAGCGAAATGGCGATTCAGACGCCGGATCGCGAACGGCTGACTGATTTGCTCACGCAGTTGCAGACCTACTTCGAGCGGTATTTGCAAGAGATTGACCAGTTCCGCGGGCGCAGTCACGAGAAACTGATCACACTCGTTCAAAACAGTGCTGCCGTATTCTTAGACCGCGTGCGTGACGCGATGGAGCAGGAGTATGCCAATGATCCGACGCGACAAGGTGTGAGGCCGCCGGAGCCGATGCAGATCATTCGCGCCGTGCAAGAGTTTCTGGAGCCGGAGGGAATCCTCGACGGCCGGCGAAAAGCGATTCACGAGCGGTTGGCGGATGTGACCGGGCATCTCAAGCGTTACCTGGCGGAATTGGTGCGTCGATTCGGCCACCGGCAAGCGGCCGTGCTAAATCCAAGCGACCTGCGCTGATCAAACAGATGCAGGATCTAAACGAATTCGTTCAGGCGGCGATTTTACGAGGCAGTCCCGAAGCGTTCGTTTCCGACGCCGAATTGCGAATGACGGCGTGGGCATCCTGACGCTTCCTCAGATGGTGTTCAGCCAGGACGTTTAGCATGGACTGTTGATGGAGTCGCCGTTGTTCTACCGCGATGACGACATCGACTTGTTCGGTGTTCTCAAGCGGCGACGCAGCGTCACGTGTTTCGTTTGTCTGGCCGCCAGGAATATGTGCTGTTCGTTCTGCTGTTGGAGTTTCATCAGCGGCAAGCGGACGAGCAGAACTTGGATCTCGACGCGTGCGACGAGGTTCGCTTCGTGCTGGCCGACTTCATTGACTTTGTTTTCAAGCGCTTTGGGGAACAACTCGGCGACGACGCGCCGCCGGAGGAAAAGATATTGGACGGCTGCCGGTCCTTGTTCAAGACGCTGGAGAGATACCGTTTCATCGCCGAACGTGAGCGGATTGGAGTGGCGGCGGAGGCCGGCATCAAAGCGGGCTTCACCAAGCAGGGGAAGAGCGACGTACTTTACGCCCTGTTGCCAGGGTTGCGCTGTTACCGTGCCGAGGCATTGAGCAAGGCGGACATGCTCGGCAGCCCCGTAGCTGACGGGGACGAAAGCTCGGAGGATGACGAGCCAATCGCCCAAGTCGTTGAGTCAGACACCGACAACGCGGACCAGGAAGGACCGATGTCCCCGGCCACGTCAGAGGAGACCGAGGCATGACGAATCGGTTACGGCTGAAGGCGCTGCGGCTTGTAGGTTTCCACAACTACAACGACGAATTGATCGAGGTTCACGGCGATTTGTTCGTCATTGGAAGCAATGAGTCGGGCAAGACGACGATCCTCGATGCGCTGCATTTGATTCTTTCCGGCGCGCAGAGTTGGGACTTGAACGCGGCCGCCAAGATGGCTGGACGACGCGATGAAGGACGATCCTTGCAAGGGATCATTCTTCGAGCCGATTTGGCAGGCGACCCACATCCTGATCGCAAGGGCGGCAGCATCACCTATGCCGTGGCGGAGTTTGAGCAGGACCACGGTAAGACACCTGTTACGTTCGTTTTTGGTGCATCCGCCGTGGACATGAATGCGCGAGCACGGAAATGGGGCGTCATCACGAGCAGACGCGCGGCCGAATTGCCGCTGGTTAAGAAAAATGAAGACGGTAGCTTGAGGATTGTCACTCGAGACGAACTGGCCCAGTCGCTGGATGAACCGATTCTGACGGACATGAACAAGTATCGAACGGCGGTTGCCGATCGCCTGTTCAACACGCGTGAGGATTTCGACCTCGTCACCGACTTGTGGAGAAAAGCCAAAAGCTACCGTGAACTGTCCAAGGCGGCTCGCGGCTTCGACGAACTATTCCGCCAAGTGCTGCCCGTACCCGATCCCGATCCATTCGACAAAGCTGCCAAGGGTTTTCGCGACATCGCGGAAATCGAACAAAACCTGGCCGATCTCGGTGACGACGTCAAGGCGCTGTACCGGCTCTGCGAGATTCGCAACGAGGCGCGCGACGCCCGCGAGACGTTGCGCCGCTACCGTTACGTCGATGCAAAGTGGAACGCAGACGAGTTGACGACGACGTTGCAAATGAAGCGAGATCAAGTTCAACAAAGTTCACAGCAGATTGGCGCGTTCTCGCGCGAACTTTCGCAGTTGAAAGCGGAGTCACAAATCCTTGATGAACAAATCAAGACCCTCCGAGCCAATGAGAGCTATCAGACGGCGACCCAACTCGAAGAACTCGACACGCGGCTCAAAGGAGTTGAAGGGCGACTCGCAACGCTAAAGAGCCGCCGGTCAGAAGCCAAGAATAGACTCGCCAGGCAGACGAGAGATCGCGACACTTGCATCGAAGCGGCGACGGCGAAATTGTCCAGCGCGACTCGGCGGTTTGATGAATTGGCAGAATCGCTGCTTGATGTATCTGTGGACATTGTCGAGCAACTATTCGCCACGCAACGATTGTTGCCCAACACCGTCGACGACGAATTGCCTGCGGCGGCGATCCGAACCTCCGTAACGGAGACGAAAAAATCGGCTGCCGGAACGATTAGCGAAATGAACGACGAAATCCACCGTCTCGTGGATCAGCAACAGCAGCTCCAGTCGCAGCGTAGCGGCTACGACCAGGAACTACAACGTATCGAGCGATTCGACGATGTCGTTCCGGCTATTGACGGGCTTGACGAGTCGCTCGAAGCACTTCAGCAGCGCGGGATTCGGCCCCGGCTTTTGTATCAAGAAATTGAGTTTGTGCCGGGTACATCGGCGAAAATACAAGCCGCGGTTGAGGCGGCCGTGGGCATCCAGCGCCTGGCGACACTCGTGACTTCGCCGGACGAGGCGTCCGTGGCGTGTGGGGTCGTCATGAATGTAGGCCAAGGTATCCGCCTGCTTGACGCTACCGCGGTTCAACGCTCGGGAATCTCCCAGCCCACCGAAGGCACGAGCCTGCTCACTTTCATACACACCGACAACGAACGTGTGAAAACACACTTGCAGGCGACTCTCGGTACGCTAGCCTTGTTGGCCCAGCCGGCGCCCGACGGTGCCGATCAGCATTGGTTTGTCATGGATGGGGCCGGCGGCGAGCGCGGCGCGCGTTGGCAACTGGAACTCGATGCGCCGCGATGGATCGGTGAGGAAACGCGACGACGGATTCGAGAGGAGGAGACCGAGCGGTTGCGGACAGCCATCGAACAGCTTGACGGTGAGGCAAAGACCGTGGACGACGAACTGGCCCGCTGCAACCGAGTCCGCGAAGCACTCAGAGAGCTTCCCGGCCAACTCGACGCGCTTGACTTGCCTGGCAGCATCGAACGCTTTCGGGACACGCTCGATCAAGTCAAGGAAAACATCCGTGAAATCGAGCGGCAGGTTGGCGAAATCGACGACGATCTTTCCAAGGAGCGGTTGAAGCAGAAGTACCTTTCGACGACGATCGCAGACTTGAAAAAACAACTGTCAGATGTGGATGTTGAGGCACTCCTCACCAGACTCGATGCGCTGAGCGAGCAGTCGAAGGAGACATCAGAGTCGATCGGGACGAAAAGGATCGAGCGACGGTCTGCTGAAGAGAATGTCAAATCACTTAGTCGAGAAATTGATGAAATCGACGGAAAGCTCGCTGAGGCCGCGACTATCGTGACGGACTCGCGTGAAGACTTGGCCGCCGTCCTACCTGTGTCGCCGGACGACCTTGATCGTTACGTGTTTCATACAAAACGGGGATCGCAAATCAAGAAAGACAATCTACCAAAACTGTTGCAGGAGTCTACAGGGAGCGAAAGAGAGACGCACACACGCCTTACCGGATCGGATGGCGTCATGAGCGACCGATTCGCGAGTCGCTACCGGGTTCGCGTGGAGGAGGCCGCGGGCTGGATCGAGGTTCGAGATCATCGCGATCAGCCGCTTGACGAGATTCTGCAAGAGCGCGACGAAACGGAAAAGCATTGGCGCGAGACGCTCAAGAAAAAGAACGTCGACCTGGTCGAGCAGATTCTGGCACACAGCTTGACCGAACAACTGCGGTCGAATGTTCGCACGCTTGAGCAATTCAGGGACGGGCTGAACTGCATCTTGAAAAACCTTACGTTTGGCCACTCACGTTTTCAGTTGAAGACGAAAGTGACGCCCGAACACGCGTCGTTTGTGCAACTGATTCAGCGGCAGTCGCTGCTCGATGTGGAACAACGCCGGGAGCTTCGCGATTATCTCGACAATCGCCGCGACCAACTTACGGGCGAAGGCGACATCCCACCGTTCTTGGATTATCGCAACTGGTACACTTATCAGTTTCAACTTCAACACACAGAAAGCGACAACGTGACGTCGCTAGGATCGGACGAGCTGGTTCGCGGTTCCGGCGGCGCTCAAAGTACGCATCATTATCTTCTCTTATTTGCCCTGGCAAGGTTCTTGTTCGATCGTGCAGGCGCGAAGGTCCGATTGCTGATGTTGGATGAGCCATTTTACGGCTTGGATATGCAGCGCAGGGAACTTCTACTGCGGTGTGCCAAGCAACTCAACCTCGACCTTATCATTGCATCGCCAGACCTGGACGGCACGATCCTCGAAGACGTCGCCGATAGCACGACCCTGATGGTGGAGAAAGATGAACAGGACGACATCGTGCTAATCCCGCTCGTGTGGAAGCGGCGCGAGTCCCAGACTGAATTGTTCCCGGAACCGCGGCCGGAAGCCGTCATTGGACATGAGACGAATCCGTGACCAGTCGGAGCGATATTACGACGGCCCTAAGACAATGGCTGAACGAGACTCCAGGTGCTGCTGACGCCGCCGACATGATTCTGCGCAAGGCGGAATCGAAAGGTAGTGTGCCAGCGCAAATCACCTGCCCTGTCGCCCAACACACCGCACTCGTCACGTTCTTCTCCGATAAGTACGTTCGCCGGGGTACGGACCCTGACAAGTGCAAGCTCCTTTTCTCGCGGTGGGAAGCGGAGATGCTCGGCGGTGAGGAGATTTTCCTGCCGGCATTGGCCGCGGCGCGTGGCCGCAAACTGAGAAACCGTCGACAGGAGAGGCAGAATCGAGCCGAACGCATCAGAACCGAACTGGCACCTCACGTCGGTGAGAACGGCTTGCCCGGCTTGGTTGCCCAGCGGGAGTTGGGGCTTCTGGATCAGCAGAAGGGGCGATTTTGGCATCGAAGCGACAAGTGGCAACTCAATCAGATTGGACCACAAATCCGACGATACATCGCTCTCCTTCAATTCGTTGAAGACCTGAGAAGCGAACCCACGCGAATGGAACGCATCGTTCACGCATCCCGAAAGGTTGCCGGGGACACCCATTGGTTTCGACCAGGCAATCAGGTGTGGCGCGATCTGGCTGGCGACGAACTGCAATTCACCCCGCTTCCCCATGAAGTGCATGAGCTACTGGGAGACAAAGAACGAGCAATTCGGGCGCTGAGCCTGGTTGGCCTTGTTGAAAACCTGACGTCCGTCACCGTGCTCGTATTCGGTCGATTCGCGTTGTTACGCCGGGGCACTCAATGGAATTGGGCAACCGAGGCAGCCGAGCAACAGCTACCCATTTGGTTGTCGGCGCAGCATTTATCGAACACGCATGTGGTTCCCAACTCGTCGGTCCACTGCGTGATCAGCGTCGAGAATGAAACGTCATTTCTCGATTTGATCGAGTTACACCACGACGACGACGAGACGGTCTTGGTTTACACCGAAGGGCATGCGAATCGCGCGGTAGTGGCTCTCTTGCGTCTGATCGCGCGAGCCTGCCCACAGGCAATGTTTCACCATCAGGGCGATCTCGACCTATACGGCGTGCGCATCCTCGCCTCGTTGATTGACAGAACCGGCTTGTCCATCGAACCGATGTACATGGACGTGGAAACTCACCAGCGTTTTGAGTCCACCGCGCTGCCCCTTACCGATCACGAACATGACGAGATCGTGCAGGCCGTAAAGGACCAGCATCTTCCTTGCCTGGAACTGCTGCGTCGCATTTCAAAAACAGGCCTCCGAGTCGAGCAGGAAGCGATTACGGCCGATATGGCGCGAAACCGTTGAGTCCGGCGATAGTCGACGCGCTTTTCTGCGACGGCAGCTCAACGAATCTCCGCTCTGGAATGTGTCAATAGTTTTGAGACAGCTACCTGTCGAATTTAGTGTAGCGCCGGTTGAGATCGCTCATCGAGCGTGCGAGATGGGAGCAGACCTGATTGTCATCGGCGGGAGCGGAATTCGGAGCGGCTTTGCTCAAATCATCACTGTACCGTCGTCACCAGTCGCTCCGTAACTTTGCAGCTTGCGGTACAGCGTTTTGCGGGCCAGGCCAAGGACTTCGGCCGTCTCAGTACGGTTGCCCCCAAACGCTTTCAGAACATGAAAAATGTATCGTCGTTCGATTTTTTCCATCGAGACGAACTCGGCCCTTTTCGATGTCGGAGCGGCGATTCGGGTATTGCCGAACCGTTGACCGCGAGAAAAGGCCCACCGGCACGGCGACTCTTCGTGTGCAAAGCTAAGGAAGAGGGGCAAATGCGACGCAAACGTCCGCGACGTAACCGGAGTTGCCTGGTGTGCGTGCCTCGACCAACCTCCACGAAAAGCAATGAGTGTTGGAGCATCGATTTCAGGGCGGATCAGCTTTTTTCGAGTCGCCCGTTCCGTCTGCTCACGGTACAAAAAACGGTGGCACCTCAGTCCGCGTAAGGAATTTCGCCCGAACCGGTTCGCCGCGCGCTCGCGGATGGCGGCTTTTGGACCGATTTGTTATAATGCGTGCAAAAGGAAATGGATGCGGCGCGCCGGATAGGGGCAGGCTGACCAAGGATCTCCCGGTTTCCGACGACGGCGAACTGGGGCAACTGACGCGGACATTCAACCTCATGTGCTCCGACCTGCAGGAAAAAGAGTTGCGATTCGCGCGTGCGATCGACGATGCGCCGTTTCCGATCATGATCCATGCCGAAGACGGCACCGTTCACAAAACGAACCGCGTTTGGACGGAGTTGACGGGTTATGATCCCAGCCAAATTCCCACCATAACTGCTTGGACCGAGCGGGCTTACGGTCAAAGAATGGCCGTGGCCAAATTGCGGATCGATCGACTCTACACGCACAACCGCCGCGTGCATGAAGGAGAGTTCGAGTTGACCACCCGCAGCGGCGATAAGCGGGTCTGGGACTTCAGTTCCGCTCCACTGGGTACAACGCCCGACGGCAAACGGCTGGTTTTGAGCATGGCCGTGGACATTACCGACCGTAAAGCCGCGGAGCAAGCACGAAAACATGCCTACGACGACTTGGAGAAACAAGTCGTCCGGCGAACCGAACAGCTTGTTGCGGCGAATGAGACACTTCGGGCAAGCGAAGAAAGATTGGACTTAGCGGTTCGCGGCACCTCGGGCGGCTTGTGGGACGCGGATCTCGAAACAGGAAGAGGGTACTGGTCACCTCGATTCAAGGAATTACTGGGCTACGGAGAGGATGAGATTGAGGCAACATTCGACGAGTTTCTCGCGTTACTGCATCCTGAGGACCGTGCGGATGTTCGCGAAGCGATTCGGCTGCACCTGGAAGAGAACCGGCCCTACGATTGCGAGTTTTGAATGCGAACGAAATCGGGGCATCTGACTGTTCTGGTCGACGAGATTCAGATTCAACAAGTTCTGGTAAACCTGATTCGCAACGCCGTGGACGCCATGCAGGAGACGCCGTCCGGTCAACGTGAAGTGACCGTGTCGTCTCGGATTCTCCCAGACGGCTATGCCGAAGTGACCGTGAGCGATGTCGGAAAAGGTCTTTCTCAAGATGAGTTGGAGCAAGTTTTCACGGCTTTTTTTTCAACAAAGCAAGAAGGCATGGGCATGGGATTGCCGATCAGCCGGTCTATTATTAAAGCACATCGTGGAAGGCTAGGGGCGAAACCGAACACGGGTCGCGGAGTGACGTTCGGATTCACCATTCCGCTGGACGACCGTCATGTCCAGTGAACCCGACCGGATGGCGACCGTCTTCGTTGTGAATGAGGAATTAGTGGTCAGAGATAATGAACACGGTAGCCGATTCATGCATCATTCATCTCCCCGTGCTAACGGCAAGGTGAAATGGCAAGTGATCCCTCGGTGGCGATTCGGCACGATCGCGATCTTACCGCCATGGCCCTCTACGATGGTCTTGCTGATTGCCAATCCCAACCCAAGCCCGCTGGCCTTGGACGTAAAAAACGACTGAAACGCTCGTTCGATTTGCTCCTCATTCATGCCCGGTCCATTGTCCTCGACACTCACGTCACAGAATCCGTCGCGACTCTTCGTTCGAATCGTCAATCGCGAGTCTTCGCTGCCCGAGGCGTTAAACGACTCACAGGCATTGCGAATCAGGTTGGTTAATACTTGCTGCACTTGAACGTCATCGGCGAGAACCACGATTCCCTCGACTCGATCGTAGTCGACGGCGACGTTGTGTCTGCGAAGTTCGAATTCAAACATCTTGATCGATTCACCTATCGCTCGGTCGATCGAAAGTGCCTTGGGTTGCGGAGCGCCTTTCCGGGCGAATCCCTTCAGTCGAGACAGAATTTCCTTGCTCCGCCGGACGCAAGCAGAAATCTCGGCAAGCCAGTGCGATAGCTTCTCCGTTTCCACGGGTTCGTTTTGCTCGATGTGATTTTCGCAGGCTTTGGAAAAGTTCCCGATCGAGTACAGCGGCTGACCGACTTCGTGTACGACGCCCGCCACCATTTCGCCCAGCATGCTCAACCGGGCCACGTGGGCCAGTTCCATTTCTCGCTGCCGAAGGACGTTCTCCGCCCGCTTGCGTTCCGTGATGTCATGAACAAAGGCCCAAATGAATTCGTGCGGCCCATCGGTTAGATAGTTGGTCGTGATCTCGACAGGGAACACGCGTCCGCGCTTGGTCTGGTGATGGGCCTCGAATGTCGAGCGACCGGACTGCTTCAACGCCTGCCAGTGTGCCGGCCAGGCTTCCGCGGGAAAATCTGGATCGATTTCGGACACCGACATCGACAGCAGTTCGTCGCGGGAGTAGCCCAACGATTCACAGGCCGCGTGGTTCGCGTAGAAGATTCGGCCGTCGTGGCGGACCCAATAGACGGGATCGGCGGCGTGGTCGAGGGCAAACTGTGTCAAGCGAAGCGACTCGTGCGCCCGCTTGCTGTCGGTGAGATCCTGAACAACGCAGCTTATGCCCACGACGGTCCCGTCATCGGACTTGACCGGAAGATAGCTGTGCTGCAGGTCTCTTTTTAATTCAGGATGGGCCGCGCGGAACCGCAGCGACACGAGTTCTTCGATGAGCTGTGCTTTCGTCTTTTCCGAGTCGTTTAACATTGCCGCCCCCCACAGGCGCCATGGCGACCACTCGTCAGTGTTCGGCGTTCAACAACCGGTGTCGTGAATCAAGTCGGATTGTCAGCCGACCATTCGCGCGTGTATTTCAAGGGTATTTGCAGTGCGGGCACGACAAAGGGTTGTTCGCCCCTATCGTAAGACCGCTGCTGAATTAAATCAAGGATGACCCGAGTCGCTCGCGCGGAGAACATGGAGTTTCATCCACTCGTCATACGCTGCGACACGATCAATGGGCCGTCGTGCGCGAACGGCTCCCTTGCCGATTCGGATCATTTCATGCTTGTTTCAGAACCCAATAACCGATGGCGCCCCAGACCGCCGCGACCGGCAGCGTGATGACCCAGGCGCCGAGGATCTTGCCGATCATTGAGGGGTGTCCCTGACCGGTGACGGCACCGATGCCGAACAACGAGCCGCAACTGACGTGGGTCGTCGAGACGGGCAGGCCCAGGCGGCTGGCCCCGATGACAATCAGGCCGGTGACCAGATTGGCCGCGAAGCCCTGTCCGTGATTCATTGAGGTGATCTTTTGGCTCATCGTCTCGGCCACTTTGCGGGCGCTGAAGACGCCGCCGGCGGCGATGGCCAACCCGACCAGTGCGGTGCTGCCGAAGCCGCTGAGCTGGGCCAACAGCAGCACGGCGGCAATCTTCGGTGTGTCGTTCAGCCCGCGGGCATAGCACACCATGCCGGAGGAGAGATAGTGCAGGCGGTCGAGCACGGCGGCGGCCTCGATTCCGAGGAGCTTTCCTTGGTAGCGATTTTGGCAGGTAACCGAGTCGCCGAGGCTTACGGACAACTGCTCGACGCGTTGAAATGCTGCGCCGTTGTTCAACACCGGCACGGTCTCGATCACTTGCTTGCCGACGCAAAAACAAGTCTGCTCGACGACGCCCAGGCGGCGGCGCGCCCCGCGGAACATTACGTAACAGGCGACCGTTGCCAGAATGGCCAGTGGCGGGCTGAGCAGCAGCGGAACGAAGAAACCTTGGCCGAGCCGCGCGACGTCGATCGTCGAACCGGCAGCCCAACCGGCGCCGACCAGGGCCCCGACCAACGAATGCGTCGTCGAAATCGGCATCCCCAGGCGGGTGGCCAGCAGCACGGTCAGCCCGGCGCCCAGCGCCACCGCGGCGCCGTAGCTGGGGTCGGCCACGAGGTGGTCGGCGACCAATCCCTTGCCGCTGAAACTCTTCAGCAGCGTGCCTGCCAGAAACACGGCCGTCAGCGAGCCGAGCAGCGTCGTGACGGTAGCCCAAACGACCGCGCCGCGATAGTTTGTCGTGCCGCTGCCCAGCAGCGTGGCCACGCCCTTGAGATTGTCGTTCGCGCCGTTGGCATACGCCAGGCACAAAGCGGCCAAAATGATGACGACAAGAATCATGGTCTCGTCCTGGAAAGCGGGAGGGACTCCGTCGGCACCGTAGGTTATGCTTCAGCATAACAGAGCCTACCCAATACCACCGCGGACACGCTTTTTATGCTAAAGCATAACCTACGTCTACCTTCGGACACTGCGCCGGGCCGTGGCCTGATCGTTCAGGCTCCAGTCGTAGTCTAGGTGCGACACGCGGACGCGGCCGGCGTTGGCCGCTTGCCAGGCTGCTTTGGTGGGCAGGTAGGGGGCGATGGTCTTGAGCTGGGCGGCCTGGTCACGGCCGAAGTCGCTGGCGAACCATTTGAGGATCGTGGAGAGCTGCATCTTCCCGCTGCCGGCATCATAACGAAAGTTCGCCCCGCTGGCAAAGAACGCCCGCGTGCTGGTAGTCAATTGCTTCTCCAGGTCAGCGGCGGTGTAGGCTCGGTTCAGCAGCCGGGGGCAGCTCTTCGAGGCACACACGATGGCGAAGTGAATCCGCGGCTCGTTCATCTTGCGGAGAACTTTGTGTTCGATGTCTTCGAGCGAAATACCCGCCCCGTCGACCACCAGTTGCAGGTCTTTCCAGATGTTGTAGCCGAACGCCTTCGACGTGTGGTTGCGGATGCTGCTGGTGGGATATTCTCGCAGGATGCCCTTGACGGTCACCGCGTTGTAGGCGTTGATCCAATAGGCCATCGTGGCCTCGCGGCTGGCGCGAATGCCGCGGCCGGCGTAGGACAGCGATCCCAGATAGCCCTCGAGCGCCCGGATGTCCTCGGGCGAGCGTTTCCAGGCGGTGTAGTCGACGTTGCCCGCGGTGTCGACGTATTTCGTTAGCAGGGCGTCCCAGGCCGCGTGATCGTAGCGGTCCATCGACACCCGCCGCTCGGCAGGAACATTGCCGCCGACATAGACGGGCTTTCCGGCCAGAGCATCCGACGCGGCAAACAGGCATAAGCCGCCGAAGAAAAGCACAGAAACAGCGATACGGAAAGCAGGCAGCGTAACAACAGGGGACATAATAGTGCCTTTCTCTTTGCCAGAGAGCGTGAGGGGAATCGATCTTCATCCGTGAATACAACACGCGACGTGATGCGGCAATCATCGTCAAAACGGGCGACAGATTCTGTGAGGTCGAATACGCTGGCGACAAAAGGCGGAAAAAGAGACGAATCGTCGCCGTGACCGCTGGCATTGCATGCGTCTGTCGCCGTGCGAATTGGCCGGTTGAATTCGCAGGACATTCACACGCTTCCCAATTTTTTTGAAATCGGCCTGTAAGGTTATCTGCCCCTCAAGCGTCGTCCCATGCGAAGTGAGGCGAGAAAACACCAGTCCTCCAATCGTGTCGCGAAAAAATGAACAGTGCGCTTGGAAAAACACGATCCGACACGATGGGCGCGAGCGATGTCTCGGCGGCCAGCGACGAGCAATTGCTGCTTCGCTACCGTCACCGAGCCGAACGTCGAGCGTTCGACCAGTTGGTCCACCGCTACGAGCGGGAACTGTACAGCTACTTGCGGCGTTACCTCGGCAGCGCTGAGGCGGCCGAGGACGTTTTTCAACAATCATTTCTCCAGGTGCATCTAAAGTGCGCCCAGTTTGACGAGCGGCGTAAGTTCCGACCCTGGCTCTACACGATTGCGACGCATCAAGCGATCGACCATCAGCGGCGCAACAAGCGTCATCGCATGGTAAGTCTTGACCGCACCGGCCGCGCGCCGGCCGAAGACAACGAGAGCGGGTTGGTCGACCTGCTGACCGCCGGTGAGCCGGATCCCGTCGAACGCTCAATCGCCAATGAACGTCGCCGGCGGGTTCGCCGTAACGTGGATCAGTTACCCGACCCGCTGCGTGCGGTCGTTGTGCTGGTCTATTTTCAGAATCTGAAATATCGCGAAGCAGCCGAGATTCTCGATATCCCGGTTGGCACCGTGAAGAGCCGCATGCACGCGGCCATTCTCACCCTCGGTCAAGCCTGGACCGAATCCGCGGAGATCGATGCGAAATTGCCTCGCTAGGGCGAGCACTTTCAAGAGCAAACACGCGCGCGCCTATCCGATTCACGCCCTGGGGTTCGAGTTGCTCAACGACACGTTGGGCGACGTACCGATCGCCGCTTCCTGGTGACCGATCTGTCAAACGGCGATCGTGTATCGTCGCGAAGTAGATGGAAAAATCTTTGGCGACATCCCGCTCGCCGGCTTCTTCGCCCAAGGCGAAATCGGTCCCATCGGCGGTCAGAACTTCCTCCACGGCTTCACCGCCAGCACCGTGCTGTTCGAGCCGCTGGGGTAGCGGAACCTCGTTTTCAACAGAGTCCAGCACTTCGTTTAACGGCAAGTTATTACCATACAGGTGCAGGGGACAATCACGCACTAGACACGGGCCAAGCTCAACATGTTATAATCGCGGTACAATCCCTGCCCTCTACTTTTTCAACAGACGGTTGAACCATGTTGAATCGCCATCGGTCGTTGCTTGCTGGAGCGTTCTCGATCGTGCTCGTTGCGTCGTGGCAATTTGGCGTCGCGACGATTTCAACGGCGCTGGGCGGTGACGAGGATGATAAACAAAGCGATCCCGCGTCGAAGCAGCCCCCGGCAAAGAAAGCTGCCGGCCGATCCGAGGCGAACCATCGCGGACCGAGTTGTTTTGTCGTCGATAACTTTTTTGTCGACGAGGTCTGGGGCAAGGTCGGCGAGCGGACTTGCTTGAAGTGTCACAACGTCAAGGGCGATGCGTCGGATAGCGAATTCCTGCTGCGAGATGTGGCCCGCGATCGACAAACACGCCAAGAGGCGATTCGTCACAATCGAGCAGCCTTTCGGCAGATGGCCACCGCGCAGGAAGACGGCAAGTCGCGGCTGCTCCAGAAGATCGCCGGCGGTCTCGATCATGGCGGTAAAGAGGTGCTCAAGGCCGACTCGACCGGCTACAAAATTCTTACCCGCTTCGTGCGCCGCATCGAAGGCAAGCCGGACATCGGTCCGCCCATCGCCGATTACGCCGCGCCGCCGTTTTTCGACGGAATCGAAATGATGTCGCCGGGGCGTTTGCTGCGGCGTCTTACCCTGTCGCTTGCGGCGCGACTGCCGACCAGGAAAGAGCGTGCGGCGGTCGAAAAAGATGGCCTCAAAGCGATCGACAAAATTCTTGATTCTGTGATGACCGAAGATGCCTTCTACGAACGCCTGCAGGAGGCCTTCAACGATATTCTCCTGACCTACGGCTACGACGGGGGCGGCGAGAGTGCTCTCTCCTATGAACACTTCAAACCCAGGCTCTGGTATCAAGATCGCGATCCGCGGAAAGGTCTCAGCCCGGAAAAGAAGAAGGAACTGCCCTACTCTCACCCCAAGATGATCGCCTACACGAAACTGATCCGCGATTACCGCGAGGGAATGCGCCGCGAGCCGCTCGAATTGATCACGTACATCGTGCGCAACGATCGTCCGTTCACGGAAATCGTCACGGCCGACTACACCATGCTTTCGCCGTATACGTCGAGAGGTTATGGGATGTTTGAGGAATTGCGAGACCAATTCAAAGACCCTGACGACCCCTATGAATATATCCCCACGAAGATCAAGAGATTGCAAAGTCGTAACGGCCGAAAGGTTCAGGAATCGCCCACCGGATTCTATCCCCACGCGGGCTTGCTAACCTCGTTTCAATATCTGAAGCGTTATCCGACGACCGAGACCAATCGGAATCGACTGCGCGTGAGAATGTATTTCAAGCATTTTCTTGGTGTTGACCTCATGACGCTGGCGCCGCGGGTGAACGATGCGGCGGCGATTACCGCACAGTATGAGATTCCCACCATGCAAGCTGCCGACTGTGTTGTCTGCCACAAAGTCATGGATCCGATCGCCGGATTGTTTCAAGATTTTTACGTGGTCGACGGCAAGGGAATCTATGGCCCTCGCAAAGACGGTTGGTACAAGGACATGTTTACAGCTGGGCTGCAGGAAGAGGAGCTGCCGACGGACGAGCGTTGGCGATCGTTGCAATGGCTGGGCGAGCGGACCGCGAAAGACCCGCGGTTCGCCGTGGCGATGGTCAAGCATGTCTGGTACATCCTCGCCGGCCGCCGGCCTCTGTTGCCGCCGGAAGACATCGACGACCCGCTGTTTTCGGCGAAGCGCCGGGCTTATCGCACACAGCGCGGCGAGATCGAACAGATCGCGACGCGATTTGCCGCGGCGAAATTCAATCTCAAGATTGTGTTCAAGGAGTTGGTGAAATCGCGGTTTTATCGCGCCCGTGGGCTGGCCGCGACCGTGAAAGACCCGCGACGCCAGGCCGAGTTGGGCGACGTCGGCGTGGTTCGCATGTTGACCCCCGAACAACTCGAACGCAAACTGACCGCGCTGTTCGGACAGAAATGGAACCGCCTCACCGATAAAGAGGCCAAGCTGAAAATACTCTACGGCGGCATCGATTCCAAGGAAGTCACCGAGCGGATGACCGATCCCAGCGGGGCGATGGGCGCCATCCAACGCATCATGTCGAACGCCATCGCCTGCAAGAACGTCGCGCTCGATTTTTCAAGAAAACCGTCCGAGCGCAGGCTGTTTCCCAACATCGAACTAACTGTCGTGCCCGGCGAAAGCTCCGAAGCGGAAACGCAGATTCGCCGCGCGATCGTGCATCTTCACGAGCATCTGCTGGGGCGCGACGACGCGGACGATGACCCGGAAGTTGAGCGAACCTATCGGTTGTTCGCGGGAATCGTCAGCGACGCGAAGGCGACCAAGGGACTCGACCGGCGCGGCAGCTACTCCTGCGACCGAGTTGACAAAAAGCGCCTCGACGACCCCCATTACACGCTCCGCGCCTGGCGCGGCGTCGTGACGTATTTGTTACGCCAACACGACTTTCTGTATGAGTAGGGAGCACCCATGCGCCGCCGCGATTTTTTGACACTTTGTGGAGCAGCCGGGCTGGGGTTCGCCGCGCCGGTGGGGCCTTCGTCGATCGCCCGCGCCGCGGCGGCAAAGTCGGAGCTGCCCTCTTACGACGGGCCTTTCTATGTCGTGTTCAACGCCGCCGGAGGTTGGGACACCACGTACCTGATGGACCCCAAGGGCGTAAAGGATACCAACCGGCTCTACCAACACGGCGAGATCGTCACCCAGGGCGCTCATCGACTGGCTCCCAATGCGGCCCACATCAAAGCCGGCCTGAGCAATGAGGATTTCTTCAAAACTTACGGCGACGATTTATTGGTTCTGAACGGCCTCGATTATTCAGTCAACAATCATTCCCCCTGCTCGCGATACATGGCCACCGGCAAGCTCGACAGCCTGGCCTATCCGACGTTTGCCGCGCTGGTGGCCGCCTGCAACGGTGCGGAAGTTCCGCTGGCGTTTCTTACGTTCGGCAATTATTCGGCGACCGGCAACCTGGTCCCCATGGCCCGTGTGCCATATCTGAGTTCGCTGAATCGACTGGCCAACGCCGATGGGGTCAACGGAAGCGCCCGCAGCCCGTATCACGACGATTTCGTCATCGACCGGATCGAACGGGCGCTGGCGGAACAAATGCAAGCCCGCGTTTCGCAGGCTCGACTGCCGCGCGTCGAGCGATCCCAAAGCATGCTTTACGCTGCGCAGCTTAACTCGAAGGCGCTCCAACGTGTCACGGCCTACGTCCCCAAGAATTCGCCCAAAGAACGCCTCTCTCGCCAGGCCGACATCGTGCTGGCCTCGTTCAAAGCCGGCGTCTGCGTCTCGGCGAACCTGAACATCGGCCAATTCGACAGCCACGCCAACAACGACCGCGATCAGATGAAACTGATTCCGGAATTTCTGGCCGGCGTCGACTACCTCGTCAAGAAATCCGAGGAATTGAAGATTCGCGAACAGCTCGTCATCATCATCCAGAGCGAGATGGCGCGCACGCCGAAATACAATAACAACAACGGCAAAGACCACTGGTCCATCGGCTCGATCATGTTCATGGGCCGCGGCATCCGTGGCAACCGCGTCATCGGAGCGACCGACGAGAAACACTTCCTGGTGCCCATCCATCCGAAATCGCTGTCGATCGACAAAGAAAAAGGAATTCGCATCCGCCCCGAACACATTCATTTAGCGTTAAGAAATCTAGCCGGAATCGACCAGCACGAGTTCAGCAAGAAATTCCCGCTGAAGGTGTCCGAACAGGAACAACTAAAGAGCCTCTGGGGCTGAGTTGTCGTAGGGCACGCTCCGCGTGCCGAAATCCGGCCCGTTCGTCAGGCAGAGCATGACCTACTTGCTGTCGCATTTGCGATTTAAGTCCCTCGCGATACTCACCGGCGGCTAGCGCCGTGCCGCTCAGCGTTGATTACCGGCCATGGCTGTCTGCTTGGAACAGTTGGGGCGGGCCACCGGCGGTCGGTCGGTGGAATATGGAGTGTGAACCGACCGGCAGGGTGTAGAGTTCGGCTGCCGTGCTCGTGCGACGGCGGTACAAGATGGGCTGCGCGACGTCGTACTTGTGGGATTTGCCGGGTTTCAATGTGTGTGGGCCGCCCCAGACGCTGCCGGGGCCTTGCGTTTCATAAATCAAATCCTGGTCGCTGAGGTTGGTGAGCTTGATGCCGGGGGCCGAGAATGTCGCATAGATATGTGGCGCTGCCCAGCCGACGTCGGAGAGACGCAGCTTGGTGAATCCGAAATCGACGTCCGGGACCGTGAACTGCGATAGGGGACCGCTTTGCGTCCAATCTCGCCAGCCCTGCTCGAATAGACGCCCGATCCGCTGCACGTCCAATTCGGGATCGATCGGCTTGTAACCGGGAGCAAACCGTCCGCTTACCTTGATGTCTGCATCGCCGATCCAGTCCATCCGTAGCGTCCGCTTGAGGTGACTCGGCTTCAGCAATTTTGCGCGGGCCTTCTGAATGAGTTGAATCTCAAAGTCGACATAGGGCGTCCATTTGGAACTCGATGGATCGGCCTTGATCGCGTAGGAAACGATCATTTTCGGAAACTGAAACTGAAACATCGCTGCATCGCCGCCGGAGGGGTTCGTTGAGTTCGACGCATCGACAACATTAAGCGGGCTGGCCAAGACTAACTCCGCACGGATCTCGACGTCGGTGCCGTAGCGTTTCAAGTCGGGTATTGCCTCGGCCAGCGTCCGAAAAGTCGTCATCGGCTCGAACGCGCCGCCCGGAATGTCGAGCAAATGAATCCGCCCCACGCCGGCCTGAACGAGCAGGTCGGTCAGCGGCTTTAGCACGTTGGGCGCAACGCCGACCTGTAAGCTCAACACCTGGGGAACCTGGCCCAGAGCTATTCCTGCCGGCTCGGCCAGCCGCGGTGTTGCGGGCGCGTGCCTGGGATCGGCGGCCGCCGCGGCCATCGCAAACACGATCGACATGCCGCGCTGGTCGGTGGCGACTGCTTCGGGCCAAAGTTGAAGGCGGGGTTTGTAAACAGGCAGCGGCCAGACGCCGCCGACCAGTTCCGTGACGTCGGTCAGTTCGAGTTTCTCTTCCAAGTGTTTGATCAGAGCCGGAACGACGGTCAAGACCTGGGACTCGATTTTAGATTTGCTGCCATAGATACCGCTGACCAGACCGCTGGACACCTTATTGCGCACCACGCGCAGTCCGCGGGTCGAACGCAGCCCGCCCATCAGTCCCAGTCGGTGCGTCGAAACACTCGCCGGTGACGTGACGTACCAGTTGTCATCCGGAATGTTGAATTTCGCGTCCGTTATCTTGAGCCGCAGCTTGTGATGTTCTACGAAGGGTGTGAGGTCTATATCTAGCCACACGGGACGCCGATGGCCGAGCACGATACGGATCGGACCGGCCGTCGCCGAGCGGTGTTCGCTCGACACGAAGGTTTTGCCGATCGTGATAATCGCGTTTTCGAGACCTAGCCGAACATTCAAGCGGTCTTTCCCCAGGGCCTCAATGCGTGCAGCGCTGAGTTGGCCGTCGTAAGTGATGTGCGTAAATTCGACGCGGTACGTGCGGCCCTGGGCCGTGGTTTCGTCGCTATAGTCATCGAGCCGCCCACGGAGCACGTCGCGGGGAATGATCTTGGGGATCGAGTCGGCGAGTGTTTTCAGCATCTCGTTTCCCATTCGGACATAAACGGCCTGAGGAACGATCACTGCGGGAACGAAGGGGCCGTCTGTTTCCGCTGCCGAAATCACCGGCCGCCGCGGCCCGGGTTGAACGCGCGACGGGTTGCCGGTCGTCGCCGCGGCTGAAGGATTGAGCATCCAGGAGAAGAGTTCGTCTCGGTAGGCCACTTTCCAAATCTCATGGGCCACGTCCGGGGCTTCGGTGTACCGCGGCTTTCCCCCGACCGCTTTGATTGCCTCGATCATGCGGCGAGACTGGCTGGGGCGAACCGCCAGATCGTTCGCACCTTGGAACGCCCAAACCGGAACGTCCTTCAGCTTGTCCGCCCACTTTGGGTCTCCGCCGCCAGCCAATGGAACGACGGCCGCCCAACGCCGAGGCGTTGCCGCGGCAAGACTCCAAGCCCCGTACCCGCCCTTCGACCAGCCGGTCAGGATTTCGTGATTTTTGTCGACGCTGAATTGTTGTTCGACCTCATCGAGAATGGCGAGAGCCCGGCGGCCATCGATTGACTCAGGCGACCAGCCGGTCAGAATCCGGCCCGTGACGTTCTCGCACTGTGGAAACACCACCAGGAAGGGAAACGATTTGGCGTGCGACTTGACGTAAGATCCCAGGCCCACGGCCGTCTGCAATCGGCCGTCGGTGCCGCGCGCGCTGGCTCCGTGCAGATACAGGATAATCGGCCACTTTCGCTCCGGGGTGTAGTCGCGGGGAACAAACACGACATACTTGTGTTGGCCGGCTGCGTCTCGATACACTTTATCGACAAAGCCTTTATCGAGCGGCTCTGCGGCTGCCAGCGATGACGTCGCCGCAACGATCAGCGAAATCACAACACTCGACATCATTCCGCTCAAAGATGTCACCGCATGAATTGAACGAGTCATGGTGTTTCCTCATAAGACCTATTGAGCCAACATCGCTCGCAACTGGCTTGTGTTGGCTTGTATACTGTTTGCGGATGAAAATGGCACATTCTTTTGTTTAACGGCAAGCCGCAGGCGACTGCGTTTCTAAGCCAGCCGTCCATTCAAAACGCAGTCGCCTACGGCTTGCCGTTAAACGAGCCATTGGTAACCGTCCATTGCGACATGGCGATTGGTAGGTCGGCTTCGTGAGCCTGATTGGGCCATCACGCCCGCGCCGCCGACTGCCAATAGGGCCAGCATGGTCGCGCCGATGATCGTTGCTCGAACTGGCCGTTGGCTGCGAATTGAATTGCTCGACATCTCATTCTCCTTGGTTGTTCGGCCACCCTGCGTAATCAAATGGGGTGCGCCAATGAGATTGCCATCTCAATGCGAGTTTTGTGGAAATAAGCGGAAGACGTCCTGATGGAGTAGATACCAGCGATTCTACCGGTGTGCCTTCCCCCACCACTCTGTATCTAGGCTATCCCTGTTGGTAATTGGCACCACTCCTGCGATGCCGATCTTCCATGGAGTTGCTCGTGAACCATGAGACTTCGCTCGAAGAAATCAGGCATGAATCGAGGCTTCCTTTCGTCTAGACAACACCATAAGCCAGCATGGCATCGGCGACCTTGATGAAGCCCGCGATATTCGCGCCGCGAACATAGTTCACGAATCCATCGGTCTTGCCGTGCAGGACACATTTGTTGTGAATCTCCTGCATGATTGTTTTTAGTTTGGCGTCTACCTCTTCACGGCTCCAGGAAAGCCGCAGCGCGTTTTGGCTTTGTTCCAATCCCGATACGGCAACACCGCCGGCGTTGGCCGCTTTGGAAGGGCCGTAAAGAATCTTCGCTTGGAGAAAGGCATGGACGCCGGCCAACTCGGTGGGCATGTTGGCCCCTTCGCAGACCGCTTGGACACCGTTGCCGATCAGAGTGTTTGCGTCGGCTAAGTTGATTTCGTTTTGCGTGGCGCATGGAAAGGCGACGTCACAGGGAACGCCCCAGGGACGCTCGGCGGCGTAAAACGTGACACCGTCGAACTTTTCGGCGTACTCGGAAATACGCCCGCGACGGACTTCCTTGAGATCCCTGATGAATGCCAGTTTCTCGGCGTCGATGCCCGCCGAATCGTGAATGAATCCGGGGAACATGTCTTCACAGAAGTAGACACAGCCGTAGCCGGTCGCTTCGGTCCGCACCAGACTGCCTCCGAAGGCAAGCCCCTTGCCGGTCAAAACGCCGACGAAGCGATTTTCGAGCCGCTTGTACTGCCCGAACATGTAACTGATCTCGCGCGGGCCGACGCCGATATCGCCAGCCGGCACATCGGTATCTTCGCCGATGTAACGGTGCAGTTCGATCATCAGCGACTGACAAAAACGCATGACTTCACGGTCGCTTTTTCCTTTCGGATTGAAATTCGCACCGCCCTTCGCCCCGCCCATCGGCAGTCCGGTGAGACTGTTCTTGAAGACCTGCTCGAAGCCCAGGAACTTCAGCACGCTGAGCGTCACGTCGGGATGAAACCGCAGACCACCTTTATAGGGGCCAATCGAATTATTGAACTGCACCCGCCAGGCTCGGTTCGCCCGGATGTTACCCTCATCGTCTTCCCAGGTAACGCGAAAAATGATGATCCGATCGGGCTCCGTCATCCGTTCGAGTATTTGAGCCTCCTTGTACTTGCGATGCTCCAATACGAACGGCATCACCGCTTCGACGAACTCCCGCACGGCCTGATGGAATTCCGGCTCGCCCGGATTGCGCCGTTGGAGCCCGAGCATAAAGCATTTTGTGTCTTCACATCGTTCACTCCACATTTTTCATCCTCCATCGCCAGCCCGTCATGTCTGTTAGCGAGTCCATGCCAGCCATTTTCCGAACAGCGATTTGACAAACGGCGTAAGCCGCGTTCTATTGTATTGGTCACCAAGGCGGCGCAGGGCTTCGGCCTGTGTGGGGTAAGGATGAATCGTGCTGCCGATCTTCGACAGACCGAGTCCATGCGTCATGGCCAGCGTGATTTCGCAAATCAGGTCGCCGGCGCTGCGGGCCACGATGGTCGCTCCCACGATCTGGTCCGTGCCTTTGCGGACGTGGACTTTGGCAAAACCATCGTCTTCGCCTTCGAGAATGGCGCGATCCACATCGCGGAAGTGCTGCACATAGGTGTCAACTTCGATGCCCTTGTCCTGGGCTTCTTTCTCGTACAGGCCAACGTGAGCGATCTCTGGTGAAGTGTAGGTACACCAGGGGATGGTGAGCGCGCTCGACTTCTTGCGGCCTTTGAACAGCGCGTTCTGGATAACAATGCGGGCCATGAAATCGGCGGCGTGGGTAAACTGAAACGGCGAGCAAATATCGCCCGCCGCATAGACACGCGGGTTCGTCGTTTGCATGCGGTCGTTGACTTGGACACCTTTCCTATCGAAGTCGACGCCGATGCCTTCAAGATTCAGGTTTTCGACGTTCGGCGCTCGTCCGACGGCGACCAAAAGCTCGTCGATCGGCTCATCGTAACTCTGGTCGTGCGATTCGACGGTCAGACGAATTCCGCCCTCACTGTTGATTTCGAGTTCACGTCCGCAGCACAGCAGCTTCACTCCGTCACGCATGATCGCCTGATGCACGATTTCCGCCGCGTCACGATCTTCCCGCGGCAAAATGCCATGTTCCGACTCGACCAGAAAGACCTCGGAGCCAAGCTGTGCGAACGACTGTGCCATTTCACAGCCGATCGGGCCGGCGCCAATAACACCGAGTCGTCGCGGCAGTTCGGTTAGCGAGAAGACGTTCTCATTGGTCAGATACTTGACTCCGTCCAAGCCGGCGATGGGCGGGGCCGCGGCGCGTGCTCCGGTCGCGATCACGGCGCGCCGGAAGTCGAGCTTCGTTCCATCGACGTCGATCGTGCCCGAATCGATGAAACGGCCCTGCCCGAAGTAAACGTCGATGCCGAGATCGCGAAACCGGGCCGCCGAGTCGTTCGGGCTGATCCGCGCCCGCAGCTTGCGCATTCTTTCCATGACGGCGGCGAAATCGACGTTTACGCCCTGCGGCACTTCGACGCCAAACGCGTGAGCATTGTTGACGGTCGCCGCGGTGCGTGCCGCGCTAATAACAGCCTTCGACGGAACACAGCCTACGTTGAGGCAATCTCCGCCCATTAAGCTGCGTTCGACGAGCGCCACCTTCGCTCCCAGGCCCGCGGCGCCGGCAGCGGTTACCAACCCGGCGGTTCCGGCTCCGATGACGACCAGGTTGTAGCGTCCGGACGGAGTCGGATTGGTCCAGTCGGGCGGATGGACATGGGCCTGAAGCTGCTGGTTGTGCTCATCCTGGGGCAATAGCTGGACCAGTTCGTTCTCAGTCATCGTGTTCCTCACGAGTTGCGATGCGGCGATCATGCCGACACCTTTTTGTTTTCGTTTGAATCGCAGCACGCCCTTCGCGACGCGGCACGGTCGTCTGTTTCAGGCTGCGGCTTCGACCGCCTAGCCAACTTCATGGTGAACCGGACCATCAACGGGAACGCTCCGAGCAGCACAAAGGCGATGATGATTTGCATGAGTTGGCTCGGAGTGAAAACAGCGCCCGCGCCCTGGTCGGCGAGCGTTTGTAGATCAGGAACGCTGGAGCCAGCGTAGACGTAAACCGCCGTTCCCGCCAGCATCCCGAGTTGGCTGACCCACCAAAAGGTTCTCGTGCGGATCGGTGTCAGCCCCATGACGGCGTTGATCACGAAAAACGGGACGGCCGGTATCAGCCGCAAAGTAAACAAGAAGAATGGGCCTTCTCGTTCCAACGCCTGATTGAAGCCGGTCAGCCGCCGGCCAAACCGCTTCTGAATCGAATCGCGAAACAGATACCGGCTCAGCAAGAAGGCCAGCGTTGCCCCCATGGTGGACGCGAAGCTCACCAGCACCACCCCGCGAACGAGTCCAAAATACCAGCCGAACACGAGCGTCAGCACCGTCGCGCCTGGTAGCGAAAGGCCCGTCACGACCACGTAGATCAACAAGGCAGCGCCATACACCAGAACAAGGTGTTCCTGTTGGTAGGCGCGGAGTTCGGTTTCCTGCTGGGCAAGGTGCTGAAGCGTAAACGTGTCGCCGAACTGAGTGTACGCGATGAGTATAACTCCAGCGACAAGCAGAAATACGGCGACTCTCTTCGCCAGACCACGGGGGTTGCCTGCCTGAGGGTTCGTAGTGTCCGGTGTCATAAGGTTTGATCCTCAATGGTTGGCGGCAAGATAAGCTGTCCCGGCCGCTCAGGGTTCAATATGGTCGCGTTGAAGATACAAGTGCGACGGGCAGTCGTGAGATTCCTTACAGAAAGCGCGGGCGAGTTCTCCGCTTCTGGTGGCGTGATCGAACTCATTTGACACGCCGTGGAATTCTTTCAGAATCGGTGTAAGGATTGTGACGTGTGTCCGTCGTTCCCCTAGGTCGAGTTGCCTCGCGATAGGAACAGCGTGCCCAGGCTGCTCATCATGCTTGCTGGTGAAGCAAGAGACGATGGATTGTCAACGCAACAAAGGAGTTCTCATGAACAGAATCTTCACTAACTCGTTCTCGAAACTGCTCGCAGTGGAGCTGTTTCGCCGCGCGGCCCCGTCCGTCGTAAACATCTGCACAGAAACGGCAGCCGTTTGACGATTGTGCGAAGTTACGCTCGGTTCACGAAAAGAAAGGCCAAATCGCCCTCGGCGCAAGCAACCACCTCACTGCAACACCGGGGTGATCCACTCTCGGATCCGATCGAGCAGCTTGTCGTTTTGTCGCCCGCACATGATATCCCGAGATTTGCGGACAAACTCCAGCGGGCCGGCGGCGGACTCCTCTCGGCCGGGCAGATCGAGATTCTGTAGGTGAATCTCGGCAAACTCTGCAACATGACGATCTTGCTGGCCCCAGGCTTCGACGATCTGCCGGAGTTTCTGGCCGCCAGTCAAGTCGAGATTGTCGCTTCGCTGCCCTGCTATCTCGAAGAAAACACAGATGCGCAGCGCGGCGACGGCGCTTTTGCCCAGTCGATCGATGCGTTCAATCCGGCGACTGTCAGCGGCCTGATGTGTCGCAACACCCTGTCCGTCGGCTGGGACGGACGACTGTTCGACTGCGATTTCAACCAGATGTTGAATTTGGAAGTTGGCGAGGGGTGCTCGTCGAACATCCACCAGTTCAACGCCGCCTCTCTTGCGGGCCGCGCTTCAGCGGTAACCCCGACGACAAGCTCGACCTGAATTGGCGAGCGTGAGGTCGCTTGCGGCGATTTTCGGAGCGTTGGTGAAAACCGGCCGCTTCAGCGCTGATCTTCCAAAGGCGGCGGCACGTCGGAACCCAACGGCCGCCCAACCGCTCGTAGCAGGCGATACTGCGCCCGATTGAACTCGCTCATACACTTGCTGTACGTGTTTTGGGCTTCGCCGCGGGCGCGAATCGCCTGTAGCAGCTCGATGGGCAGCCCCTCGGCCTCGCGAATCCGCGCCAAGTTGGCAGTGTAACTCTTGTTGGCGGCGGCGATGCCGCGCTGGGCGGTCCGCATCTGCCGGCGAAGACTCTCGACGTCGGCGGCGGCCGTAACCACTTCGCTGACCACGCGGTCGCGCATCATTTCGGCCTCGATTTCCGCCTGTCGGTTCTCGACGGCCGCGCGGCGGCGCATGACCATGTTGCCGAAACCGAGGTTGCGCAGCTCCCACACCGCCAACAGATCGACGTCGCTACGCTCGTTCTGACGGTCGAAGTTGGTCGATCGCCCGCCGCCGAACGTGCCGGCGCTGGCACCCGCCTGAATGCTGGGCAGCCAGGGTCGCCATTGTTCCTGTCTCATGCGGCTGAGCGTGGCTTCAATCAGCGACTGGTGCCGGGCCAGTTCCGGCCGTGAGCTGAGGCCGGTGGCCACGAGTTCTTCGACGGATTGCCCGGACGGGAGCATGTTGACCGGCACGAGCTGCGTGTCGACCGGCACCAGACGGACGCCGGCATCGAGACGCAATCGCCGGGCCAACTCCACGCTGCGGCCGACGATGCGCCGCTGGGCGTCCTCGACGGCCTGTTGCCAGCGGGCCTGTTCGGCTTCGGCGCGATATTGCTCGGAAACCGACCCTTTCCCTGCTTTGGCGAACAGCGTCGTGAGGCGAACCATTTCGTCGGTCGCTTTGAGCGCGTCGTTGGCATTGGCCAATAGGGCGTGGGCCTCGACCAGATCGAAATAGGCCAGGGCGATGTCGGTCAGCGAGTCGTTGGTGGTGGCGGCCTCGGCGGAGATTTCCGCCTCGTGCAACTGGCGCCCGACAAGCGGTTCGAAGGCCGCGTCGGCCAGTGAGAAGTTGACCGTCAGCCGCGATGGCCCGCTGGCCCCGCCGGCCAGCGAGGCATCGCCCAGCCCCGCCCCGCCGCCGACGAACAGCGAATTGCGGCCCGCCTCGATCACGTCGCCCTCGGTCGCTTGAATTCGTCCGTCGTGTTTGTTGTAGCCGATGCCGAATCGCAGCGAGGGCAGCAGCGCGGCCTCCGCCTCGGCCCGATCGACCAGGGCTTCGAGAACCTTCTCGCGGGCGAATTGAATCTGCAAGTTGTTCGCTCCGCCGAGGGCCAGTGCGTTGGCCAAGTCGATCGGGAAACGCTGCGTCGTGTCGTTGCCGGGCGGGAACATCGGCAGCGGGCCGGTTTTCTTTCCCGGGGCAATCGCCTTCGGTGCGGGGCCGTCGACCGTCGGGTCGATGATTGGCTCATCGTGGGAAGCCAAGCGGATGGCGCTACGCGGGGCGCCTCGGATCGGTCGATTGAAATCGGCGGCAACCGGCGGCAGGCGCGTCAATTCGCCTGTGGCCAAAGGGCGCGACGACGGTTGCGCCGGCATCTGAGCCTGGTCCTCAACGGCCGCATCGGTCGATGGCGTCAGCAGTGACGGTAGCGTGCAACCGCCGAGCGGCAGCAGCAGACCCAGCGAGATCCATACCGCGCGCATCGCCGTGAGGACACGGCGGCTCCGTTGCGGCAGCCTACCGGATGCTGGAGTGTCAGATCGTCGGTTCGCGGGCTGAATAGATATCATGGGATCGATTTCTCTCTTGCTACAAAGGTCTGGTGCGCTGTCGGAGAACTGTGTCGGGTCGATCTCTACTTCGTTTCCTCAAACTGCAGCGTCTTGCCGCGGGGGACCGACTTCAAGTCGTCAACCACCACGAGATCGCCGGCTTGGACGCCACCTTTGGTGCTCTCCAGCACGGTGTATTTGACCATCTTGTCGCCCTCCTTGACTTCCTTGGTAAGCAACACATGGACCGGAACCTCCCTGGCCATCTTGTTGTCGACGACGATCACGTAGCTACCTTGGCGGTTGCTCCCCACAGCCGTCGACAAAACCGTGGGCTTGCCTTTGTAGTCGTGCAGGGTGACCGATGCCTTGCCGTAATCGCCGATGGTCAGAGCGAAGTCTCGCTCTCGCATCAAGAAGTTCCGCTCTTGCATCAATATGACGTTGTCGATGTCGATCTCCGCCCGCATCAGATGTGACTGCTGAGAGACCGCGCCGCTAAAGCGCGAAATGGTCAGTCGCTTGCCGTCGATCTCCTCGATCCTTACGCCCGGCATGGTGGCCAGATCGTGGAGCACGACGGGATCGCCGACATCCAACTGGGCCGCCTGATCGATCGGCAAATAGACGACGACCTTGACCCATTTCTGGATGGCGACCGTCAGTAGCGGAGTCCCGCTGCTGCTGACCAGTGCGCCGGAATCGACGTGGCGCTCGATGACTACGCCGTCAAACGGCGCGAGGATCGACCGGTAGGAAGCCAGCGACTTGGATTTTTCCAAATCGGCGGCCGCGACGGCGCTGCGCGCGACGGCGCTGTTGTAGGCAGCCTCCGCGGCATCGATGTCGGCCTCGGCGCTGCGAATCGCGGCCATCGTCGCCCGCACCGCCGCGTCGGCCTCGTCCAGCTTTTCTTGATTCAGGGCGTCCTGGCTGACGAGTCTTGCCGCGCGATGTTGCTTGATCTTGTGCAGCTTGAGCCGGTCATGCTGTTCGTCGCGGCGGGCCATCGCCAGGCGGACGTTGGCCCGGGCACTTTTTTCATCTTCGCCGGCCTGCGTCAGCAAATGGTCTCGGCGGACGACCTCGTCGCCCAACTCGGGCGCGAAAAGAACGGCCAACTCGTCTTTCTTCTTGAAGGGGTCGCCGATGTCGACCGCCAGCCGCTCGACGTAGCCATCGATCTTGGAATTCAGTTGGGTTGTCTCGTAACCGTAAACCTTCATCGATAGCACCGGTTTCAGTTTGAGGTCACCGGCGGTGACCCGGGTCAGCTTCACCTTAACCTGCGTCGATGGGTCACCATTGGACGCTGCCTCGTTGCTGGCGGCTTTGAAGTTGCAGCCGGGGGCGAGCAGCGCGGCCGCCACCAGCAGCGTCGCGGAAAATAAATATAATCGCTTCATGTTGTCGTCTCCGGCATTAGCTCGGGTGGGAATTGTATTGTAGTTTGACGGTATCCGGCGAGCGTCGGCCGTTAGGCCGACGGTGATTCCTCGATCGGGTTCAACCCTTTTCCCAGCGAAATGTAATACCCCCGGGCTAACGCCCGGGGCTCGCCTTTTTCGTTCGTGGCACCGGCGTCTCGCCGGTGATTCACGTTTTTTCACAGGCGGGACGCCCGTGCCACGACATATTTTTTCACGGGCGGGACGCCCGTGCCACGTTATTTAGGCACTCACCGCCACGATTGGTTCTGGCTCTTCATCCGGACTCGGCGGTCGTTTTAACATCACGTACAAACAAGGTAACACGACCAACGACAGCACGGTCGCTCCGAGCACGCCACCGATGATCGCCCGGGCCAGCGGTGCGTTGGCTTCCCCGCCACCGAAGCCGGTGGCCATCGGCAGCAGCGCCAGCCAGGTGGTCAGCGACGTCATCAGGATCGGCCGCAGCCGCACCTTGGCCGCGTCGAGGATCGCCTCGCGCACGCTCAGCCCGTCGTTGACACGACGGTTGGCAAAATCGACCAACACAATCGAATACTCGACCACAATGCCGACCACCATGATGATGCCCATGAACGCCATGATCGACAAGTTGGTTCCTGTCCCGATCAGCAGAGCCGCGACGCCGATAAAACCGAGCGGCACGATCAGCAACACAATCAGCGGGTCGATGAAGCTGCCGAACTGGCCCACCATCACCAGGTAGACCAGGATGGCGGCGATCGCCAGCCCGCCGGCGAATTGGCCGAAGGCGTCGCGCATTTCCTTCACCTCGCCCTCCATCCGCATCGAGATGCCCTTGAACGGATGGGGCTCGGCCCCTTCGCCGCCGCCGATCGTTACGTCGACGAGGTTTCCCTCGGCGTCTTTTTTCATCCCCAGTCGATACAGCGAACCGCGTTTGTCCGAGTCGGCCACCACCATCAGTTCAGTGTTGCGCTCCAGCGCCCGTTCGATCTGCTCGACCACGCTGCCCACGTCGTAGTCCGGGTCGACGTTCACATAGACGTCGGTGACCCGCGTGATGTTACGATGGTTGATCACGCCGGGTCGTGTGACCTCCTCGATCGTGGCGACGTTGCGCAGCAGGCGCGACTGGCCCAGTCCGCCCTTGACCGGGATGTTGAGCAATGTTTCCCTCGAATTGATTTCGTCTTCGTAATACTGCACGCCGAGAAAGTAATGGTTGCCCTTGTGCGGATCGATCCAAAACGCCGGTTCAAAGCCGATCGAACTGTTGGTCGCCGCCACCAGGTTCTTGGCCACGTCTTCGACGGTCACGCCCTGGCGAGCCGCCGCGTCTCGGTTCATGCGGACCATCAAGGCCGGGTAATCGTAACGCTGGGCGATCCGCACGTCGCGGGCTCCCTCGATGGCTTTTGCTTCTTCCACAATGATATTGGCGATCTGAATCGCCTTATCGAAATCGGGTGAGGCGATCTGAAAATGAATCGGCGAAGGTTCGCCCTTGTTCATCGCGGCGCTCATCATGCCACCCGTGTCGAAGGCGAAATCGATCAGCTCGTCCTTGGGCTTGCCCTCGTTGAATTCGGCGTTGAGTTTCTTGCGCAGCTCCCGCACGTAATCGAACGCGCCCCGTCCGTCGCCTTTGCCGTGGCCCTTGAGTTGCACCAGCATGAAGGCGTCCATCGGTCCGGAGTTGGGCGTGTAGGCGGCCGGCCAATCCATCAGCACGCCGATGTTGGAAATCAGCAGTTGCAAGTTCGACTTGGGAAATTCCTCGTTGCCCAGAGCGTAATTTGGGTCGACGCGGCCGGCACCGACCACGCCGTGGCCGCCACCGACCTCGTCGATCACGAACTGCTCGATCCGTTTGATCTGCCGCTCGGACTCGTCGACGTTGGTGCCCGTGGGCATGCGGACGTATATCTTAAACTGCGGAGATTCGATTGCCGGGATCAGTTCCTTGCCCATGTTGATCATCGCCCAGACGGCGATGGCGAACAGAATGACGCTGATCGCCACAATCGGCCAACGCAGCGTCAAGACCACGCGGAGCATGTTCTGATAGGTTCGGCCCATCGCGCCGCCCTCGTCCGCCCCGCTGGTCGATGCGCCGTCGGTGCGGGCACGCAGGAATTTGGCACAATACGCGGGAACCAAGGTAATCGAGATCAGATAGGAGGCCACGATCGCTACGCTGGCTGAAATGGCCAGCGGCGTGAACAAAAACTTGGCCATGCCCGAAAGGAATACGACCGGGAGAAACACGACGATAAACGTGATCGTCGAAACGAGCACCGGCATCGCCACTTCTCGCGTGCCGTCGAGCGCGGCATCAAACGGCTTTTTTCCCATGTTGACGTGTCGCGTGACGTTTTCCAGCACGACGATCGATTGGTCGACGAGAATGCCGATCGCCAGGGCCAGACCGCCGAGGGTCATCGAGTTGATTGTCTGGTGGCCGAAGTACATCGCGATCATGGCCACCAGAATGGCCAGCGGAATGGCCAGCAGGATCACCAGCGTCGAGCGGAAGCTGCGCAGAAACAGCAGCACCACCAATCCCGCCAACAGGGCTCCCAGCCCGGCGGCGATTTGCAGACCGGTAATGCTTTCGCTGACCCCGATCGACTGATCCATGGCGACGCCCAGCACGAGCGACTTCATCTTCGGGTCTTCGGACCGCTCGTTTTGCAGCCGCGTGAGAATGCTCTTTAGCTGATTGCGAATGTTGTCGACGATTTCGATCGAGTTGGCGCCCGGCTGCCGATAAATCGGGATGTAAACCTGCCGCTGCCCGTTGATGCGGACGATGTTGGACTGGATCTGGCTGGCGTTCTCGACGTGGCCGACGTGCCGCATCAACACCGGCTGGCCGTCGACCACTTTGATCGGCGTGTTGTTGAGCAAATCGACCGTGTCGGGCAGCGCGTCGGTGAGGATTTGGAAATCCTGCTTGCCGATCTTGATGTTACCCGCCGGGATGAGCACGTTTTCCCTCAGCAGGGCCTGCTGCACGTCCATCAGCGAGAGGCCGAAACTCTCCAGCTTCTTGCCGTCGACATAAGCCAGGATGCGCCGCAGCTTGCCGCCGTAGACCGCCGGGGCGATCACGCCCTGAATCGACTGCAGCTTGTTGCGCAGCTCGAAGTAGGCGATGTCGTACAGCTCCTGCTCGTCCATTTCAGGGTTCGAGACCACCACCAAACAGAGCGGCAGCGAGGCCGTGGGGTCGAACGGCATCAGCATCGGCGGAATCGTGCCCGGCGGCAGATAGAACAGGTCGCTCATGGCGTAGCTGGTCACCTGGGCCATGGCGGTGTCCATCGAGATGTCTTCGCGGAAGTAATCCTTGACGATGCACACGCCCTGCATCGCCTTGCCCTCCTGATGCTCGATGCCGACCGACTGGCCGGTCCACCGCTGCATGCGGTTCATGATGTCCTTTTCCATCACCTCCGGCGGCATGCCGGGATAGAACGTGACAATCTGCACGGCCGGCGTGGTATAGATCGGCAGCAGGTCCTTGGGGATCTCAAGGTAGGAACGGACCCCCATCACCAGCGCCGCCAGGGCGATGACAATGACAACATACGGTTTGCGTAGTGCGGCTCGAATCATGGTTTTTTAAGGATCTGTCAGAAAAATACTTCCTCGTTTAACGGCAAGCCGAAGGCGGCTGCGTGCTGCGTTTTCCAAAACACCGTCGCCTTCCGGCTTGCCGTTAAACGAGGACACAAGAGGCGAGGGAATTGCCATGGAGGCGCGTGTAATACAGTGTCGTCCCGGTATTGCTTCCCTAATAGGAATAATCCGCATAAGCCTAAAAACCCCGTCATTTACCCATCTTCCCTGCGGTGTCCTTCGGCATAACTGCCGTAGGCTTGCAACACCCGCTCCAGCCGGCTCCGCTCTGCCTGACCGATAACAAGCACGACATTGCGGTCAATCTCCTTCATCACAACCTCCACGTTTCCCCTGCGGCACTGGTAGATGAGTCGCCTGCGCAAAGCAGCGTCTTCATCTGGAAAATGTGGCAGGCTGTCTCGCGAAAGAATGAAGATCGATACGTCTTTGCCGTCCACGTGTCCGACAACGTAGGCCACGGAATCACTGGCCAGCTTGCACGTGCCACCGCCCCGGACCTCAAAACCGGCATCCTCACGGGGCGGACATCGCACCGGGAAAGTGACCTGCCCCCGCAGGTAGTTCTCGACTTCGATGTGAGACGCGCTCGAAAACATCACCTCCTCACGCCCGCTCGCCAACCGGTCATGCACGGCCACCGCCAATTGCGCCAGATCGGGCGACTCCGAATGGTCGTGCTGTGACCAGATCCCCATCGCGACGCTGATGAAGATCGCTGCGGTCGAAACGACGACGGCGGAGGCCAGCATCAACAGGCTGCGGCTCTTCACCCGCCGCGCTCGCGTCAGCCGCTTCTCGATGCCTACCCACAGCTCGGCAGTCGGCAGCATCTCTTCTGTGAGCTTCTGCGTAATTCCGTCTTCCAGACGACTTTGCTCGAAGAACCAGCGGGCACAATTCGAGCACGACTGGAGATGTTGGTTGATCTGCAAGTGCAGCTGGGCATCTCCTTCGGAGTCGTGGAACAAGTGCCAGTGCCGTCGAATTTCGTCGCATTTCATGGCATCACCTCGGGATCAGTGCTGGTCGCGACCATCCGCTGGATCGTCGCGACTCTTCGCTTCCTGCTGATGTTGACGGAAGCATCCCTGTTCTCGCCCTGTCGTTATCAGTTCGTGCCGCACCTGTTGCCGTGCCCGATGCAGAGAACTCATGACAGTTCCCATCGGCAGGTCAACAATCTCGGCGATTTCTCGGTATTTGAACCCGCCGATGGCTGTCAGAAGCAGCACCGAACGATCCATCGGCCTCAATTTCTGAATTGCGTGATTCAACGAGTCGTCGACTTGTTCGAGCACCACTTCCGGCGTCTCCAGAAGCACTTCCAAGAGCGAATCATCGGCGTCGAACTGCCAGTTATCTTCCACGGCTGGGTCGCTCTGGAGCGATACGTGCCCTCGCGTGCGACTGCGCCGGTTGTTCTCAAGAATTCCAAAGTTGACGTACTTGAAAATCCATGCCCGAAAGTTAGTGCCTTCGGCAAACAGGTCAAAGTCTCCAAATGCTTTGGTGATAGCACCTTGTAGCACGTCTTCGACGTCGCTGGCGCTTTGCAACTGACGGCGACAATACGCCTCTAGAGCCCCCTGAAGCGGCTTCAGGTGCCGAATGAACTGCTCAGAGCCATTTGTCCGCCGTCTCAATCGTCGCTCCGCTCTTAGAGTCGGGTTCCTTACCCTGTTATGACAGAAGGCCGCCGTTTTATTCAGGGATGCGGAAATTTTGTGCGGTGATAGCACTTCATCTTCATGTCCCCGCCACTCGCCGTCCGGGATTATTTTCTCGACAAAGACGCCTTTTGTTCCCCAACTCACAGACCGTACGGCGTGGCTCGACTCCAATGGATATAAGGTGATCGAAGCATGGGTGACCATCGGCAGCTTATCATTCACGGAGACAAAGCAATGCACATCATGCAGCGAAGACGCGGAGAGCAGTTCCTTGTCGGCGACGATATCTCTATCGTTGTCTTGGAGATTGACCGTGGCGGCGTGAAATTCGGCATTTGTTCGATGAACGCCGGGAGCAACGAAAATGCGAGACCGGCACTTGGCTGCAACGTCCGCTGCAGCGGTCCGGGTTACTACATGTTTCCGCAAAGAGGCTGTTGCACATTCGTCGTGAGTTGCGAGCAGGGAAAGACTCTGTTCCTCAATGATACGGCTGAGTTCACGGTGCGTCACATCGAAGACCGAAGTGTGACCCTCGCAATTGATTGATCGCTGAGTCCCGCCAGCAGCCAGTTGTTGGTGATCTCGACGGATATCAGGACAGCGCATCCCTCTGTGCCAATATAAGCGCATCGTCGATCTGAGTTGCCGGCAATCTACCGTGAGATGGCACACAGACCGACAGTCAGGCATTGCGAAGAATTCATTAGGCTCTTTGCGTTGCGGCGATTCGCTGAGCCTTCTGTGCCAACAGATCTGACCAGATGCTGAAGATCCTTGATCCGATTCCAAGGGCACCGTGCCCTTCGTGAACGGGAAGTATCGGCTTTGAGAAGGAACCATAGGAGGCTCACATGATTGGCGAAACGAAGTGTCCCGGCTGTCTTCGTCCAATGAACCAGTGCAGGACGATCTCCGAGTGCTGCGAGAGATTGGACCGGAACCAATTCATGGTCGAGGAGGTGTCTCGCAATGAGACGCAGGAATTCTTGGCGCCGCTCGGCCTGATGTTGCCGATCACGATTGAGGATGTCAAGAAAGCTTACTTGGCAAGGGTGTCGATGGCGCATCCCGATACGGGCGGTGATGTCGAATCCTTCAAACGACTGCAAAGGGCCTATGAACGCGCCCTGGACCACGCCCGACGTCACGATTTTCGTTGGATCGGTTCCATGGTGGAAACGTACGTCGAGCAGCAGGGAGTTATCGGCAAAGTCATGGTTCTCGGAGGCCATGTGGAGACCGAGCAGCTTGAATGGCTCAAGGGCGAGGTCGGTGATGGTTTTGCCCTGCTTTCCGAAAAAGTGATTGGCATCCGTCTGCACGGGCCGCAGGTAAGCGACGAGATGCTGGCTTATCTGGGAGAAAAGCACCGCGTTCTCGCGAGCCTGCGATGGCTCGACCTAAGCCGCACCCGGATTACCTACCGAGGGCTCAAACTGCTTTGCCGGTTACCCAAGCTGCAGTGGGTGCGACTCCACGAAACGCCAATTTCGTGGTGGGAACGATTCAAGTTGCGGTGGGCCTTCTGGCGCCTCGGGTGTTCGTATCGAACTTCTGTTTTCCGATGATTTGATCGTAAGGATTCCCGCGCCCATCCGTCGTTCCTTGTGGCGCAAGAAAATTAGGAACGCACCATAGAGAAAACCAAAGTTACGTGAAGTAGGTCACAGACGATGAACCCAAACAAGCGAATAGTTTGAACTGAGGCAGCGGCGGGACAACGATCTACCCACCACTGGTAGCTGGATTCGCAAGAATTCAGATTGGTGTCGGTCGTCTGAATTCTTGCGAATTCAGCTACGGGTACTTTATTGTCCCGCCGCTGCCTAAGTGTGAAACATCTCACAATTCGGGCCACTTCATTGACCGGATTCGGGAGTCCAGCGATGCCTGAGACCGTTGGCGTGAAATTGCGACCAAGTTTTTTGGCGGGACCGCTCCGGGCGCGCGTGCGGGCTCCACCGTGCATCGACCCTATCGCGTCTTGAGATGAGCCCCGTTTCACTGCAACATTTTCGAGGAGAAAGAACCATGTTTACAAATGCTCGACTAACCAAGTCGGCGACGGCACTGGCTGTCCTGTTTGTTGTCGTAGGCGGTTATCTGCCGTTGACGCACACGGCGATGGCCCAAGCGCCCGATGTCGATGAGATGACCGGTCGTAACATCCGTTACGTCACGGCCGACGCGATGTATCTGGCGAACGAACAATGGCTGCTTTACGCTTGCGACCTGCCTGCCGGCCAGACCGACATCGGATCGAACTTCAACAAGGATTCCTATTGGTACTCGCGTTACAACCTGGGCAACCTCCTGATGCGTTCGGGGATGGGGATCCACATGGTCCACAATCCGCTGTTCAAGCAGCATTCGGACATGGATAAGAAGCCCGATGGGAGCAAAATGTTCCCCACGCCGAAGGACTTCATGGTCTTCAAGATCAAGCAATTCTGTGCCCGGACCGGCGTGCCCTGCCGCTTCGACCCGGCCCATAAAGACGACCCGAAGGCATTTCCTCCGGTAGGCGTGTTTCCCATATTCCTCGAGTTCGCCTCGGGATCTCCTCGTTTTCAGCAGCCCCCAGTGCCCAACGACTTCACCACGCTGCGTTGGAATCCGAAATCGTTCGATCGTACGATTACGCCCGCGGCGCTTGGCCAGGCTCTGACGAAGGAGGTCATGTGGGCGGAAGACTTCTTCGCCAAGCACCGCCAGGGACCGAACGGCGAGGTCTGGCTCGGCAACGAGAAGGAGCATGGAAACGGCTTTCGCGGCGCCGTGCTGACCGCCATGGCGATCACCAAGATGTTTACGCTGAAAACGACGCTGGCCTATGACCCCGTATCCGGAAAGTTGGGCGACGTGGGAAACCCGGCGACGTACGACCCGATGAAAGGGCTGCGTTATTATCCGCACAAGATCCGCGCCACATTCATGACCAAGCCGGGCATGCCGCCGGCTCCCATCGCCTGGGAAGTCGTCGACAAGACCAGCCATCTGCGCGATCAGGCGTCGCTGCTGTGGGGCACTTCGGAGTTCTACTTTTACTCCGACCCGACCGTCAAGGATGTTTACGACGCCGTGTTCGGCGACCAGGGAGATCACAAGACCCACGGAGCGCTATTCCCGGCGAAACCGCACATGCTCTCCAAGGGCCTCTCGGTAGTGACCTTTAAGAACATGATGGCGATGCACTTTGACAAGACCAACGGCTCGTTCCGCAGCGTGGCACTGCCGCGCGGTACCCAAGCGAAGCGAATCGTGGTCGTCAATGTGCCCACGGCGAGAATTAGAGCGGGAAAGGAAACTCGCGGGGTGGTCAAGCGAGGACAGGCACTCTTGCTCGAACAAGCCCGCGACGACTGGGTGCTCGTGCGGTATCGTTCCGAGGAGGGTAAGTCTGTGCAGGGTTGGATCAAACCCAGCCAGATCGCCGACATCACGACGGCTGATGCGGGGCTCGCGCTCGTCGCTTTGAAAAACTTGCACAGTCGCTTGCACGACGCGCCCGCCCCGTTGTTGAAGATGGTCAAGATGGCCGTGACCGCCCAAGCCAGCTATCTGCGCGATAAGCTGATGGCGCCCGACGGCGGCTTCTACAACGGCTACGTCTTCGGCGTCGGGCCGAATCGCGGCGATCGACGCCTCGACAGCCAAGGCATGGGCATTCGTGGTCTGCTGGCGGCGTATGCCGTCACGGGTCAGGACAGCTTCAAGGCCGCGGCCGACAAAGCGTATGGATTCATGAACCGCGATCTGTGGTCGGAGACGGCCGCCACCTATCGGTCGGCCGAAGGCGCGATGGAATCGGTCTACACGCCGCGCAACGTCGGCGCGACGATTGGCGCGCTGCGCGAGCTGGCCCTGGCCACGAACGGCGCCGAGCGAAAGCAGATCGTCGGCCGCATCGACAAGTTTTTCGCCGCGGCGCACACCCGCCACGGCATCCAACTCGCCGAGATCGATCCCACCGGTGAGCCGATTCCGTCCATGGCGCAGATCAAGGCGATGAAAGCTCAACTGGCCGCGTTGATGAAGACCGACCCGCAGCGTGCCAAGGCCATGATGATGAAAATGGCCGACGTGGACGGCGACGGCGTGCCCAAGCCCGGCATGGCCGGCGGTAAGTTCGGCTTCGCGCCGGTGCCCGCTCTGGCATTCAAGCTGGCGACGGAATGAAGCATGTCAGAGGTTGTTCTCGGAGCAGTTCGTGCGTCTTGAGGGCAGGGGTTTGAGCGCCGCGAGTCTCTCTGGAAACGGGGGGGCTCGCGGACTCAGCCTGCTGACGACAGGGTTTTGTCGCTTTCGATTTGTTGCAAGCATCGCTTGCAAACTTCGCCCCGAAGGGGCCAAAACATATCAGCCCAGGGCAACGCCCTGGGAAAGGAGTCGAAACAACAACCGAACACCTGAAAGGGCTGACCAAGCTCGAACGACTGAACGTCTCCACAGCCAACATCACCGACGCCGGACTGGAGCACCTGAAAGGGCTGACCAAGCTCGAGCAACTGAACGTCTCCACAACCAACATCACCGACGCCGGACTGGAGCACCTGAAGGGCCTATCGAATCTCGAAGAGTTGAATCTCTACGGCACAAAAGTCACCGACGCTGGCCTGGGGCACTTGAAAGGGATGAGGTTTCTTCGAGTCCTGAACCTTGGCAACACCAAGGTCACTGACGCTGGACTGGAGCACTTGTTGGCGCTTGCGCATTTTCAACGCGTGAACATCGTCCGTTCAAAAGAGTGGAAGGTTCTTAGTGTCCTGAACCTCAGCAACACCAACGTCACGGACGCTGGACTGAAGTACTTGAGAGTGATTTTTACTCTTCAATCCGTGGACCTCAGTGGCACGAACGTCACGGACGAAGGTGTGAAGAAGCTCCGGCAGGCGAAGCCGAAATGCACGATTTTTCACGACTAGCGGAGTGCCCGCAGCCGAGTCCGGAGGGTTAGCACCACCGCCGGTAGCTTGGCGACCTCGCGCATTTGAAGCAAATCAGCGATTTGCGAATACTTGCAGAAAACGCCACTCCCACGACAGACGGTGGCGCGTCACGCTTGCCAGGGAATCGTGGCCCGGAGGCGTTGGAGTTGGCAGGTACGACAATTACAGATGAGGGTGTTTGGTGTTACTCGTACCGCAGGGCTTCAATCGGATCGAGACGACTGGCCCGCCAGGCCGGATAGAATCCGAAGAACACACCGACGGCGGTGGCGAATACCATGGCGACTGCCGCGGCTGGAAGAGAAATTACGACCGGCCAATCGGATCCGGACGAGATCGAGTTGATCAGCATCGTAATCCCGATGGATGATCCCACACCCAACGCCAAGCCAACGATCCCACCGAAGCAAGAGAGGATAATCGACTCGACGAGAAACTGCCGCAAGATGTCCCGCGATCGCGCGCCGACGGCCATGCGAATGCCGATTTCGCGGGTGCGTTCCGTGACCGAAACCAGCATGATGTTCATGATGCCGACACCGCCGACAAGGAGCGAAATCCCGGCAATCGAAGCCAACAGCGCCGTCATGGTTCCCGTGATGATCCCCAGCACGTTGGCGATCTCCGTCATGTTTTGTACTTCGAAGTCGGCCGGTTGGCCGGGACCGATATGATGTCGCTCGCTGAGCAGTTGAAAGATCTCACTCTCGGCGTCGGACATTCGACTGACCGAACGGGCAGAGACCATAATGGCATGCACGTTATTAAAGCTGGAGCCTTGCAGGCGTTTTCGCACGGTGGTGTAGGGAATCAGCACGATGTTGTCCTGATCCTGGCCGACCATGTTGGCCCCCTTGGTTTCCAGGACGCCGATGATTCTGAGCGGGATGTTCTTGACGCGAATCGTCGCACCGATGGGGTTGGTCGTCTGAAACAATTTGCCCACGAGCGTGTGCCCGATCACGCAGACCTTGTTGGCGGAAGTGATATCGCGATCGATGAAGAACCCACCGTGCTGCAGTTGCCAGTTGCGCACCGTCAGATAATCGGGCCCGACGCCCCAGATTTCGTTGGGGCTCCAATTTGCATTCGCATAGACGACCTGTCCCGAGGTCGCCACCAGCGGCGAGGTCGCACGTACCGATTCGCACTCCTCGGCGATCGCATCACTATCGGCCGCGGTCAGCGTTTGCACGTTGCCTCGTCGCACACCGCGGCGGTGTTGCGCTCCGGGAAGCACGACGATGACGTTGGTTCCGATCGCTTCGAATTGACTCTGCACCAGGGCGCTGGCACTCTGACCGATCGACACCATCGCCGTCACGGCTGCGATTCCAATCACAACCCCCAGGACGGTGAGCCCGGACCGCATCTTGTTTTTGCGCAGCGCGCGCAGCGCGATTCGCACGGTGATCCAAAATTTCACAAGTCTCGCCCTTTCGACCGACGTATTGTGGGTGTCATCGATTCTTCTTTTTCTTGATTCCGGTCACCAATTTCATCTCTGCGGTGATACCGCCGGAGACCGCTTCGGTGAACTTGCTGTCGCTAATTCCTGTCACCACCGCCACCGCCTTCAAATAATCGCCGTCGACAACCCACACGTGCCGCTGTTTTCGTTCACGCGACGAAGTGGCTTTTTCTGTTGCGGATCGTTGCCGGTTCGTTTCGTTATCGTCGTCGAGTGAATCTGCTCCATCCAGGATCTTGCGATCTTCCATTCGCACGTGCTCTTCCTTGGGGTAAAAACGCAACGCCGCATTGGGAATCTTCAACACGTCTTGCTTGGCTATAATTTGAAAGGAAATGCTGGCCGTCATTCCCGGCAACAGCTTTAAGTCTGGATTGGGGGACGATACAATCACCGTGTAAGTTACGACGTTCTGCGTTGTCGTGGAACTAAAGCGAACTTCCTTGATCGTTCCCTTGAACAAATCCTCGGGATAGGCATCCACGGTGAAGTGGACGATGTTGTCGAGCCGCTGTGCAGCGCGAATCAAGCCGATATCGGCCTCGTCGACCGCAGCGTAGACGTGCATCTCTTCACGCATGCGCGGAGCGACAACGAACAACTCCGGGGTTTGGAAAGTAGCCGCGAGCGTTTGGCCGGGCTCAATCTTGCGATCGATCACGATTCCATCAACCGGTGATTTAATGACCGTGTATCCCTTGTTCAAATCGGAGCGTGTCTTGTTCGCTTGGGCCTGGGCGATCGCAGCGGTGCTTTGCGCCCGCGATGCTTTCGCCCCGGAGACCGCGGCTTGAGCCTGGAGAATCGCCGCGTTTGCTTCATCAATACGCGCGCGGGCAACATTGACCTGCTCCGCGAGTTGCAGGCGGTTGTAGACGAATTGATCCATTTCCGCCTGCGAAATGAAATCCTTGTTTTGAGCGGCCAATGATCGAGCCCGTGCCTCATCGTTTTCCGCTTGCTTGAATTGGGCTTTCGCACGCTGGACCTCGGCCAATCGCGTTCTTAACGTCGCCCGGGCAGCCACGACGGAAGCCTCGGCCGCTTCCACCGATGCACGCGCGGCTGCTTCGGCCGCTTGAGCCGCCTCGACCCCCGCTTGGTCGCGCCCCACCTCGGCCTCGTAAAGTCGCTGATCGATGACGGCCAGAACATCGCCCGCCTTGACTTCCTGGTTGAATTCGACGAGCGGTGTCGTGGGATCAATCGGGCCAGAAACGAAGGCCCCGATCTGCACTGACATGACGGGCCTGATGGTCCCCGTTGAATTGACCACCGAGACGATTTCACCGCGCGAGACGGTCGCTTCCCTCCAGCTGGGGAGATTGCGTTTTTGCCACCAGCGGGCAACCGGCGTGTACGAGGCGAATCCGATACCCGCCAGAACAAGAACAACCACGCCGGATCTGATGAGTGTTTTCTTCATGGCTTGTGCGCCCGATTAAGCGGTCATTCTATTCGTTCTAATCCAACTGATGTAAAGACTCCGCAAGAAGTCCATCCGTACAATTATACCTCGTGTCCAGGTCCACCGAGTCTTGCGCCGTCCGATCCTCGGCGTAACTCGTTGCGACACTGTATGTTATCATAGCCAGAGCCATTCCGATGAGGCACCGTGTTCAAGAACGAATTTGTTGGTCCGGGAGACCCATTGCCATAGGGTTTGCAAGTCGTTTCAGTATGGGGCGGCAGCGTCAATCTCCTCTTGTTTAGAAGAAATTGTCCCAGTTGCAGTCGAGCTGTCTGATCGCTTCCTCCAGCGGCGCCGCGCGGTAGCGGTCTCCCGTCCGATCGACGATTTTCTTCCGGACGAGCTTGGCGAGGGCGTCATTCACCTCGAAGTTCACTTCAACGTCGAAATGTTGCTTGAGGTAGCGCTCGCAGCAGGCATCAAGTTTCTTTTGGGTCGTTTCCCCGTCCTGTGACAAACAAAAGTAGGCCAGGACGGCTTCATTGAACTCCTGCTCCTCCAGAGCATCGACGATGTAGAAGATGACCCCCAAGTCGTTGTCGATATTTTTGTGGTACAGCGACTGCGTCACCAGGTGGTGGTATCGGTCCTTGGCAGCTTTGAATCCGACGAAGATCTTGCCGGCATAGCCTCCCACGCTGATCAAGGCCGCGAGTAACAACAGCGGGTTGAGGACCGCTGTGAAAGCTAGCTTGAACAACATCACCGCGACACCAACCGCGCCGATGACCACCAGCTTGACCAGGTCGACCGGTTCCATGGCGATTCGCTTTGCGGGGAAGACGACCTCCAAATCGGCCATGGGGATGTCGCGGAAGGCCTTGACGAAAATTTTCCGGTGTGTTTCCGGGGCCGATTCTACTTCCGGGGGCGCAGCAAGTCGGAAGATAATCACCAATTCCTTGAAAGTCGGCTCCTGCATGAGCGTTTTCTTGAACAACGACCGGAGACCGACCCCCGTACTGCGCAGGTTGATCCGTTCCACGTACACGTCTTCGAAGACGCAGCTGCCGTGGCCCTCTTGAACGCCCTCGCGGTCCTTCTCACTCGCGTCGGGCAGGTTGTCAACCTGCGGGGCAGATTCAAAACCTGCCCCGCGTTCACGACCGAACGGCTGCATGATCCATTCCAGCAATTTGCTCACCAGGAAGTCCAGTTTTTGGAGAATCATGAAGCCGCGCGTCTGGTCCACTCCGACTCCGCGGTGAAAGATGAGAATTCTCTCGGCAAAGCGTGGTGCTGGCGTTCCGTTGGCCGCGTTGCACTGCTTCTGCAGGAACCGCCCGAGCATCTCCCGGTCTAGCTTTTTCCAGTCGACCTGTACGGGCAGCGAGAACAAATACTCCTCGGCTTCGGCCACGTCGATGTCCGCCTGGCTGAGCAGACGGAAGTTAGCCTTTTCCATTAGCTGCATGAAGTTCGCGAGAAATCGATCCTCGACCTGCTCGATCTGGGCGCCCGTTAGCCGGCGGATCTCGCCGTCGTCGTTGACCGAATCGAAGAGTTTGAAATCCTGCTTGAGTTCTTTGCTAATCTGGTGGTACTCGAAATGGTAAGTCGCTTCGACCAGGTTGCAGAAGACTTCAAACCGACGCTTCTGCTCGGCATCGTCGATTTTCTGCAGAAGCGTTTCGACCAGCCTGTTCTTAGAGACTGGAATGAAGTGTTCCGGTTCGACCCTCACACGGGTGTGCCGAGAGGCGATGCTCACAACAGAACTTCCTTTCTAATTCCTGAAACGGTCGTGTTGACTAACTCCACTCGAACCGAGGCCGTCCGAGTCGATGAGAGGTCGCATGGCAAGATCACCGGCCATACTACCACATCTTCCGGGACATGGTGCGTGGACTGATTAGCAACTCAATCCGCCGTTGGCTTGAGGCAAGACTTCAACCGCCCCTGCGGCGCGACAGGCACTGCGGCTGCGCTAATTCGCAGCCTTTTTCGACAATCGATATTCCTTCGCTGCAGGCGATTCAAAGTACAATCGAACGCTGGAGACGACAGAGATTTCTGACCGCATCGGCAATCCCCATCTTCTTCCACGCAGCCTTCAGCAGGCCTATTTTCTCGCTGACCAGCCGCTTGCATTCGGCGGACGTTTTCGCTTTCAAGAGCGATGAACTGGTCGTGCCGACGTGGCTGACGGAACAAGTCCCATGCTACGTCGCGACTTTCTCTACGGACTTGGCTCCAGCCTGGGCTGCATCGCCTTCACTTCGATGCTCGCCGACACCGCCCCCGCCCCCGCCGACACCGCCACCAAGAAGCCGCACTTCCCTCAGGCGAAGGCCAAGCACTGCATCTTCCTCTACATGGAAGGCGGCCCCTCGCACATCGACACGTTCGACCCCAAACCCGCGCTCAGCAAGCTGCACGAAAAAGAGTTCCACCGCTCCGGCGAACAGCAGTCCGCCATGTCCAGCGGCAAACGCTACTACTTGCACTGGAAAAGAAGATGCAAATGCGCTAAACCTTGCATCTGCGTTAGTCTTTTGAATCGTCACGCGCGATCCAGGCGGTTACGGTGGAGCTGTCGTTGAGGAGAACCACGTCGCCGAAGTGCTGAATGCTTTGGTGTTGGCTGCTATGGCGGCGGTCTTGGAACGGTTCGATCTGATCGGCGAGGATGAACTCACTTTTCTGCCCCGTCCGCAGATCGAATCGGAAGATGGCTTGGCCCTGATTGCCCTGCGAAACGACTTTGATCAGCACGTCGGCCCCGCAGCGCAGCAACATGCCGTTCTGGTTGTGCTTCAGATTGTTGGCGCTCGGAGCGACGATGAATCGTTTCTTGGCTAAATCGGCGACCAGCACACCGCGCCGCCCCATGATTAAGCGGTCGCCGACAATTTCGATCGCGGCCGTGTCGAAGTGCTGCGGCGGTCCCAGTTCGAATCGATAGGCGTCGTTGTCCACACGGTGGACCGTCAGCAGGTCTTTGTTGTCTTTCCTGGTCGTTGCGACGTAGTAAGAACCCTGCAGCAACACGAGTCGGGCGTTCTGCTGGACCATGCGAGCCGGCTTGCCGTCCATCAAATAGCGAAAGATGCGATTCTGTCGGGTCGTACGATCGTGGCTCTCGAACACGATGGCTTTGCTCGAAAGCAGAGCCTTATCGACGCGGGGGCGGTTGACGAGATAGCCCTTGGCCACCGGCGTGCCCCAGTCTCGTCCGTCGTCGCTTACGTACAGTTCGTAGTCGCGGATCATGCCGTTGTTGTTGATGATCACGGCCGGCAAATAGCGGATGCCGGCGATCTGCTGCGGCTCGCCAAGGTCGATCTGAATTTCGTGCGGGTGACGGGGGATTCCGCCGATCCACGGCGTGTGCCACCAGGTGACCGGATCGTCGTCAATGGCGTTCCGCGGCGAGGCGTTCGTCCTCGACTTCGATTCGTAGCCGTCGACTTTGTGGATCTTCCACTTGTCTCGGGGGAGGTTTTTTCCGGATGTGCCGATGACCTGCAATTCCGCAATCGACGTCCAGCCTTGGCCGTTCACTTCCGAGAGGGCCACCAGCCGCAGATACCGCCCGCGCACCGACTTGATTTTGACTTCATAGTAACCGCCGATGACCGGTTTGCCGTTGTTCGTCTGGTGCGGCCCCGCCTGGGCTTCGACGATGTTGCTGCTGAGCGTCTGGCCGGTTTGGGCGTCCAGAAGCAGATGCTGGGCGTCGTACAGTGGGGTGGCAAAAAAGACATGCAGGCGGGGGGCGTCGTAGACGAATTTCATCAATTGGCCGCGTCCCAGATGCTGCTCCAGATGTCGCTCCCAAATCCGCCGGCCATCGGCCAGATCGACCGCCACGATGTGGCTCCGCGCGTCGTGGAAGATCTGCGTGGGGCCGCAGTGGACGGTCTGCTGGAGGCCGTTCGGGATGGCGCGTTCCCACAAGAAACGACCGTCCGTCGCGTCGTACGCCAGCGCCCGATTCACGAGGCCGGTAGCGCGGCCGTCGCCATGATCGACCACCAGCATCGTCTTTCCGACGAGGTGAACGCTTGGGTTGCGGGCGTCGACAAATCGCCGCCAACGAATACTACCCCGGGCGGAAACGTCGATGCACTCCAGAATGCCGGAGGAAAGGATATACGCCATGCCGTGCAAGGGAGAATCTTGCGGCGGCAACGTCACCATCGCGTTCTCACGGGGCAGAGACCAGGCGCGCGCAAGCGGCTCCGGCCCGGCTTCGACTGGCACTGCCGGATGCAATGGCTGGCCAATCTTCCGGCCGAGATCATCCGCGGGCTTGTCCGTCACCACGTATAAATCTCGGCCATGGATCGTAAAGTTCTGCGGCCGCTCTCCTTTTAGTTCCCAGGAACGCACTTCTTCGATTTGTCCGGTCTTCGCATCCAGGCGCAACAACTCTTCTAACCGGGCCAGATAAATCGACGAATTGGACAGTTGTGCGCGGCCGAGTAGGGGTCCGTCGATCGGCCGAAACCAGCGTACTTCGCCCGTGGCCAGGTCCAAGCCGGCGATGGTTGACTGCCCTCGAACGATTAACAGGTCGTCGTGCCTGCCGACGATCTGAACGCCGAGCACCAAGGGGTTTTCCCAAACGAGCCGTCCGGTTTGCTGATCCAAGGCAAAAATGCGGGTCGAATCTCTCGGCATGAGGATAATTAGCTTACCCGCTACGACGGGCGGCGAACCGAGGTTCAGCGCGCTGGGGCGGTTTACGTTGGGACGATAATAATGGATCCAATCGGTCCGCCCGTCACGCACATCCGAGCGGGCCACGATGCCACAGTTGGAATTGCTGTAGATCGCACCTTGGTGAACGGTGAGACGATTACCGTAGATCGCCGAGGCCGGTGGTGCCCGCTCGAGACTCGCTTGGATGTCGGTGCTACGGCCGGCCTCGGCAATCGTGCTTTCCCAGACCGACTCACGACGCCGCGGGTCGAAGCAGGCAATGCTCAGCCGGCGGCCTCGGCTTTGGTTGACGTTGTCTTGGGTATTCCACTGCAAGTAATACAGCAGCCCATCGGACAAAACGGGATCGCCCAGGGGAGTCTTGAACTTGCGTCGACGCTGGGCATCAACCCGCGGGCCCTCATTGCTCCACAGCGGGCGGCCCGTGGCAAGATCGAACGCCGCGATGCCGCGTGGCACGCTGCTGAACCCCCAACGCGTGTACAACACGCGGCCATCGATCAGCGGCCGAAAATAACCCGGGTAATAACCGCCGCGCCGTTGTGCTTCCGCGTGGTGTCGTTGCAGGCTGCTCCAAATCGGTTCGGTCGGTTTGTCGGCGTGGTACATGACCAGCATGTCCCGGCCGCTGGCCAGCAAGTTGCTGCCCACTACGACCAGATCGACGGTGGCCGGCATGTCGGTCGACCAGGGTGATACGGGCGGGAGATGTACGACGTGCTGGGTCAAGTCCTTCAGCGTTGGAACCGTCGTCGTTGTCGGGGGCCATGTTTCCTTCCAGCTTGCGATGAGTTGCTGACAAATTTCGCCGGCCTTGGTTGGTTTTCCCAGCCAGGTGTAGCTGCGATTCGGGTCGACGCCGTCCAACAGTTCGTTGAGCGGTTGGTCGTTGTTCGCTCCGCGAACGAAATGTTTTCGTTTCGTTCGCGGAGCGAACAACGACTCTGTCTGGGCCAGTGCCGTCCAATAGCCAACTTGCGCGGCGTCTCGAAGCTTCGCATCGGTGGCGTGATCCAGCAAATCCCGGAAACTCCGCAGGGCCGATTGCGGGCGGCCGGCCCACAACATGCGATTGGCGCGGGCCAGCAACCGGCGTTGTGCCGGCAGCGCCCAGGCATATCGACGATACAGTGCGAGAGCATTTTCCAGAGAAGCTACGGACCGCTGGTCTTCCTGGGCGTAACGTTCCGCCTGAAGTTTTCGCAGCGGCTCCAGATCGGCCTTCGGCTGACTCAACAGGTGCAGGTCCAGTGCCCGGGCCGGATCGACGAGGCCGCTCATGTCTCGCCAGAGCACGACGTGATCGGCGACCATCGCTTTGCCGGCGAGCCGATCGACGTCGCGGGGGATTTCCCGAACCGGACGATCGGCGACGACGGCCCACTCCCCGTCCGGATCATCCGGCTCCATCAGCGGCAGCAGGCTGCCCTTGGGCAGTGGCCGGATGATCTGTGGCAGCTTTTCGCGATTGGACTCCAATTCGGCGGAAAACGCCGTCCAGCGAGCGCGGGTCGCCTGATCGGGATGATCGAGGTCCATCTCGGCGGCCAGCTTGTCGTACAGCGGGCGGGCCCTGCGGGAATCGACGGCGCGATAGGTCGTCGCCTGGGCGATCCGCCAGTAAAGGTCGTGTGGGTTTTCTTCGACAAGACGGTCGACCAACTCGACCGATTCCAAGAGTTGCCCTTGCGGCACGCTGCGAGCGATGGTGATCTCAAAGGCGTCTTGCATGAGGCGGCTGTTGGCGGAGACCACGCCGACGCGCTGCAAAGCGCACAGCCGCCGTGCGGCGTACCGAGCCCAATGATCTTCACGGTTCCGCCGCCCAGCCTTGTTGAAGATCAACTCCAGGCACTGCACGGCCAGGTCGACGTCGCCCGGGTTTTTGTCGATCAGGGCCTTGAGGTGAATGTGCGCGGTTTCGTATTGTCCGGATTCATAGGCCTGATCGGCCGACTTCCAGAGTGGGTCGTTGGAAATGGCGACATCGTCGGCGGAAAGGGCCGTGGCCGACAAACTGCTCAGCGCGAGAAACCATAGCACGGTGGTAGTCGAACTCGCCAGAGTTTGGATCCAAAGTCGTGGTTCGCTCCGCGAACCAGACGTTTCGTTCGCGGAGCGAACAACGACTATCTCTCGTTGCGACTTCATGGCCTGACCTCCACAGGCCGGCCGGCCGCGTCGGTTAGTCGCAGCCGAACCCACCACTCGCGGTCGAGATTCGCCGACTTGACCACGATGCGGTTGGCGCCGGCCCGCAAAGCGATTTTGATGCCTCTCTGCTGCGCCACGCTGCCGCCGCTCGGATCGTACTCGGCAACTTTCTCGGCGACCTGTTTGCCGTTCAACCAGACACGAAACGCGTCGTCCCCGTCGACACTTAGCAGCACTTCACGCTTCTCATCAACGTGGAAGTCGGACACGGCGTAGGCCACCGACAAAGACCCTGGCGGCGGAACTAACGCTGAAATCATTAGCTTGCCGTTGGTCTGATCCACCGAGGCCTTGCCCCAACCGATCTCGCGTTCGATTTCCCCCTCTTTCTTATTGCCGCGGCCACGGAGCACCCAAACATATTTTG
>JADFKK010000169.1 GCA_022564995.1 Planctomycetota bacterium | reverse complement strand
TTGCGTGCTTCGTATTTCGCTTCCATGCCCAAGCTCCTTCCATGAAACGGCCGTTTGCCAACAAACACGGAAGGTGCTAATACGACAATACTTGCGTCACGTCAATTGAAATCAAACAGTCGAACTACTAGGACAGTGAAATAGCGCCATTCGCCGTTGGCCATCCAGTGAATCATGCAGAGGGAGAATCCTGCGAGGACACTGAGCCCAAAGTAAACATCCCACCGGCGGCGACTCATCAGGATTGGACTGGGTGTGGGCGAGGGGTTTAATGAGGCTTCGTCGGGTAAATCCGCAATCGGGATCAGTCGCGAGTCGCAGCGCGGGCAGGTGCCCACCGAAAGGATGTGTTTTAGAGAAACCCGGCACCCAAGAAATCCCGTGCATGCTGGGCACGATAGACAGCGATCACGTTTCAATCGACGAGATATGCAAACGCAAAAAAGAATCGCAACCGTTATGGCGGGCGTCATGAATACAACGATGCCTAATCCACCAAATACCTCTTGGCCTAAAACTGAAGCAAGCGGTTTGAGCCATCGAGTAAAACTGTCCTTGTTCAGCATGAGCACCGCTAACTCAAGGCCCATTACCAGATTCATCAACGAAAATGCCGCTAAACCAACCCAGTCTCTAAATCCATTGTATCGACGAACGGCTTTCTCGTATTGCGCCTGATCAATCATTTCCAGGCCTCCTCTCAGCCAAGAATCGGGCCGCTACCGTCGCGTGTCCGAATACGAGCGCGTGTACAGGATCATTATTGGTTACTTGGAAGGGTGTGTCAACAGCCAGCCGCGTAGCGTCGGGCGTAGCGTTAGCAACGCCGCACCTCGTGCGAAAAATCGACGTGGCCCGGCGTGTCGATGAGGTTCAGCAGATAGTCTTGCCCGTCGGCGGTGCGGTCGGTGAGCGTAATCGTATTGCTCTTAATCGTAATGCCCCGTTCGCGCCTGATAGGGAATGGAACTCCCAGCCGGATGTTGACGCGGCTTTTCCGCCGGGCGACAATAGAGACACAACGCCAACCCAACGGAAAGGAACATCACGATGAAACTGTCAACAGCCATCGTCCGCCGAGCCATCGCACTCTCTTGCGCCGCAACCCTCCTCGCTTGCGGATTGGCCCGCGCCGCGGACGATCCCCAGACATCTGCCCGCAACATTCTCGACGCCACCGGCATCCAGGGCGGGCTCATCGTCCACATCGGCTGTGGCGACGGACGCTTAACGGCGGCGCTACGGGCCAGCGACGGTTATCTGGTTCACGCTCTGGACAGTAACGCGCAGAACGTCGCCGCGGCTCGCAAGCACGTGCGCGACGCAGGCCTCTACGGCCCCGTATCGGTCGATACGCTCGCGGGCAATCGCCTGCCCTACGCCACCAACCTCGTCAACCTCGTCGTCTCCGAAGACCTCGGCGATATCTCGATGAAAGAAGTTCTTCGCGTGCTGGTGCCCGGCGGTGTGGCTTACATCAAACAAGACGCGGCCTGGACCGAGACCGTCAAGCTGTGGCCGACGAACATCGACGAGTGGACGCACTTTCTGCACGGGCCGGATAACAACGCGGTGGCCCACGACGACGTGGTCGACGTGCCGCGGCGGATGAAGTGGCTCGGCCGGCCCAAGTTCGCCCGGGCACACGAGCAGGCGGCCAGCTTCACGGCCTGTGTCACCACCGCGGGGCGATTGTTCTACATCGTCGACGAAGCCCCGACCGTCGACATCCGGCTGCGCAGCAAATGGTCGCTGGTGGCCCGCGATGCGTTCAACGGCGTGGTGTTGTGGAAGCGGCCGATTACCAAGTGGATCGACCAGATGCGGCGCTTTCGTTCCGGCCCGGCGGAGATGGCCTTCCGGCTGGTGGCCAAGGACGATCGGGTTTACGTCACGCTCGGCCTAGAAGCCCCGGTCAGCATCCTCGATGCGGCATCCGGCAAAACGCTGGCCACTTGTGAAAACACCGTGCAAGCCCGACAGATCATGCGGCTGGGCGAGCGGCTGATTGTGATGGTCGACACGGCGCCGATCATGACGGCCAAGCTTGAATCGCAAATTCGCCGCGGGCTGAAGCCATCGCCCGGCGAGCGATCGATCGTCGTGGCCGACGCCGTGACCGGCAAGACCGTGTGGCGGAAGAAGATCGCTACGTTCATTCATCCGACCTTGGCGGCCCAGGGTGATCGGCTGTTTTATCAAACGAAGGAGCACCTGATCTGCTTGGACCTCACATCCGGCCGCGAAGTTTGGCAGACCGAGCGCCCGTTGAGTCTCAAAGGCAACGAACTCGGTTGGGAATCGCCGACCTTGGTCGTCCACGGCAAGATCGTCTATTGCGCCGACTTCAAGACGATCGGGGCCTATCGCGTCAGCGACGGATCGCTGTTGTGGAAAGCGCCGGTTAAGTCGGGCTATAACGCGCCGCCAGATGTGTTCATCATCGATGACTTGGTGTGGCTCAAGAGCCAGCGAATGACGGCCCTCGATCCGAACACCGGCCAGGTGAAGAAGAGCCTCAAGGCGATCGGCGGATACATGCACCCGCGCTGTTATCGTAACAAAGCGACCGACCGCTTCTTCCTGCTGGGCAATCAGGGGGTGCAGTTCGTCAACCGCGCCTCGGGCGACGTTTCGCTACATCACTGGCTGCGGGGAACCTGCCAGTATGGAATTTTGCCGGCCAACGGGCTGCTGTACATCACGCCCGACTCATGCGCCTGCAACATGAAGAGCAAGCTGCCGGGGCTGTGGGCGATTGAGTCCGATCCGGCCGGGCGAGAGAAGATCGAGATTCGCGCGGAGGATCGCCTCGTGCCCGGGCCGGCCTACGGCAAGATCGATCCGTTACCCCCGGTCGACGCGGCCCCGCATCCTTGGCCCGTTTATCGCCACGACACGTCGCGCAGCGGCATCACGGCCGCGGTGGTCGGCAGCGAGCTCGCGCCATCGTGGAAGACCAACGTCGGCGGCAAGCTCAGCGGCGTCACGGTGGCCGACGGCAAGCTGCTCGTCGCGTCGGTCGACACCCACACGGTACATGCCCTCGACATGGCGTCGGGCAAGAAGCTGTGGAGCTTCACCGCCGGCAGCCGCGTCGATTCGCCGCCGACAATCTACGGCGGCATGGCCTTGTTCGGCTGCGCCGACGGTTGGGTCTACGCATTGCGAGCGAGCGACGGCGTCTTGGCCTGGCGATATCTTGTCGCCCCCGAGCAAAAGCTGGTCTTCGTCAATGGCCAGCTTGAATCGCCCTGGCCGGTTCACGGCAGTGTGATCGTGAAGAACCACAAGCTGATCGCGGCCGCCGGGCGATCGTCTTACCTCGACGGCGGCATTCGCGTGGTTCAACTCACGCCGGCCACGGGCCTGATGGTCAGCGAAACCGTGTTGTACAGCCCCGATCCAAAGACCGGCAAGCAGCCGGTTCCCAAGCTCAAGCGCGACGTGTTCGGCGTGCTCAGCGACATTCTGGTCACCGCCGGCGACGACGTCTACATGCGACACGCCAAGATCGACCTGAAGACCGGCGATCACACCCAAAGTGGCCCGCACCTGTTCAGCCCGATCGGCCTGCTCGACGACACCTGGTGGCATCGGGCTTATTGGCTCGTGAATCGCCAGTTCGTCTCGCACTGGAGCGGCTGGTATAAGGCCGGCAACATGGTTCCCTCCGGGCGGATTCTCTCCTACAACGCGGCCTCGATCTTCGGCTACGGTCGCGACAAATATCCCTCAGGCAACACGGGCCAATGGCGTGGCGGCGAGCGGTATCATCTGTTCGCCGTCGACCGCAGCGTGCAGCCGGCGCCTAAGAATATTCCAACGAAAAAACCGCGCGGAAAGAAGAAGAAACGGGCGAAGCCCACTTCGCCCAACTACCGCTGGACCACCATGGTGCCGCTGCTCACCAAGGCGATGCTGGTCGCCGATCGCACCTTGTTCATCGCCGGTCCGCCCGACGTGGCCAAAACGAAGGCCGGCAACCGGCTGAATCTATCCAACGCCGAGGACGTGCTAAACGCCTGGAACAACAACAAGGGCGGCCTGCTGTGGGCGGTCGACATCAATGACGGCAAGCGCCTGGCGGCCTATCCCTTAGATTCCCCGCCCGTCTTCGACGGCATGGCCGCCACGAGCGGCCGATTGTACATCGCCACGGCCGACGGCCACGTGTTGTGTATGAGCGGGCGATAAGCGAAAAATACCCAACACGAAGTCATCAAAGACGTCAAGAAAGCGAAACGAGACGCTAGCCAACATTGCAGTCGTTGGTAAACCAATCGACTCGATCGGCACGGCGAGGACTGTAATTCTTGTCGGCCTGAAAACCGTGGTCCCGTAAGAAGTTTCGAAACAAATCGAACGGCACGTGGACGTGTTGGGAAAACACATCGACCCTGTCGCTTTCGGGCTTCCAGTCATAGAGCAAGGAATTATCTCGTTCGAACCACTCATCCAGGTAGGTGGCATCCGCAGGACTCGTCGCGGTAAACCCGCACCGATGCTTGCAGAGAAACCCCAGAAATTTGCTGGCGAGAAATCTTGCCTGATATGCGTCGCCGCCCATCGTCGAGGCCGCCACGTTCCAGATGCTAACAAACTGATCTTCGTCAAGGTCGCTGGGTTGCACGGTAATCTCAAGGTTCGTCAAGTCAATCGCGTCCATAGAAGTTGGCTTCTCCAGTCGGTCGTGGTGAAAACGGTGCCGGTCAATCGAGGTGACAGTGTACCGAGCCGGCATCGAGATGCGAAGGCCAGATCGGCCAGGCGCCGCCAAACTTCTTATCGCCGGCCAACGCGTCGGCAGCGCCGATGTAGCTACCGTCGCCAGACGGTGGACACGCTCAATCCACGCTCTGGCGAGCGTAGCTACGCGCGTGAGTGGCCGCAATTGCACCCTCGTCATTCACGCATCACTTTCCCCACTTAAACAACCACTCGTAAAACTCCGCGTTCGAATAAGTTTCCTTGGCGATCGCATGACGCAAGTCGGGATAAACCGTCAGCTTCACGTTCTTACCGCCGTGGTCCTTCATCGCCTTGACCATTCGCTCCGATCGATCGGCCGGCACGACGCGATCTTTGCCGCCGTGGAATGCCCACAGCGGCACGGTCGATAAGCTCTTCGCCCATCGATCGAAGTCGGGGGTGATGTCTTTGGGGCCGCCTTGGCCGAGGCCGCCGCAGAGTGGGGCAACGGCGGCGAAATGTTTGGGATTCGACGCGGCCCACATCCAAGTGCCGTATCCGCCCATGCTGGTTCCGGTCAGGTAGATCCGCTTCTCATCGATCGGCAGCGTGGCCTTCAAGTGCCCGAGCCAGAGGTTCAGATCGCCCGCCCGCCAGATGGCTTTGACGCCTTTGGTTTTCCTCGAGCACTGCGGCGCGACGACGATCATCGGTTCGCCCTTGGTTTGAATGTAATTCACGATCGGCCGCGTCCGGCCTTTGTTTCTGCTGGCGTCTCTGCCCACCCCGCCGGCGCCATGCAGGTAAATAACCAGCGGCAACTTGGCCGACTTCTTGATCTCCTTGGGAGCATAGACCAGGTAGTCAGGATTGAAGGAGAGCGTCTTCGATGCCAGTGCTGCCGGCAGCGTGGCAATCTTCGCGTCGAGTTTCTGCTGAGCCTGCATCACCGAGGGAAGAAGGAACGTCAGGAAAATGGCGATGGCTTTCATGCGGGCGGCTCCTGAGTTTGTGTTCGGGGCAGTCGTCGATTGTAACCCCGATCGGAGCCACCGGCGACCTGAGACGATGCCGATGAAGTGGAACTTCCACTTGATGGCACCCTACACCAACTCTTTAATCGGCCCGGCTCCGCCATCCACCAGATATCGCGGACGGCCGTTCAGATCGCGAACCGTGGTTCGCTCGACGTTGATGCCGAGGTTGTGATACAGGGTGGCGAAGACTTCGGCGAAGCGCACCGGGCGGTCGGCCACTTCGCCGGCGAGGCGGTCGGTGGCGCCGATGATTTGGCCGTTGTTCATGCCGCCGCCGGCTAAGAGAGCCTGGGCGACGTTGGGCCAGTGATCGCGGCCGACTTTGGCGCTGATGGTCGGCGTGCGGCCGAATTCGCCCCAGACCAACACGGTGGTGTCTTGGTCGAGACCGCGCTGGTGCAGGTCTTCGACCAGCGCGGTGATGGCCTTGTCGAGCACCGGGAAATCTTCTCGCTCGCGCTTGAAGATCGAATTACCGGGGCCGCCGTGCCAGTCCCACTTGCTGTAGTTGACCGTCACCACGCGGGCGCCCGCCTCGACGAGCCGGCGGGCGACCAGGAAACTCTGCGGCACGCGGGGAGCCCCGTTGCCGTCCATCATCTTCTTCGGATCGCCGGTGCCGTAACGCTCGACGATCTTGGGATCTTCCTTCGACAGATCGAGCGCGTCGGCCAGCCGCGAGGAAGTCAGCACGCCGATGGCCTGCTCGGTAAAGGCGTCGAGCCCCTGCATCTTGCCCGAGGCATCGGCGCTGCGGCGGAAGCGGTCGAGGCTTTTCAACAGCGACTTGCGATCGCCCAGCCGGTCGGTGGTGATGCCTCGCAGCGTCATGTTCGCCCGACCGTCGCCGAGCGGACGAAAACCGCTATGGGCCACGCCCAAGAAGCCCGGGCCCGGCTCGTTGTACGGCCCGTGCGTGCAGGTGTAACAAACGCTCATGAACGGCGGCACGCCCGGATCGTGCGGGCCTTGCAGCTTCGATACCGTCGTGCCGAACTGCGGCCAGTCGCCGGTCGGTCTCGGCTTGCGTTGGTCGCGGCCGGTGAAACATTGATAGGCGTTGTGGTCGTTTTGGGCGTCGCACAGCGAGCGAATCACCGTGAACTTATCCATCATGCGGGCCATCAGCGGAAACTCTTCGCAGATCTCGATGCCCGGCACGTTGGTCTTGATCGGGTTAAACGGCCCGCGGACTTCCTTGGGGGCGTCGGGCTTGAGGTCGAACATATCCTGATGCGGTGGCCCGCCGACCAGATAGATCAAGATCACCGATTTTTTCGACCCGCGAATGCCCGCGGCGGCCTCGGCTTGAAAGAGCTGCGGCAGCGTCACGCCGGCGGCGCCCAAGGCGCCGATTCGCAGGAAGTTTCGGCGAGAGAGTCCGTCGCAAAACGGGCGAGACTTATCGGCTCGGTCGAAGATGGTAAGCATGTGTTGGTTTCCAGGAAGGCTGGAAAAAAGGTAACACGGATCGCCTCGTGGCACAGGCGTCTCGCCTGTGGTTTCCACCGGCGAGACGCCGGTGCCACGAAAATGTCGCCGGTGCCACGACGGGACGGCGATGGCCTCTGGCTAACTTGTTATCGGTGCCATCGGCAGCACACTGGCGCTATCATTCTAACGCATAACGGCCAGGCGAATCAAATCGCCGGCCGAAGTGGGTCGATTATTCAGAGATCGGGCAGATTCGACAACCCGAAAAAATGGGATAACTCCGATTGGGGTGACTCGGCAAAAGGGCAAAACGTCGCGAATTGCGCCCGGCACGCGAATGTGGCTGGTGACTACTTAGTACTGAGTTGAGCGGTCAAGACATGGCCGGGTGCCGATGATGGAACCTACTTTGAGCGGCAAGGCGCTAGCCGCCGGTGAATCCACGTTGCGTTTTTCTCGCACAAAATCCGCGGCTAGCGCCTTGCGGCTCACGCTAACCGCGGCTAGCGCCTTGCGGCTCACGCTAACCGCGGCTAGCGCCTTGCGGCTCACGCTAACCGCGGCTAGCGCCTTGCGGCTCACAAAACCCGCGGCCAAAGTAAGTGACATTGGGAACTAGGCTGGGCGGGGTGGTGGAGTCCACGGCGGTTGCGATAGACTCAATGGTTCCGAGGCCAGCCCGACTCATGGAAATCTGACGGTCCCCATCTGACACGAAAGCGGCCAATCTTATGTCCGAGGTAGAACGAATCGATCCCCCAGACAACGGCAAGCCTCGTGTCGACGATCATCAGGTCGACTTAGACACGTGGCTGGCGTTTCTGGAAATGACCGATGCCGACGCAAAGAAGCTGCGGCAGTTAGCGCCAAAGTTTCGCAGCTACGCTGAGCCGTTCGTCGAAGCATTCTACAAACACCTTTTGTCGTTTGAAGAAACTGCCGGGTTCCTGAGCGATCCGCAGCAAGTGACTCGCCTGAAGACGCTGCAGAAGGAACACCTCGAGTCGATGTTCGCGGCCGAGTGGGACGAGGATTATCTCAACCAGCGCCGCAAAGTGGGCAAGGCACATGCCGACAACGGTATCGAGCCACATCTGTTTCTCGGCGGGTACAACCAATACATCCAGCATTCCTTCCGCTATCTGGCCGAGGAGGGCAGCCCCGAGGTTCAGCAGTTTTTTCAGCAAATCGTACCGCTGCTCAAGGCGATTATCTTCGACATTGGAATTACGCTTGACGCCTACTTCGCCCAACTCACGGAAGAAATGCGCAGCGCCCTGGACATGTACTGGCGGGCCAACAACGAACTCAAGCAATTCGCGCAGCTCGCCTCGCACGATTTGAAGACGCCGCTGGCCACCGTGGCCAATCTGTGTGAAGAAGCGATCGACGAATTCGGCGACGACATGCCCGAAGAAGCGCGGGCGCTGATCTCTCTGGCCGTCAAGCGGACTTATCGCATGAGTGCCACGATCGACGAATTGTTGGCCGCGACCATCGCCGCGGTCGATGGCAGTCCGAATGCCGAAATCAGCGGCGAGGATTTCCTCAACGATGCCATCGATCGGGTCCGCCCGCTGCTCAAGGAAAAGAACATTACGCTCGTCGTGGCCGACCAACTTCCCACGGTGCAAGCAGACAAGGTGCGGCTGCGCGAGGCCTTTTACAACCTGCTTTCCAACGCGGCCAAGTTCGTCGACAAAGTGCCTGGGCGAATCGAAATCTCCGCCCGCATCGAGCAGAACGATTGCATCTACACCGTCGCAGATAACGGTCCCGGAATCCCCGCCAACGAACTCGAGCGAATTTTTGTGCCGTTTCGCCGGCTGCCCCAACACCGCGGCGAGCCCGGGTCGGGGTTGGGGCTGTACTTCACCAAGTGCATCATCGAGCAGCAGGGCGGCCGAATCTGGGCCGAATCGATCCTCGGCGAAGGAACGCAATTCCACGTCCAACTCTCGCGCGGGTCGACCGGAACTGTAGGAGGCGTCTCCGACGGCGAATAACCGGCTCAAATCATGCAGAACAACACGCCCACGGCGCCGAGAATCACGCCCATGGTGACGATGGCCGTCAACAGGCCGGCAACGGAAATACCGGCGAGCAGATCTTCGTCAACCTGATCGTGCCGCGTCTGCGAGTCGAACGAGCTTTTCCAAACCGGGTAGGCGTCTTCGTCGAGCCGTGTGTCGGGTCCGACGTCGCCGGGCGTTTCGTTGGTCATGGCATCTCCTTGTGGTTATGCAACACTGAGTCAACGGAGATTTGCGGGGAGTGGAGTTTGCTTCGATGGGCAGTTTTCTTCGACGCGGGGGGCTGGGATCTGGGGGCTGGGATCTGGGGGCTGGGATCTGGAATTTGAAAGCGGCTGCCGATCGTTCGGCCCCTAATCCCTAATCCCTAATCCCTAATCCCCAATCCCCAAGCTCCAGCCCCCAAGCTCCAGTCCCCAAGCTCCAGTCCCCAGTCCCCAGTCCCTAATCCGCGCGGGATCAATGTGCCTGCTCCGTCTCGCGGGTCAGACGAATCTCGTACTTGTCGATCAGCCGGTACAGGCTCCGCCGGTTGATGCCCAGGGCCCTCGACGCGCGGGCTTTGTTTCCGCCCTCCCGCGTTAGAACGTCGACGATGTGAGCCCGCTCGATCGACGCCAACTCGTCGCCGTCGGCATGACCTCCGTTGCGCGTGAGCGCCGGACGACCGCCGGAAACTTCGCTGGGCAAATCGTTAAGTCCGATGAGATGGCCATCGCCCATGATCTTCGCCCGTTCGAGCGCATTGCTGAGTTGGCGGATGTTGCCGGGCCAGTCGTAACGCTCGATCATCCGCATCGCCTCGGGTGCGATTTGCCAGTCGGTTCCGAGGAATTGCTTGACCAGCAGGGCGATGTCGCCGTTTCGATTGCGCAGCGGCGGCATACAAAGCGACATGACGTTGATCCGATAGAACAGATCCTCTCGGAAACGCCCGTCTTGCACCTCTCGCGTCAGATTGCGATTCGTGGCGGCCAACAGACGCACGTCGACGCGACGCTCCTTGATTGATCCGACGCGGCGCATCGATCCGTCCTCCAAAACCCTGAGCAGCTTGGCCTGCAAGGATCCGCTCATTTCGCCGATTTCGTCGATGAACAGCGTGCCGCCGTCGGCCACCTCGAACAGGCCCGGCTTGGCACTGATGGCGCCGGTAAAAGCGCCCTTCTCGTGCCCGAACAGTTCGCTTTCCAGCAGCGTCTCGGGCAAGGCGGCGCAGTTGATCACGATCAGCGGTTTGTCTGCCCGCCGGCTGCTTTGGTGTAGCGCCCGGGCGGCCAGTTCTTTGCCGGTGCCGCTTTCGCCCTCGATGAGAATCGCCTTATCGCTTGGACCGGCACGCGCGATGAGACGAAACACCTCTTGCATGGCGGGCGAATTGCCGATCATCTCCGAGCTACCCTGCGTGCGTTTGAGGGCGGCTTTAAGCTGTTTGTTTTCCTTGTGAAGCTCTCGCCGGTCGTAGGCCTTCTCGATCAGCACTTCGAGTTCCGCCAAAGGAAACGGCTTGCTCAGGAAATCGAAGGCGCCGAGCTTCATGGCCTGCACGGCGATTTCGATCGTGCCCTGGCCGGTGAGCATGATGACTTCGCACTCCGAATGGTTCTCTTTGAGTTTCTCCAGCACTTCAATGCCCGAGAGGCCGGGCATCACCATGTCGAGAATCATCACGTCGAACTGCCGGCGCCCGCACAACCCCAACGCCTCCTCGCCGTTGGCGGCTTCTTCCACATGATAGCCACGCCGCAGGAAGCGCCTGACAATGGTGCTGCGAAAATCTGGGTCGTCGTCGACCACCAGCAAATCAATCGGCTCTGAGTCACGCATGATGGTCACCTCTTACTGATTTTGAAGACACGTCTAGCAGCATGATGAATACGGTTCGTCCGGCTGTAGCGAATTGTGAGTTGAGAAAGGAAGGCTTGAGGCGTGAGGGGTTGAGGAAGAATAGCGGTCAGGCCTCAAGTCTCGAGTTACGGAAAGCAACGCTCCAACCGCCCTTTGAAATCTGCAACGTCTATGCCATTGGCGGGATTTTTTCCCCGTCGACGGCGCACGGCAGTTTCCGGCCGGTCTCGACGGCGGCGGCTTCCATTATGGGCGAAAATGTGCTCGGTGTGCGAATTCGCACGCATTTGTGGGGCTTAAACATCGGTTGGCATTGGTTTGTACGGGGCGTCACCCACGGCCACAAACGGATCGTTTAACGGCAAGCCGCAGGCGACTGCGTTTCTAAGTCAGGTGCCCATTCAAAACACAGTCGCCTGCGGCTTGCCGTTGAACGAGAAAACGTGCCATGTTCGTCCGCGAGATGCACAAGAGTCACGACCACGTCGCCCGTATTTAGGCTCCGGTGCCACGGCGACAAAAGCCCTTTGGCACTCGACTTGCTCCATATTGAATCGGAGACGGCCGTCGGCCGCCGAGCACGCGGTAACCGTCCAGCGGAGGACCAAGCCATGAACGCTAAAAAGATTCTTGTGCCGACCGATTTTTCAACCATTGGAGATGCGGCGCTCTGCTACGCGGCCGCACTGGCCCGCGACATGGGCGCCAGGTTGTTGATCGTCCACGTCGAAGAGCCGCCGCTGGCCTACGGGGGCGGCGAAATGTACTACGGCGCGCCCGATCCGAATCAGCAAGACCTGGAGAAAATGCTCGCTTCGGTTGTGCCTGGCGACAAGCAGGTGCCTTACGAACATCGGCTGATCGCTGGCGACCCGTCCACGGTGTTGGTGCGGCTGGCCGACGACGAGGAGGTCGACATGATCGTGATGGGCACCCACGGCCGAACCGGCCTGACGCGACTGTTGATGGGAAGCGTCGCCGAAGCAGTCGTGCGGCGGGCAAACTGCCCGGTCTTGACCGTGAAGAGCGATACCAAAACTCCGGCCACTGTAGGAGGCGTCTCCGACGGCGATGTGTAGGAGCCTGTTCAAAATCGTAGCCCGAAGCGTAAGCGAGGAACAGAAAACACTCGTCTGTCGCTCCCTCGCTCACGCTTCGGGCTAGGATTGACTTCAAGGCAGTCGCCAATGCGTGTGAACTCGTACAGCACCGCCAACCCGGCGCTGCGGAGGGAATATCCAATGAACAGTGCGATTGAGAGATTATTGCGGTTGTCGGTCAAAGACGCGATGGCAAGGGACGTCGTGGTCATCGCCGCGCACGCGACGATGTCCGACGCGGCCGAAACGCTATTCAAGAGCAGCATCTCCGGCGCGCCGGTAGTCGACGAGCAAGGTCACTGCGTCGGCATTCTCAGCGCCGCAGATTTCGTTCAGCGGGAGGCGTCGCGCGAGGAAGAAACCGAGCACGAGCTAACGCAAGATTCTCCCTCGCGACCCTATCAAGTCTGTGCCGTCGCCGACGATTTAGTCAGCGCCCACATGACCGCCGCGGTGCAGTCGATCGCCGAAGATGTGTCGCTGATCGACGCCGGTCGCGTTATGTGCGCTGGTCACGTGCATCGTTTGCCCGTGCTCGACGAGGCTGGGCACGTCGTCGGCATGGTCAGTTCGCTCGACTTGGTCGCCGCCACGATTCATGCCATCGAGGAGTAAGCAGAGGTTTCTCACGAAAGGAGGACGTCATGACATGGCTTGCCAACAAGAAAGTGATGGTGTTGAAGGACGAAAAACACGCGTGAGAAATCCGGGCTAGCCTACCGCACCGCCGGTAATCGGCTGATCGAGGGCGGCGGAGTTGGTGGGGCGATGATGGGGGCAGACAGCGCCGCAAAGCGAAGCTGCAATTGGGCGATGATCCGCTGCTCCAACGCCAAGTCGCGGCCGATGGGGATCCAGCCGAGGGTCACCGGCCCGGGGCGGGCCTTGCTCTTGTAACGCTCGATCGACGTGTCGTGGCGGAAGGTGGCCGACCCCGCGGTCGAAAACTGGGGACGGTGCAGATGCTCGCGCTCTTTGAACACCGCCACGTCAATCAGGTATCCGCCCTCGGCCGGCCGCACCGTTACGGTTGCTCGGCGACGGATGGTTTGCAGCGTGGCCTCCAGCTTTTCCTGCTGCGAGGCGGAGTCACTATGCCACGGTTCCAGCCACGTTGAGCCGATCCGCGGATGCGTTTCCAATCGGCCCTCGGTCACCACGCCGCCGCTGACCCGCACACGATCTTCTCGTTCGATCTTGAAATAGTCGTCAATCACGTCGACCATTTGCTCCCAGACCATTTCATGATCGGCCGAGCGGATCAGCGCCGGGTTAGCCATCAACGTGGGATATGAGCCGACCAGGGGGATTCCCGGCGACGGAGGCGCAGCAGCACAGCCGGCGAGCCCGACAAGCAGGAGAATCAGCGGGGCGGTGAAACGCATGGCACCCATCACGTAAAAGCAACGACAGACGGAATTTCTCTGTGAAAAACGGGGTGTAGTGTGCCAGGAAGGCCCCGGCGTGGCAAGGCCAGCACGATTTGTAGCGGAATTCGCAAGAATTCCGACCGAGAGCCGTAGCGAATTGCCGTGTGGCCGAATTCTTGCGAATTCGGCTACAAACGCCGTTCCGAACGAAACTTTTTCGCCGTTCGGCTCGTCTCAACGGTAGCAGCCAGTTGAAAACTTCGAAATGTTAGCCCGAAGCGTAAGCGAGGGAGCGAGGGAGAGAAAACGCTTGTCCGGCGGTTCCTCGCTTACGCTTCGGGCTAAGATTGGTTTCCGTCCTAATCCAGGCGACAAGGAGATTCGGCCATGTGTAAGAAACTGAGCTTTTTGACGGTGTTATTGACGATGGCCCTTCTTCTGCCGGCCCTCCTACAAACAGCCGCAATGGGCCAGGGGCTATTGGTCGACGTGGCCCCCAACCGCAAGGTGCGGCTGCCCCGGCCGCCGATCATCTGGCCCGGCCCGCGGCCGTTTCCCCGGCCGATTCCCCGACCGGTGCCCAGTTCCTACAAAATCAAACAACTCGACGTGCGCGTTACGTTGGCCGATCAGGTCGCCAAGGTGCAGGTCACCCAATCGTTCGTCAACACGGGCAGCCGGCAGATGGAAGTGGTCTTTATGTTTCCGCTGCCCTACGACGGGGCGATCAGCCGGCTGACGCTGATGGTCGACGGCAAGGAATACGAGGCTAAGCTGCTCGACGCCAAAGAGGCCCGCAGCACGTATGAGGCGATCGTGCGGAAGAATCAAGACCCGGCGCTGTTGGAATGGATGGGCACGGGCATGTTCAAGACGAGCGTCTTCCCGGTGCCGCCGGGGGCGGAGCGGAAGGTGTCGCTCAGCTACACCCAACTCTGCCGCACCGATCGCGGGCTGACCGATTTCCTGTTCCCGCTGAGCACGGCCAAGTACACCTCCAAGCCGATCGAGACGGTCAGCTTCACGCTCAACATCAACAGCCAGTCGGACATCAAGAATGTTTACAGCCCGACGCACCAGGTCGAGATCAAGCGTCCGGGCAACAAGCAAGCGGTGGTCACCTACACCGGCAAGAACGAGATTCCGACCGGCGATTTTCGGTTGATGTTCGACGTCGGCAGCAAGGCGGTCGGCACCAGCGTGATCAGCTATCGCCCCGACACGGGCGAAGACGGATACCTGCTGCTGTTGGCCTCGCCCGAGGTGAAGGCGGCGGATGCCAAACAGCCGTCCAAGACGATCGTGTTCGTGGTCGATCGCTCGGGCAGCATGAGCGGCAAGAAGATCGAGCAGGCCAAGGCGGCGCTGAAGTTCGTGCTCAACAACCTCAGTGAGGGCGATCTGTTCAACGTCGTGGCCTACGACAGCGTGGTCGAGACTTTCGCGCCGGAATTGCAACGCTACGACAACGACAGCCGCAAGAAGGCGCTCGGCTTCGTCGAAGGAATCTACGCCGGCGGCAGCACGAACATCAGCGGAGCGCTCAAGGCGGCCCTGGGCATGTTGAAAGACAGCAAGCGGCCGAGTTACGTGATCTTTCTGACCGACGGCAAGCCGACCACCGGCGTGACGAAGGAATCGCAACTCGTCGCCGACGCCAAGAGTCAGAATAATGTTCGTGCCCGGCTGCTTTCGTTCGGTGTCGGCTACGACGTCAACAGCCGCCTGCTCGACAAGCTGGCGCGGGCCAACTTCGGCCAGAGCGAATATGTGCGGCCGAACGAGGACATCGAGGACCGGGTTGCCTCGCTATACAACAAGATCGACTCGCCCGTGCTGATGGACGTGGCGGTCAAATTCGACGTCGAAGGATTTGTTCGCCGGGCACCGGGCAAATCGCGGACCGAAGAGGGATCGACGATCAACCGGCTGTATCCCAAGGGCACGATCGATCTGTTTGCCGGGCAACAGTTGGTGCTGGTCGGGCGATACAAGCAGGCCGGCACCGCCAAGGTGACGATCACCGGCACGGTCGGTGGCGAGCAGCGGACGTTCGACTTCCCGGCCACACTGGTCGCCAGTTCGGGCGACGAGACGTATGCCTTCGTCGAGAAGCTGTGGGCGATGCGCCGAATCGGCGAGTTGATCGACGAGATCGACCTGCAAGGCAAGAACCAGGAACTGGTCAAGGAGCTCGTCACGCTCAGCCAACGGCACGGCATCCTCACCCCTTACACGTCGTTCTTCGCCGACGACGGGGCGACGGGCAATCAGAACTTCGCCCTCAATGTCCGTCGAGCGGACCTCCTACTGAAAAAGTTGGAGGTGACCGCCGGCAAGGCCGGCTTCGCCCAGCGCGACGCCAAGGCCAAGCTGCAACGCGCCACCACGGCCGCCCCCAGCGGCGCCGCTCGCTATCGCAAGGCCGACAGCGACGAGTTGGTCATCGTCAACACGGTCAAAAACCTGGGCAGCAAGACCTTCTATCGCCGCGGCAAGCAGTGGGTCGATTCGACCGTCACCGCCGAGCTGGAGAAAAAGGCGATCAAGATCAAGCGTTACAGCAAAGCGTACTTCGCCCTAGTCGACCAATACGGCAAAGACGTGGCCAAATATCTCGCCATCGACGAGCCGGTCGTGCTGAAGCTGGGATCGAAGGTGTACGTGTTCTGAGCTTGTAGAGGCGTCTCCGATGGCGGTTTGTAGGTTATGCTTCAGCATAACAAACCTTGCGCAACGCCTGCCGCGAAGGCGGCGTTATGCTAAAGCCCGTAGGCCGCGGCGCAATAGGCTCTTCTGCCGCCCCTCCGGGCAAATACAAGCACGACGCGCAAGCGAGTGGGTCTGGTTGTTTGGCAGGCACACTCGCTCGCGCGTCGTGCTCGTATTCGTGCCCTTTGACCCACGAGAATCCTTCACGGCGCTGCCCTCCGGAATTTTTGACGACATTCCCCTTCGTCACCGCCTACCTTGCCCAGCAGTGCCCCCGGGAGTACGATGCAGTAACTTCCGCTGGCGTGGTATGTGGCGATTGGTCCGCGAGGGTAGCTTCGTTCACGCCAATTCTCCGTTCAAGGCACTTAACGTGAAACTGCAACAAACATGGATGCTGCTGGTCGTTGTGCTGCTGATTGCGGTCGCGCCGGCATCGGCGTGCAAGTGGACGAACCGTACCGGACTGAACTGAGCAAGACCGACCGGGATTACCTTGCTTCCGTCGCCAAGAAGAAACCGGAAGTGACCGAGACAACAGTCGATGCGTTCAGCGGCGAGATCGGCAAGCTGATCAACGTCGAAATGACGACCGACCTGTATTATCGCGACGTCAAGGAGGTCAGCGAGACGTTCAGGAACTTGCGTCTTTACGAGACCGATTTCTTCTTGTTCTCCTCCGATATCCCTGCCGCACAGGCCCGTCCATTCATCAAAGCTCTCGACACGATGCACCATGCGATGTGCAAAATGTATCGAATCAAGCGGGGCACCCCGGTCTGGAAAGGAAAAGCCGTCATCATCGCCTTTTCGCGGCGGGCCGAATACGTCGCTTTCCAGCAAAAGTTTATGCAGAACACTCCCGCTGAGCACAACCATGGCAGGTGTCGTTCCTATAGAAGCGGCCGCGTCATCATCAGCGCCTATTACTTCGGTAGCGCGAGCCAATTTGCTCAACTGTTGGTGCATGAGACCACCCACGGTGTCAATTACCGCTTTCGGACGACCGTCCACTTGCCTTCCTGGATCAACGAAGGCATCGCCGACGTAGTGGGTGATTCATTGGTTCCCATGTGTAAAACCGTCAAAGGCAAAGAGTCGGTCGCGATGCGCGCCCTCAAAAAGACTCCGCGAGTGGGCGCCAATTTCTTCGACACGAACCGCTCGATTGAAACTTGGCAATACGGCGTCGCTTCCAGCCTTACCAGGTTTCTGATCAAGACGAACCCGCAGTCCTTCGCGGCATTCATTGAGGGCATCAAGGAAGGGATGACGGCCGAAGAGAGCCTGCGCCGGCACTACGGCGTGACATTCCCAGAACTGCTGACCGCCTACGGTCGCGCTGTCGGAGTACCGAACCTGCGGAACTAAACGTCGTGGTCACCCGAATTAAACTTCTTGTGGTGCGGAACGGCAATGCCGCGATCGCGCCGCGGCAGGCCGGTGGCCTACGGGGCGCCGAGCGCTTCGATCAGCCGCTCGATGTCGGCGGCGTTGGTGTAGGCGTGATGGCTGTCGAATTAACGTCTATTCAACGCCCGGTAATCCCGAAGAGCACACGCGCCAGATTATTCGTCGGGTACAGAACTGCCCGCATTCGCCGGTCAGGAGCCGGAGAACATGATCCATCGATTTACCATTCTGATCCCCGAAGTTAGCGACGAATTGTTCGACCGGATTGCCGGTCAGTGTCCGGACTCTCTTAGCGGGGTCAACGAAGATCGGGCCTACGTCGACTTTTCCCGTGAATCGGACTCCCTGGGTTCGGCAATCGATTCCGCGATCGCCGATTTGACCAGCCTCGGTGTTTCACCGCTGGGCGTGCAGGTTGACGCGATGGCAGGCATCTCCTAGCTCGTGCGGAAATGGGATCGGCAACGGCGTCGGTTAATTCGTTGATGTCCAAGATCAAATGGAATTCTTGTTTCATCGCATCAACTCCCTTGCCCATCGCCCGGACCGGGACAGGCATTTACGGTTCATCCTGGTTAACCGTCGTCTCGCTCTCGATGTGGGGTTTCAGGTATCGCCGTGTTGTCCGCAGATTACACAGATTTACGCAGATGTTGTTAATTCAGATGGTGGCGCCAAAAGGGTGGATGTGGCAAAGACGGCCAATCCCTCAGAAAACCGGTATCTT
>JADFKK010000168.1 GCA_022564995.1 Planctomycetota bacterium | reverse complement strand
GGCCAGAAACGCCGGTTCGATCGTAGCTCTACTTCTTCCGCGTGAAGATCCTGCTCACGCCTTTCATTTCGGCATCGTCCGACGGCTCGACCACGAAGCGATCTTTCGAGGTGAACTGAATATCGCGAAAATCCAAGGTGTTCTCGGGGGACGTCGTGTAATCGAAATCGAGTTTTATCGTATCGCCGCTGGAACTAGCGACTTTCCAAGTTCCTTTTATTGTTGGTTCCCCAGTCATCGTTGCGTCGAAGGCTCCGTCGCCGCGGAAATCGACTTCAATTTTCTTGCTCGCCAACATCGACTTCAACATCGCCTCGGCCTCGGCCAATTGTTCGTCGGTCAGTCTTTCGTCGCCTGTGCCCCGGAGAATCTCTCGGTCCCATTCGAATTTTCCCGACCATTTGCCAACGAGGCGCTCTTCGGGCGACACTTTCGACTCGACTTTGGACTTATCGTCAAGGAGCGTCAGCACGATGACTGCGCCGATGCCGAGCAGGACCGTGGCGACGGCGCCGCCGATGGCGATGATGATCGGCGTGTTGTCCTTTCGCCGGTGGGTGCGTCTTTGCGGCGCGCTCGCAGCGCCGGACGGCGACGCCGCTGGGCTCCGAGCGGATTCATCCGACAGATCGATCTGAAACGGCGAATCGATCGCGGCGGCCGGCGGAGACGGCGCTCGAGGAGCGGGTGGGGTAGGTGGAGTAGGTGGAGTAGGTGGGGCGGCTGCCGGCGCGACAGGAGCCGGCTCCGCGGGAGCCGGGGCTTTCATCTGCGGCATGATGAACTGTCGGTTGCAACTCGGACAGGTCACCGGCCGTGTTGCCAAGCTCGCGTCGTGGGCAACGGAAAAACGGCAATGGGGGCAATTGACAGTCGGCATGTCTCAATCGTACCAAGCCGGCGCCGAGTTGCAACGATGCCTGCGGCCCTCGGCTATGATTCCTGAACGAGCGTCGCGTCCACCGGCTCAGCGGCACGCGGAGCGCGGTCCAACGCACCCGCCGTGCGACGCATCTTCGAGAACACACACAGGTGGGCGAAGTGCGAGGCGGCCAGGATGAGCAGAATCAGCCCGGTCTTGGTGCTGAGCACTTCGATCGACTGGGCCAGGTTGGCGGCTCCGCTGCCGAAACGCAACAGCACCATGGCGACGCCGATGTGTAAGGTGTAAAAGCCGGTGGCCAGCAGATCGCTCATCGGATCGGCCAGGGCGGCTTCGTCGCCGTAGTGAAAGGCCAGAAACGCGCGGCCCCGCAGCCGCAGTGTGCGGCCGATCCAAACGGTGGCGGCGATGCACAGCGCGATGTAGACCAAGTAGGTCCAGTCGTTGATGGTCATAGGTTTTCTCCTTGTATTCTAACATTGCAGCGTTAGGTCTCGAAGACCGATGCCGTGTAAGGCGTTCGGGGGCTGGGGATTAGGGGCAGCCTTTTATAGCTAGCATTGATACCTGCAAAAAACTCGGGAAATAACGCGATTCTTCACGGCCAGTTTGGCAAAATCGGGTGTGGCGCGCAGACACGCGATGCAGCAACGAAAACGCGACTCACTCGAAGCACATGTATTTAGGTACGAAACGCATTGTCGCCCGCGAAATGATAGCGACGCTTTCACTGCTAGCTATAAAAGGCTGGGGCTGGGGACTAGGGAAAGTTGGAGGCGTCGTAATCAGCCGCAGGGCGTTAGCCTGGGCTGTTCAAAATTTGGGGTTGACGACCACTGCGGCTGATTCCGTTTCTGTTCCGCTTTGTGTTTGCTCATTTAGGGCTTTTACAGCTGTTTCACTGGAAACACGCCAATTGCAGTCCATTAGAGACGGAACAAAAGCACCTGAATCAAAAACCGTAAATCACCCCCACAACCCCAAATTTTGAACAGCCCAGCGTTAGCCCCCGGTTATCGTCGCGCCAACCGGGGGCTAACGCCCCGCGGCTGATCCTGAATTTACGCGTTGCAATGGCACTAGCTCCTAGCCCCCGACTCCTAGCTCCTCGCCTCGAAACGACCAGTGACCATGACCCACCATTCACACTCACCGACCACCAACCGCAGGGCATTCCTCGGCGCCGGCATGGGCTTTGGCGCGCTGGCGCTGGGGGCGATGCTGCACCGTGACGGCGTGGCTGGCGACGACAGCGCTAAGTGGTCTCCGCCCGATGGCCAACCCCACTTCGCCCCCAAGGCCAAGAACGTGATCTGGCTGTTCATGGTCGGCGGGGTGAGCCACCTGGAGAGCTTCGACCCTAAGGGAGAGCTGACCAAATACGCCGGCAAGACGTTTTCCGAAACGCCGTATCCCGACACGCTGCATAACCCGTTCGTTAAGGATAACGTCCGCGTCGTGGTGCCCAACGACGCCAACGGAAAAATCTGGCCGAAGCTCTATCCGCTACAAGTCGGGTACGGTCGCCGCGGCCAAAGCGGCATCGAGATGAGCGATTGGTGGCCGCATTTGGGCCGCTGCGCCGATGAGCTGGCCGTCGTGCGGTCGATGTGGACCACCGACAACAATCACGGCGCCCAATTGCAGTTTCACAGCGGCCGGCACCGGCTCGACGGATTCTTTCCCACGATCGGCGCTTGGGTTCATTACGGCCTCGGCTCGGTGAACGACAACCTGCCGCAATTCGTGGTGATGGGCCGCCCGATTGCCGACTGCTGTGGCGGCATGGAAGGGCACGGGGCGAATTACCTCGGGCCGCAACACAGCGGCGTGCGGCTGGCTGTCGGGGGCGGCAATCCGCTGCCATTCGCCACCCCGGGCAAAGACGTTTATCGCGAAGAGCAGCAGGCCGAGTTTGAATTGCTCAACAAGCTGAATCGCACTGCGGCGATTGAATATCCGCACGACGAGGCGATGAGGGCGAGAATCAAGTCATACGAGTTGGCTTTCCACATGCAAACCGCCGTGCCCGAGGTGGTCCGTTTCAGCGACGAATCGGCCGCCACGCAAAAACTCTACGGGCTCGATCAATCAACCACCCGCGCGTTCGGCCAACAGATGCTCACTGCCCGGCGGTTGGTTGAGCGGGGCGTGCGCTTTGTGCAGGTTTTTCACGGCAGCAACGGCGGGGCCGGGGCGTGGGACGCGCACAGCAATCTGAAGAAAGGCCACGCCAAGCTGTGTCAACAAGTCGATCAGCCGATCGCCGCGTTGATCACCGATCTGAAACGCCGGGGGTTGCTCGACGAGACGCTGGTGGTCTGGGGCACCGAATTCGGCCGCACGCCCGGCTCGCAGAACAGCAACGGCCGCGACCATCATCCCTACGGCTTTAGCATCTGGCTGGCTGGCGGCGGCATCAAAGGCGGGGTCGTTCACGGCGCGACCGACCCGCTCGGTTTTCATGCCGTCGAAAACCGTCACTATATCACCGATCTGCACGCCACCGTGCTACACCAATTGGGCCTCGACCCGCGGCGCTTGGAAGTCCCCGGTCGCAAGCGGCTCGATATCGATTTCGGCACGCCGATTCGCGAGATCATCGCGTAGGCCAGCGGCTTCGAGCTTTTCTGGGGCATATCACCAGCCCGACGCGCCAGCGAGGGAGCGGCGCCGTTATCCCCGTAAGTTCCCTCGCTGGCGCGTCGGGCTGGTGTACATCGCTGCATGTCAAAGTCGCCTGATTGGGAAAACTGGAGAGAATAGGTGGTCGATGCCGATAGGTTAATTTGACGAGACACGCCGGGCCATCTCACTCCCCAAGTGAAAGACTCCCCATGGACAGCTCTAAACCGCAGGTTCTGCTGTTTTCCGAGGCGCAGAGGTACACCGCGGGCAATAAGTGGCGGTTTGTTGTGCAACACACCGACGGCCGCGAGGTGCTCGACATCACCGACGCTGAGCCGGACGCCAAGGGCGAGCGGCTGGAACTGCTGGCGGTGATCCGCGGGCTGGAATCGCTCGATTCTCCGTCGCGAGTGACGTTGGTCACGACCAGCGACTACGTGAAACGCGGCATCCAATACGGGCTGGCCCAATGGCGGGCCGACGATTGGCGGTGGGAGCGATTCGGGCTGATCGTGCCCATCAAGAACCAAGATCTTTGGCAGCGGCTCGATCGGGCGCTGCAATATCACGAGATCGACTGCCACCGCTGGCGAGTCGACGCGGCCGAGGCGGCGGACGAAAACTTGCCGGCGAAGAAGTCTCGGCTGAGCCATGTGCCCTCGCGGGCCAGCCTGGCCGATCGGATTTCCCGGGCCGTCGGTGCGTGTTTCACTCTGCCTCAGCCGGCCCTGGCGGGGTAGAGCGAATTCAACACTAGCCCGACGCGCAAGCGAGGGAACAACCGTGAAATGCCGTCCCTCGCTTGCGCGTCGGGCTAGTACTGGCCATGTCACAACCGGCAAATACATAATCTGCGATATTTAGGCGACTCTGCTAGACGGGGGCGACTCCAGCGACGAAAATTGACCATGACGGACCCTATGGAATGATTGAGGAGGAGCGTAGTGCAAACGTCCGTGAGATTGCAGGCTGTCGGTGCGTTAATCGACGGGAACAACGAAAACCCATTTGAACTGCTCGGACCCCATGAGGTCGAGGCCGATGGCCAGCGGGTGATGGCGGTGCGGGCGTATCTGCCGCAGGCCCGGCAAGCCTGGGTGGTCGACTCGCCGCACAGCGCCGAGCGGCCGATGCGGAAAATTCACCCGGGCGGGCTGTTCGAGGCGGTTTGTCCGCTGCGCGACGGAGACATTGCGGCTTCCTACCAGCTTCGACACATCGACCATTTCGGTCAGCAATACACCATGCACGACCCCTACGCCTTTCCGCCGCTGATCAGCGACTTCGACTTGCATCTGCTGACCGAAGGCCGGCACTTAGATAGCTACGAGCGGCTCGGAGCCCAATTGCGGACGGTCGACGGTGTGGCCGGCGTGAACTTCGCCGTGTGGGCTCCCAATGCCAGCGGCGTGAGCGTCATCGGCGACTTCAACGGCTGGGACGGCCGCCGGCACCCCATGCGCAAGCACATTCCCAGCGGGTTTTGGGAGCTGTTTGTGCCCGAACTCGAAGAGGGCGCGACCTACAAATATCAGATCAACCATCACGGCCACATCGAGCAAAAGGCCGACCCCTATGGCTTCGCCGCCGAATTGCCGCCACGAACCGGCTCGGTCGTGGCCGATCTTAGCCGGCACCAGTGGAACGACGACGCCTGGATGAACAGCCGCGCGCAGCACAACGGGCTCGACGCGCCGATCTCCACCTACGAAATTCACCTCGGCAGTTGGCGCCGGCCGGACGACGATCCCACCCGCTGGCTCACCTACCGCGAGTTGGCCCACCAGTTGGTCGATTATTGCCGCGAGATGGGTTTTACGCACGTGCAGTTAATGCCGATCAGCGAACATCCGTTTTCGGGCAGTTGGGGCTATCAGACGGTCGGCTATTTCGCCGCCACGAGCCGTTACGGCACGCCGGAAGATTTCATGTACTTCGTCGATCAACTGCATCAGGCGGGTATCGGCGTGATCATCGATTGGGTGCCGGCCCATTTTCCCCGCGACGGGCACGGCCTGCGCCAGTTCGACGGCACGCCGCTCTACGAGCACGCCGACCCCAGGCAAGGCGAGCATCCTGACTGGGGCACGATGATCTTCAACTACGGCCGCAACGAAGTCCGTAACTTCCTGCTGTCGAACGCCCTGTTCTGGCTCGACAAATATCACATCGACGGCCTGCGCGTCGACGCGGTGGCCTCGATGATCTACCTCGATTACAGCCGCGACGAGGGCGAGTGGATTCCCAACGAATTCGGCGGACGGGAAAACCTCGAAGCAATCTCGCTGCTCAAGGAATTCAACGAACAGACGCACGCGCGGCATCCCGGCGTGCTGACCATCGCCGAAGAGTCGACCGCCTTTACCGGCGTCTCGCGGCCGACGTACTTGGGCGGATTGGGATTCAGCCTGAAGTGGAACATGGGCTGGATGAACGACACACTTCGCTACATGCAGCACGAGCCGATCCACCGCAAGTATCACCAGGACGAGCTGACCTTCAGCCTGATCTACGCCTTCACCGAAAACTTCGTCCTGCCGTTTTCGCACGACGAAGTGGTCCACGGCAAGGGCTCGCTGCTCGACCAGATGCCCGGCGATCTGTGGCAGAAGTTCGCCAACCTGCGGCTGCTGTACGGCTACATGTGGACCCATCCCGGCAAAAAGCTGTTGTTCATGGGCAACGAGTTCGGCCAGTGGAACGAGTGGAATTACGACGAGAGCCTGCAGTGGCACTTGCTCCAGTGGGAATCGCACCGGGGCCTACAACGGATGGTGGCCGACATCAACGCCGTCTATCGACGCGAGCCGGCCTTGCACGAAGTCGACTTCGAGGGGCACGGCTTCGAGTGGATCGACTGCCACAATTACGAAGCCAGCATCATGGCTTACATGCGCAAGGCCAAAGACCCGCAGGATTATCTCGTTGTGGCCTGCAACTTTACGCCGGTCGTGCGCGAGGGCTATCGTCTCGGCGTTCCGCAAGGCGGCTGGTACGAAGAGATTTTCAACAGCGACAGCGAGCACTACGCCGGCAGCAACGTCGGCAACGGCGGCGGGCTAATGGCCGACGAGCAAGAAGCCCACGGCCGGCCGTTTTCGCTGAATCTCACGCTGCCGCCGCTGGGAATCACCGTGCTGAAACCGCGCGGGTAGCGGTGAGCGGCAAGGCGCTAGCCGCCGGTGAATCCACGTTACGCTCGCCCGCACAAAACCCGCGGCTAGCGCCTTGCGGCTCACCCAGACCGTGACCAAAGTAAGTGGCATTGGGTGCAAGCTGTGGGTGGCTGGGGTCGACTCGTGAAGAACGAACGACGAGGCACCAGACGAAACCCAAGCTTCGGGGAGGCGGACATATACTCGGGCGTGTATACTGAGCCGTGGAGGTAATCACCATGTCCGATTTTCAGTCTGTCCTTTCCGCTGCTCGTCAGCTACCTGTTACCGAGCGATTACAACTGATCGACGAATTGGCCGCGACGGTGCCCGACGATGCACCGCCGGCGCTGTCTGGGCTGTGGCTGGAGGAAATCGAGCGGCGATCCGCGGAGATTGACGCCGAGACCGTGACCACGGAATCTTGGCCGCGGATTCGCCAACGTCTGTTCGACAAATTGGACGTCCGCCGTGAGGATTGACTTTCATCCCGCGGCGACCGCCGAGCTCGAGGAGTCGGCCGATTGGTACGCCGAGCTTGACCTCATCTGCCCCGGACAGTATAGTGGTGCTAGTAGAAGCAACACCCATACTTGCCGACCCCCTGTCGGCTAGAAATCCGTTGGCACGGTGCATTTGCGTTGCCCTCAAGAGGCGGCTTCATACATCGCCGCCAACCTTGAGTAATTGAGCAGGAGGAAAAGATGCGACAACTAATTCCAAGACGAATCTCAACCGTCTTGTGCGTGTCGACTCTGCTCCTACTTGAATATGGAATTGGCACATCTTCGGCGTTCGCGGGTGTTGTCTTTCTTGGCCCTGTGCCGTATCTCAGTGAGCGCGACAGCCCCTTTCTCAATGGCGACGTCAGCGGAGGCGTTTTCCGCGAATTCTTTCTTGAAGATTTTGAAGATGGCGAGTTAAATACACCAGGTGTCTATTACCCGCTGCTTCCGCTCACGCATCCAGGCGTGGTCGCCCCAAGTCCATTCACCGATTCGGTAGATGGCGATTCGGGTCCGATTGACGGCGATGGAATTTCCGGCCATTCTCTTCGTTCGCGTACATCTGTTGCTACGGCTTCCGATCCACCTCAAGTAATGTGGTTCATCAGATTTGCATTTGACCGAGACGAGCTAGGTTATCTTCCAAACACATTTGGCTTCGTTTGGACCGATGGGGTACAAGACAGCACCGTTAAGATTGATCTTTTCGACGAAGACTCCAATATTTTTGCGACACACAAGTACTCTGAGTTTTTCGGTGATGAGTTCTTCACAGGGACGACGCCCGAGGACAGATTCGTGGGTGTTGTCAGCGACCGGGAGATATTCTCGGTTCAAATAACTTCACGTCACGTCGGACAAGGTCCAGCATTTGAGATGGACCATCTACAGTACGGCTTGTTGGTGCCTGAACCAAATGGCACCATGATGTTTCTGATCGGCGTATTTTGTCTAGCTTTACGCCAACACCGCACAAAGCGGCAGAGCTCGGTAGCGGTGAGCGGCCGGTGAATCTACGTTACGTTTTCCCGTGCAAAACCCGCGGCTAGCGCCTTGCGGCTCACCCGGACGGCGGCCAAATCGTCGCTCGCAGGGTCGCCCGAGGCACCGAAACGACTTGCGGCGTCGCACTTCCGTCGGTGATTTCATTTTTTCTCGATGCGCACCACAATCATCGCTTCGCCGGGCGTGTCTTTGGGCGTGCAGGCGATGAGCCGCTGCGCAGGTGAAACAGCATACGCGGCGCCGGGCTGTAGTTTGCCCCGCTTATCGTGCGGTGTTGCGTCGCAGGCGATGTACCAGAGTTGGTTTTCTTTCACGCGCTGCCACATCCAGGATCGCTGCTTTCTCGCCGGGTCGAGAATCTCGGCCGGCCGCGTGCCGTTGGCGTACGGGGCAAGAATAATCTCGGCTCCGTTGGCCTTGAGCTTTCGGCAGGTCGCGGGATGGACCGATTCAAAACAAATCGCGACGCCGATCTTGAAACCGTGAATGTCAAAGATGTTGGCGTCGTTGCCGGCGTCCCAGACCCGTCCTTCGCCCGTTTTTCCGCCGGACAAAGAGCTTTTGCGATGCCGCCCGATGACTCCGTTCGGGCCAACGATCACGTGCGTCAGATAGAACTTATCGCCGTCGCGCTCCGTCATGCCGACGGCGATCGTGATTTGGTGCCGGCGGGCGATCTTGGCAATTCGGGCGATCGAGGGGCCGTCGATGGTTTCGGAAAACTTGCGATTCTCGCGAGACTGCCACCAACCATGAATGGTGCATTCCGGGAACAATACCAGATCGGCCTGTTGCTCCGCGGCCCGCTTCGTCCAAGCCTCGATTCGCTTCAGATTGCCGGCCGTATCGCGAATCCTGATCTCGCACGAGACGGCGGCGATCACAATCGACTTGGTATCGTCGGCCGCGGTCGTGCATGGACACGACAATACGGCCGCAAGCACAATGCCACTTACTGTGAGCGGCAAGGCGCTAGCCGCCGGTGAATCGAGGTTACGTTTTCCCGAACGAAACCCGCGGCTAGCGCCTTGCGGCTCACCATGACTGCGGCCAATGTAAATACCATGGCGCGCAAACCGGGCAAGCAGAGAAGTGTCGAATGCGCCGGTCAAGATGAATCTCCCTGCGTGCTTCCGTGGCACCGGCGTCCCGCCGGTGTTTCACAGGCGAGACGCCTGTGCCACGTTATTATCACACAGGCGAGACGCCTGTGCCACGTTATCTTATAGCCTAATCACAATCGCTCGACCGTGACAGAGCCGCTGCCGCATCGTACAATTTCCTTCTCAGCCACTCAATCGCGATGTTTACAATCCACGAAAGATCACCATGCGTTGTTCCCGCTTTCTTGGCACATTCGCCGCCTTGGCGCTGATCGGCCTGACGCCAGTTCACGCGCCCGCCGACGTTACGCTTTCCGGCCCGTTCAGCACCAATATGGTCCTGCAACGCGAACGGCCCGTGCCGGTGTGGGGAACCGCCAGGCCGGGCGAAACGATCCGCGTTTCGATCGCCGGGCAGACGAAGACCGCCAAGACCGATGCCCAGGGTAATTGGAAAGTAACGCTCGATGCCATGCAGGCCGGCGGCCCGCACGTCCTTTCCGTCAAAGGCAGTAGCGCCATCGCCGTCACCGGCGTGCTCATCGGCGAAGTCTGGCTTTGCTCGGGGCAGTCGAACATGAATTGGATCGTCTTGCACTCGAAAAACCACGACGCGGAAATGGTGGCGGCGAATTATCCACAGATTCGAGTGCTCCACGTCCGCACCCGACGCAGCGAGAAGCCGACCACCGTCGTCAAGGCGCCGTGGCAGGTTTGTTCGCGCAAAACGATTGCCTATACCCCGGCCGTGCCCTATTTCTTCGGCCGCCGAATTCATAAAGAACTGAACGTGCCGGTCGGTCTGGTGGTCTCGGCGGTCAACGGCACGCGTATCGAACCGTGGACGCCGGCGGTCGGGGTTAAATCGGTCGCTGCGCTCGTGGGTAAAGACAAGCCGGTCGACGGAGAATTGTATAACGGCATGATTCATCCGCTCGCGCCGATGGCCATGCGGGGCGTCATTTGGTATCAGGGCGAAGGGAACGTCGGCGATGGGATGCTGTACTATCATCGCATGGAGGCGCTGATCAACGGCTGGCGGGCGACCTGGGGCCGGGGTGATTTTCCGTTTTATTACGTGCAGCTCGCGCCGCTCAATTGGGGCGGAAAGCCGAAAGATCAGCTCCCGGCCATCTGGGAAGCCCAGACCGCGGCGCTGAAAATCACGAACACCGGCATGATCGTCACCAACGACGTCGGCAACATCGGCACCGCCCACCCCCGCAACAAACAGGCCGTCGGCAATCGGCTGGCCGTGTTGGCCTTGGCCAAAACTTACGGAAAGAAGAATCTCGTCTATTCCGGCCCACTCTACAAGTCGATGCGCGTCGAGGGCGACAAAATTCATCTCACGTTCGCCCACACCGCTAGCGGCTTAGCCTCGCGAGACGGCAAGCCGCTCTCCTGGTTCACCATCGCCGGCTCCGACAAGAAATTTGTGCCGGCCGCAGCCAAGATCGACGGCAAGAGCCTCATCATTTCAAGCCCCGCCGTAAAACGCCCCGTCGCCGTGCGCTTCGGCTGGCACCAAATCGCCGAGCCCAACCTAATGAACAAGGCCGGCCTGCCAGCTTCGTCGTTTCGTACCGATCGCTGGTAAATGAGCGTAGGTTATGCTTTAGCATAACACCGTAGCTGTTCTGATAGGCTAACGCCTAACCGCATAGTCTCCTCGCCCGCCTGTCCAGATAAAGTCGCAAGCGAACTACGCTCCCGCCTTTAGTCTGTCGAAACGAGGCGAATCTCGACTCGCTTGTTGAGTGCCGCTGCGATGCGTTGCAGCATCGATAAAGAGTGTCCATCGTAATCGGCATCTTCTAGTCGAGAAATTGCCTGCTGGGACGTGCCGACCAACTCCGCGAGTTCTTGCTGCGACAAGCCGGCCTCCTGGCGAGCTTGATAAATCTCCATCGCAACCCGGACATTGATACGTTCCTGGGCTACGCCTTGGTCAAAACCGGGAAGGTGCCCGTATCGATGTTTCAGAATCTCAACCGCATCAAGTGTCTTGGCCATTTTCATTGCTCCTGAAATGTGTGCTTCTCTGGGGCGCGCTCGAACTTTTGCTTTCGCTCGATCGCTCTCTGATTCCCGCGGCCAATGTCCCGAAGCCAATTCACCACGGCGTCCCGCCGCTTTCATCGCATTAGCCAATGATCTCCGTTTGAGGCAAGTTCGTTCATTTTGATTGTACATCAAAATTGATGTGTAGATGTTTGCTGTCGAAAATGACCGCGATTACGAGCAGCCACGGGTCGCGGCTGCGGTGGCACGGACGGACTGAACGCTATAAAATGACCTTCGTCGAGACGGTTACAGGATTCTGGCTTATTGTGGTTTACAAAGGCCCTACCATGCAAAACATCTTTTCACGAAACCAACGAGTAACGCTCCTACTGACCATGGTGCTGGCGGTCACGCTCGCCCGCCCGGTAGCGGGCCAACCGAAGCTAAGAAAAACTTTGAAAGGGCACACCGCAAAGGTTAACTCCATAGCGTTTAGTCCGGATGGAAAGACCCTTGCCTCGGCGAGCATGGACAAGAGTATCCGGCTGTGGGACGTGGCCAGTGGCAAGAGCACTGCGACGCTCATCGGGCACGCCGACTACGTTCACGCCGTGGCGTTCAGCCCGGACGGCAAAACCCTGGCCTCCGGAAGCGTGGACAAGAGCATCAAGCTTTGGGATGTGGCCAGCGGCAAGAACACGTCCACGCTAAGAGGGCACACCGACTTTATCGGTTCCGTAACATTTAGCCCGGATGGTAGGACATTGGCGTCCGGGAGTAACGACGAGAGCATCAAACTGTGGGACGTGGCCAGCGGCAAGAACACCTCCACGCTCAAAGGGCACGCCACCGTCAGTTCCATAGCGTTTAGCCCGGACGGCAAGACCCTGGCCACGGGATTCTTGGACAAGAGCATTTGGCTTTGGGACGTCACCAGCGGCAAGATTACTGCCACACTGAAAGGGCACAACGATTTTGTTCAGGCCGTGGCTTTTAGCCCGGATGGCAAGACACTAGCATCGGGGGGTGTAGAAAATAGCATCGAGCTTTGGGACGTGGCCAGCGGCAAGAACACTGCCACGCTGACTGGGCACACCAACTGGATATATTCCGTGGCGTTTAGCCCGGACGGCAAGACACTGGCATCGGGGAGTTCGGACAAGAGCGTTAGGCTGTGGGACGTCGCCAGCGGCAAGAACACTGCCACGCTCACCGGGCACACTGCCCTTGTCTGGTCCGTGGCGTATAGCCCGGATGGAAAAACGCTGGCCTCAGGGAGCTGGGACAAGAGCATCAAGCTGTGGGAACTGATTCCGGTCAAGAAAGACTAGGCCCACTGCCCGCCTCAATGCGAGGCACGATTCGCGGGTCGCCACGGCGAACGTCGGATAAAGGGAAGTATGTGCGGGCAAAATGCCGGCTGACGCCCATGGATCGTCAGCGGGCACGTTGTTTTTGGTGCTTTGTTAACTTCCTTTACCATGCACTATGATCGGCTCGGTGACGTGACCAGAAATTGGCGGTTGGCCAGAGCTAACGGTCTCTCCGTCTCGACCCAATCACTGCTGTGCAGTCCAGGGCAATGTTGTTCCACGAGACAGATAATACTTCAGCATTACGTCGCGTCGTCGGCAACATCGCGCGGGTTTTGTTATGCTAAAGCATAACCTACGCTACAACACTCCTTGCGACGCTCTCCATGGTCTCGATTCCGGAATTGCGCAAAGCCTATCGGACGGCGCGCGACGACTTGCTCGCACGGCGCGTCGAGGCCGGGCATTGGATTGGGCGGCTTTCGACGTCGGCCCTTTCGACGGCCACGGCCGTTAGCGCGCTGGCGATCGTGCAGCGAGAGATCGGCGATGCAAGCGGCCGGCCGCACGACGCGGTGATCGCTGGCGGGCTCCGGTGGCTGGCCGAAACGCAAAACCGCGACGGCGGTTGGGGCGATACGGACCTGAGCCTGTCGAATATCTCGACGACGATGCTCGTGCGTGCGGCGTTTCATCTGGCTGGCGTTGCGAATGACAACGACGAGATGCTGAAGCGAGCCGAAGTTTACATTGCGGAAATGGGCGGCATCGACGGGCTGCGTCTGCGTTACGGCAAGGACAAAACATTCGCCGTGCCGATCCTGACCAACTGCGCGCTGGCAGGGCTGGTCGATTGGAAAGAAGTTTCGCCGCTGCCGTTCGAGTTGGCCTGTCCGCCGCCGCGGTTTTATCGCTTCCTCAGGCTGTCGGTCGTCAGCTACGCGATTCCGGCGCTGGTGGCGATTGGGCAGGCGCGGTTTTTTCACCGCCGGCCGCGTAACCCGTTGGTCCGCTGGCTGCGCCAATGGGCCGTCGAGCCTTCGCTGCGCGTGCTGCAGCGTATGCAGCCGGCCAGCGGCGGATTTCTCGAAGCGGTGCCGCTGACCAGTTTTGTCGTGATGAGCCTGGCGTCGACCGGCCGCGTCGATCACCCGGTCACGAAGCAGGGCGTTGAGTTTCTCACAGAATCACTGCGCGACGACGGCACTTGGCCGATCGACACGAATCTGGCCACCTGGACCACAACGCTTTCGATCAACGCGCTGGCTGCCGGCGGCGAAGACGTTAGCCGGCTGGAGTGCTTCCGTTGGCTGCTCGATTGTCAGCATCGCGAGATGCATCCTTACACGCAAGCCACGCCCGGCGGCTGGGCTTGGACGGATCTCTCCGGCGGCGTGCCCGACGTCGACGACACGTCCGGAGCGCTGCTGGCTATCGCCGCCTGGTCACTCACCAGCACCGACGTCCAACACCAACACCAGGCCCGAGGGGCGGCCGAGGCCGGCATCGGCTGGCTGCTCGATTTGCAAAACAGTGACGGCGGCTGGCCGACGTTCTGTCGCGGCTGGGGCACGTTGCCGTTTGATCGGAGCGGCTCGGACCTGACCGCCCACGCCCTGCGAGCATTGCATGTGTGGCGTGGGGAATTCCCACAGTTAAATGAGCGAATCAGCACAGCGGTCCGTCGTGGCTTCGACCATCTGGCCAAATCACAGCACGTCGACGGAAGCTGGACGCCGCTGTGGTTCGGCAATCAATTCCATCCGGTCGAAGAAAATCTGGTTTATGGGACGGCCCGGGTGTTATTGGCGTATCGCGATTACGGTTCATTCGATGAGCAGCCGGCAAAGCGCGGCTTGGCCTTCTTAGAACGCTGCCAAAACGCCGACGGCGGCTGGGGCGGAGGGCCGGTGGAATCGGAAGATCGGAACCAGAGCTGCCGCTCGAGTGTTGAAGAAACTGCCGTGGCACTTGAGGCGGTGCTCGGATCTGCGTGTAATCAATCGCCGCAAGATGTTATTACCAAAGGAATTACGTGGTTGGCCGAGGCTGCCCTTGCCGGCCGTCACTGCGAACCGTCGCCCATAGGTTTTTACTTCGCCAAGCTGTGGTATTATGAGGACTTGTATCCGTTGATCTTCACGGTCGCGGCACTCGGTCGGGCAGCCTACTTGCTCGATGTGAGCCCCAACGGGCTCGGAGCATCCGCAGCCGAAAAATCCCACCCGCCCCAGCTCGACTTCGAGCCGAAATCGAACTGAATAGGAAGCACTCCCTTGGCCACCGTAACCCCTGAACCGAGCCTGACGCCAACCGGCGAATCCACTTCCTTGCCGACCCGTCGCAAGACGCGCCGCCGCAAGACCAGCCATTTGAAGCTGGTGCCGGAAACCAAGGAGCTGCGCGAGCGGCTGCGCTCGGACTGCCGCGCGGTCGCTGCGAAGCTGGATAAGACGCGCCCGTTGGGCAAGGACGAAATGGAGACGGTCGCTCGGGCGATCTTGGAAGAGGCAGGAATGCCGGAAGGATATGTGGGCTGGGTGATGGTCGTGCTGACCGCGGAGTTTTGGAGTGACCAGGTGGCGGCGACCCCGCCGTCGCGTCGATTGTTTCTACTGCCGCACTGCCTGAAACATGCCGAGGGCTGCCCGGCCGACTACGACGAATTTGGGTTGGATTGCCGCACCTGTGGTGCTTGCAGCATTGCCGACTTCCGCACGCTCGCCGAAGACATGGGTTACAAGGTGCTGGTGGCCGAAGGCTCGCCGATCGTGCTGAAGATCATTCTCAGCGGTTACGTCGACGCGATTGTCGGCGTCGCCTGCCTGAACGTGCTGGAAAAGGCCATCGACAAGATTCTACTGGCGGGTATTCCTTGTGCGGCGGTTCCGCTATTATCTAGCGATTGTCGTAACACGTCGGTCGACGAGGATTGGGTCGACGCCCTGATTCGATTAGAGCAGGAGGCTCCCGCGGTGCAGACTCAATCGTACGTTCACTTGATGCGGGCCGCCTCGGCAATGTTCGAGCCGGATGAGTTGGATCGATTGGCGCCGCGACAGCGGGGCGGCAAGCGGCTGGCGGAACTGAACGGCGAGGGCATCGGCGCGCTCGATCCGGTGGCGGCCACCGAGGCGATTGCCTACGACTTCTTGGCGCGCGGCGGCAAGCACTCGCGGCCCTTCATCACGCTGGCGGTGTACGATGCCTTGACCGGCGGCCAGGCGACGCAGGCCGGCGGGGCCGAACATCTGGCGGAATTGCCCGACGCGATTCGACGCACGGCGATGTCGATCGAGACCTTTCACAAGGCCTCGCTGGTCCACGACGATATCGAAGACGACGACGAGTTCCGCTACGGCGAGCCGACCTTGCACAACAAATTCGGCATGGCCACGGCGATCAATGTTGGCGATTACTTGATCGGCCTGGGTTACCGGCTGGTCAGCCGCGAAGCCAGAGCGCTCGGCCCCGACGTGGCGGCCGATATTCTCGACCAACTGGCCAGCGCCCACATGAAGCTCACCGAGGGGCAAGGCGCCGAACTCTTGTGGCGCGACTCGCTCGACAAGCGGCTCAAGCCGATCGACGCATTGAAGATATACGCCCTGAAGACGGCCCCCGCGTTCGAGGCCGCGGCCTACTGCGGCGTGCGGCTGGCCGGGCCGGCCGACGAGTACGTCGAGCCGATCAGTCGGTTCGCACGAAACTTGGGCATCGCCTTCCAAATGATTAACGACCTGAAAGACTGGCAGGGCGACGACAACAACAAACTCACCGCCGCGGGCGACGTGCTCGGCGGCCGACCGACCGTGCTGTGGGCGCTGGCGCTTGAGGGTCTCGATGGCGCGGGTGGCGCGGAGCTAGAGGCGCTCGTCAGCGACGATCAACTTGACGCGTCCGGCGTGGCTCGGGTTCGTGAACTGTACGAACAAGCCGACGTGTTCCGGAAGGTCGAGCGGCTGATCGACAAATATCAACAACGGGCCGAAGAAGTGGCCGACGAGATTCAGCCCGACGAGCTGCGTCGGCTGTTTTACTATCTTGTCGACACCGTGTTGGAACGCCCGGCCGAAAAAGAAGTAACACCGTCGGTTGAAGTGATTCAGCCGACGATCCCCGCCGACCTGACCGCGATCGTGTCGAAATCGTGATGTCGCGGTCACCCGCCTGTGTTTGACTACCCCCGAGCTAACGCTCGGGGCTCGCCGAGGATTGCCTGCGATGTCATCCGCCCCCACGGTTCCGGATCTGCACACCCTGATCAGCCTGTTCTACGATTCGACGGCCGAGCTGGGCGAATTTGTCGAAGTGCAGCCCGAGCAAATGCCGCCGCTGTTTTGCGAGTTGCTGGCCCACGAAAACCACATGACCGTTACGATCGAGGCCCATCACGGCTCGCCGGTCGACGTGCATGTGCAGAATACGCACACCGCCGGCAAGATTTATTCCCGCGAAATTCTGCTCACCCGCCAAAGCGACGGCCACGTCGTGCAATACGGCATCATGCGGGTCAATTTCAATTTCCTCGGCGAGGCGGTCCGCGACGAGATCGAGAGCCAGAGCGCGCCGCTGGGCCGAATTCTCATCGATCACGACGTATTGCGGGCGGTGCAGTTATCCCAACTCTGGAAAATCAGCCCCGCTTCGCGGCTTAGCCAGATGCTTGGGATAACCGCCGACAGCACAACTTACGGCCGCACGGCGATCATCCACTGTAACGGCGAGCCGGCCGTCGAGCTGCTGGAAATCGTGACACCATGAACGAATCCTTCGACTGCATTGTGATTGGCGGCGGGCCCGCCGGTTCGACGACCGCGACGCTGGTGGCCGAGGCCGGCTGTAAGACGCTGCTGCTGGAGCGCGAAACGATGCCGCGCTTTCACGTCGGCGAATCGTTGATGCCCGAGACGTATTGGATCTTCGAGCGGCTCGGCGTGCTGGAAAAGATGCGCCGCAGTACATTTGTCAAGAAGGTCAGCGTGCAATTTGTCAGCGGCAGCGGCCGAGAGTCGCAGCCGTTTTTCTTCAAAGACCACGACCCGCGAGACAGCTCGCAGACCTGGCAGGTGTTGCGCAGCGAATTCGATCACATGCTGTTCGAGAATGCCGCGGAAAAGGGCGCCGATTGTCGCGACGAAGTCCGCGTGTTGGACGTGCTGATGGACGGACCGCGGGCCACCGGGGTAAAAGTGCAAACGGCCGACGGGTCGACCCACGAGATTGACGCGGCGGTCGTCGTCGACGCCAGCGGGATGCAAACCATGTTGGCCGGCAAGCTCGATCTGGTGGTGCCGAATCCGCAACTTCGCAAGGCGGCCATCTGGGGCTATTACGAAGGTGCCCGTCGCGACCCGGGCGAAAACGGCGGCGCGACGATCATCTTACATACCAAGACCAAGAGTGCCTGGTTCTGGTTTATCCCGCTGGCCGATGAGATCAGCAGCGTGGGCGTGGTCGGCGACGTCGACTATCTGCTCAAAGACCGCGACACGCCGGAACAGGTCTTCGAGGAAGAGCTAGTCAATTGCACCGGCGTGCTGTCGCGCCTGGTCGAAGCGCATCTGGTGAGCAAGTTCCGCGTGGCCCGCGAGTTTTCGTACAGCACGAAACAATGGGCCGGCGACGGCTGGGTGTTGGTCGGCGATGCATTGGGGTTTATCGACCCGATTTATTCTTCCGGCGTTTACTTCGCCCTGAAGAGCGGCGAGTTGGCCGCCGACGCGATTACCGAGGGGCTGGCCGCCGGCGACACCAGTGCCGCACAACTCGG
>JADFKK010000167.1 GCA_022564995.1 Planctomycetota bacterium | reverse complement strand
TCTACTTGGCGTCGTGCTCGCGGCACCAGGCAATCATGCCCGGGACGTCCTTCGGCAAATCGCCCGTGGGCGTTGTCGGCGCCGGCGATTCCTGCTCGACTGCTTCCTGCTCGACTGCTTCCTGCTCGACTGCTTCCTGCTCAAGGGGTGTTTCCTGCTCGACCGGCGCTTCGGCAATGACTTCCTCTGCCACGGACTCCTCCGCTTGCGGCTTTGCCGGTGCCGTGCCCCCGCCCGAATCCCCACTTCGCGCCGCGGCGATCATCTCCGCCACGCTCATCTTCGAGCGATCGGCTTTCGGCTTCGCCTCCGCTGCCCCTTTTTTTGAAGTACGGGCCGCCGAGAGAATATCGGCGGTCGACTGCGTCGGTCGTCGGGCCGCGGCGAGAATCCCGGCCGTCGACTCCGGCTTTTTCTCGGCCGACTTTTCCGCCGCTCCGCCCTGCTTCCCCCCGCCCTGCATGCGGGCTAATTCCAGCGGCGAAAGCTTCTTGCCTCCCTCCGCCTTGGCCGCGGGCTTCTTGGCGGCCGGCTTCTTGGGCTTGGCCTTGGCGGCCGGCTCTTTCGGCTCGGGCTTCGGCACCACCTTGAGATAATCGACGTCGATGTCGTACCAGCCGATGTTGGCCCAGGCGTCGAATTGCACCAACGCCCGACCGCTCATGTTCACGGTCATCACCTGGCCGGTGATGTTCTTAAACCGGGCCAGCTCCGGCCGCGAGGCGTCGACCTCGACGTACTTGTCCGTGTAATCCCGCTTCAGCTTTTCGATCTGTTCAAAGACCATAATTACCCCGCTCTTGAGCGGTCGAGAGAGTCATTTTCGTCCCCACCGAAGCGGCCATTCTCGCCAAATCCCCTCCGCGATACAAGGTGGCCGCAAAGTAGGTTATGCTTCAGCATAACAATCCCCGTTATGCTGAAGCACAACCTACTGCCATGCTCGCGTACTTCGCCGTCGGACTTGCCTGCCTGATCGCCCTCTGGCTCAGCGGTGATTTTCTCTACAGCCGCGTGGTGCGGTTTCGCTTGGCCCGCTGGGAACGGCGGATCGAGCGCGACGCGTGCGGCGTGCGCCTCGGCTGCGCGGATTTCACGCTCGGCTCGGGCGAGACGGCGTTGCTGTTGGTCCACGGCTTCGGCGATTGCCCGGCGGTGTTTCGACCGCTGGCGGGGCTGCTCGCCGAACGGGGCTTCACCTGCCGGGCGATGCGGCTGCCGGGCTTCGCCATGCGGACCGAAGAGTATGCCCGAACCAGTCGCGAAAGATGCCTGACGGCGATTGACGTGGAACTCAAATCGCTGCGTGAAAGGCACCGGCGGGTCGTCGTCATCGGTCATTCACTCGGCGCGGCGCTGCTGATCGAACACTTGCTCGACCGTCCCGCCGAAAACGAAGACGTCATCGCCGCCGTGCTGCTCGCCCCGCAGATCGGCGTTTGCAACGATCGCAGCCCGCTGTTTTCGGCCAGAACCTGGTATCGCATCGGCCGCCGGCTGCTCGTCTTCAGCCAGATACTAGAAAATATCTTCCCCGTCGACGGCCACAGCCAGCGCGCTCTCGCCTACGATCTGCAAGCCGTGTTCGTGCCCGCCGCTCTTTACGACATCGTCTTCGAGACCATCGACCAAATCGCCCACCGCGCCGCGGAGTTCACGTTGCCGCACATGATGGTGCTCGCCAGCGACGACAAAGTCATCGACACCCCGGCGGCCGAGCGGTTTTACGAGAACAGCGCGTCGCCCGGAAAAGAACTTCACCACAAGAAAGACGCCGGCCACAATCTCCCCATGGACAACGGCTGGAGGGAGTTGGCGGATCAGATCGCGCGGTTTGTGCAACGGCTGGAGGGACATGAACGGCTGCCGGACGCGGCCGAATGAGCCGCGCTCATTTAGCCCCTCGCTACCCGTCCCGGCCTGACGCCAGAGGTATCGCCCGAGCGCCGCATTGTTGCTGAGCGACGTCTGCCCGTCGTGACCGCGAAACACAACAACCCTTGCCCTCCGCTGCGCCGGACTCGATAATGGGGGCAGAAGGGAGTTTGCAAATCCGATGAATCCCGCCGGACCAAAGCGAAAGCTACCGCACAAGCTGGTCTTCGATTTTCCGGAATCGCGGCCACGCTGGTATCATTACGCACTTCGCAAACTGCTTCTGTCGCTGCTCATTTCATTCATCGCGATGTGTATCATGTCTGCGGTTGGCATGGCCATCGTTTCGTGGCTCGCCGGGTGAACGTGGCCCGCTTTCGTAGAAAAAGTGGCAAACAGGGGAACGCTCCGCCGCCACCCGGGCTTGCTCCGGCAGTGCAAAGACCCTGCTTCCAGCGAGGCAAGCTCCTGCTGGGAGCCCTCTTCGCAGCAGATCAGGAACCAAGAGAAAACCGTTGAACCCGTAGTTGACACGCCCGGCGCCCCGAAATCACGCATCGGAACATATTCTTGTTGGCTTATTCGTGCCGCTGGAGTAAAATGCACTCTGCGTGGGTCGCACCATAGAGACGCCTAATCCTTTTACGTTCTCCAGCGCCGCGTTTGCCTATGTTGTTTCTTTGCCCTCGAATTTATCTCAGGGCGGCGCTCGTCGTCGCGGCGCTCGGTGTATTGCCTTCGCTCGCGTCGGCGGCCGACATCGACGAGGCCCAGCGGCTGTTTAAGACGGGCCAGTACGAGCAGTGTGCCAAGCTGGCCGCCGAGGCCATCGAAGACGGCGAATTCACGGAGACGTGGCGGCACTTGAAGCTCCGCTCGGAACTGGCCATGGGCCATTACGCACAGGCCAAGGTGTCGCTGGCCTCGGCCCTCAAGCGGTATCCGAACAGCATTCAGATCCGCTGGATCGGGGTGCGCGTGCAGCGCATGAACGGCGAGGCGGAAGCGGCGGCCAAGGCGCTCAATGAAATCGAGCAGATGGTCAAGCAGGCTCCCTGGCGATACCGCGACGCCGGCAGCCGGGTCACCTTGGGCCGCTTTCTGCTCTCGCGCGGGGCCGACGCCAAAGACGTGCTGGGCCAGATATACAATAAGATCAAGAAAGACCTGCCGCGGCTGCCGGAGGCTTTCGTTGCCAGCGGCGAATTGGCCCTGGCCAAACACGATTACGGCCTGGCCGCCGAGGCGTTCGAGAAAGCCCTCAAGCTCGATTCCGAAGATCCGGCGATTCACTTCGGCCTGGCGAGGGCGTTGGAACCGAGCGATCTTCAAAAGTCGCGGCAGGCACTGGCCGCTGCCCTGGAGCGTAACGAAAACTATGTGCCTGGCCTGCTGTTGCTAGTCGACGATCACGTTGACGCCGAGCGATACGCAGAGGCCGAACAAGTTGTTGCGCGGATTCTGAAGATCAACCGTAAAGAGCCGGCGGCCTGGGCCTATCGCGCCGTGCTCGCGCATCTCGACAACGACGCCGAAAAAGAAAATGCCTGCCGCGACAAAGCGCTCTCGACGTGGGCCGAGAATCCCGCGGTCGATCATCTGATCGGCAAGAAGCTTTCGCAGAAGTATCGCTTCTCGGAAGGTTCGGCCTATCAGCGCCAGGCGCTCGCCTTCGACGCCAAGTATCTGCCCGCCAAGATGCAGCTTTGTCAGGACTTGCTGCGGCTGGGCCAAGAACTCGAAGGCTGGAAGCTGGCCGACGAGGTGTTCAAAGAAGACGGCTATAGCGTGGTAGCCCACAACCTGACCACGCTCCGCGATCGATTGACCAAATTCCGCACACTCAAGAGTGACGGCTTCGCGGTGCGAATGGAAGACCGCGAAGCGGCGATCTACGGGCAGCGAGTGCTCGACTTGCTGCGCCGCGCGAAGGAAACGCTTTGCAAGAAATACGACGTCGAACTCGACGGCACCATCTACGTCGAGATCTTCCCGCGACAGCAAGACTTCGCCATCCGCACCTTCGGGCTGCCCGGCGGGGCGGGCTTTCTGGGCGTTTGCTTCGGTCGCGTGATTACGATGAACAGCCCGGCTTCGCAAGGCAGCAGTCCGTCGAACTGGGAGGCCGTCCTGTGGCATGAATTCGCTCACGTGGTGACGCTCAACAAAACCAACAACAAGATGCCGCGCTGGTTGAGCGAGGGGATTTCGGTGTACGAAGAGCGGCAGCAGAACGCGGCCTGGGGCCAGACGATGAATCCGCGTTATCGAAAGATGGTGCTCGATGGTGAATTAACGCCGGTTAGTCAATTGAGCGGGGCCTTTCTCGCCCCGAAAAGCCCGCTGCACCTGCAATTCGCCTATTACGAATCGTCGCTGGTGGTGGAGTATTTGATCGAAAAGCACGGACTGGAGACGCTCAAGCGGATTCTCGTCGACCTGGGCGTGGGAATGCCGATCAACGAATCGATTCGCCGCTACGCCGGCTCGCTCGACGCGCTCGACAAGGCGTTCGCCGAGTATGCCAAGCAGCGGGCGGAGTCGCTGGCGCCGGAGGCCGATTTCTCCGATCCGGAACTGCCGCCGCGAGTCGATACCGAAACGCTGGCCAAGTGGAATGCCGACAATCCCGACAATTACATGGGCCTCAAACGCTACGCCAAGCAATTGATCGCCGAGAAGAAGTGGACCCAAGCCAAGCCGCCGCTGTGGCGATTGCTCAAGCTCTATCCCGGCGACACGAGCGGCGACAATTCGCTCGTGATGCTGTCGGTCGTTTATCGCGAGTTGAACGAGACCGCCAAAGAGCGCAAAGCACTGGAGCGGCTGGCGGCGCTCGACGCTGACGCAGGTGACGTCTATCTGCGGCTGATGAAACTCGCCGCGGCCGAAAAGGATTGGGACGCGGTGAAGACCAACGCCCAGCGGATGCTGGCGGTCAACCCGCTGCTCCGCGCCCCGCATCGCCATCTGGCCGAGGCCGCCGAAAAAACGGGCGACGACGCGCGGGCCATCGCAGGGCTGCGGGCGCTGTTGGTCATGGACCCGCTGGATCCGGCCGACGTGCATTACCGCACGGCCAAGCTGCTGCATCGCACGGGCGATCTGCCGGCTGCCCGGCGAGAAGTGCTCATGTCGCTGGAAGAAGCGCCGCGGTATCGCGCGGCCCATCGGCTCCTGTTGACCGTATTGGAAGACATTAAGACGACCCCCGCGGAGAAAATGCCGTGAGCGAGACACGTAACAAATACCAGCACGACGCGCAAGCGAGTGAATCCCAGCGTGTGAAAAGACACACTCGCTTGCGCGTCGTGCTTGTATTGTCCCTGCTCATACTCGCCACCGGCGTCGGCCTCGCTCAATACTATCAGGGCGAGCGCCGCCGCTCTCGCCGCGGTGAATTCACGCCCTCTTTTGATCGCCACGGCGTGCCCGACTGGGAGAAGGACAAACAATTCGAGCACGATGTGTTCACGTTTGTGCGGATTCGGTATTCGTCGTGGGGCGGCGGTTACGGACGAGGAGGAGGACGATGGGACACCGACTACCCGGACAGCGACTTGAACTTTTCGTATCGTCTGCAGGAACTCACCTCGCTCAAGGTCGACCCGGACGGCAAGGTTCTGCGGCTGACCGACCCCGAATTGTTCGACTATCCGTTCATCTACATCATCGAGCCGGGGCGGATGATGCTCGAAGAGGCCGAGGTCAAGGCGCTGCGCCGTTACCTCAATAACGGCGGCTTCCTGATGGTCGACGACTTCTGGGGTGAGGACGAGTGGGACAATTTTTATCGCCAGATCAAGCGCGTGTTTCCCAACCGCGAGCCGCAGGAGTTGCCGCTGGAGCACGAGATTTTCCACTGCGTTTACGACCTGAAGGAAAAGCCGATGATCCCCAGCATCAATACTTACTTCAGCGGCTATCGCACCGAACGCTGGGACGCCCAGGAGCCGCACTACCGAGCGATCTTCGACGACAAGGATCGTATGATGGCCATTATTTGCCACAACACCGACCTGGGAGACGGCTGGGAACGCGAAGGCGTCGACGCCGGCTATTTTCGAGAATACTCAGAAAAATGGGCCTACCCCATGGGCATTAACATTATTGTTTACGCCATGACGCATTGATTGTTGGAGGCGACTCCGACGGCTGTAGGAGGCGTCTCCGACGGCGACCATCGTTTGTAGGAGGCGACTCCCGTCGCCGACCGTCGTTTGTAGGAGGCGACTCCGTCGGCGACGAGCGGCCGGGCACGGGTCGGCGACAGGAGTCGCCTCCTACAGTCGCCGTCGGAGACGCCTCCTACAAACCCAATTGGAGCACCGACCGTGAGCACGACACTCGATTCTTACGAAGCTGAACAGCAGGCGGTCGAGCAGATTCGTGGCAGCCGCGAGCGCATCAACCAGGAGCTGTCGAAGGTGATTATCGGCCAGAAGGAGGTGATCGAGCAGCTTCTGCTCTGTCTGTTCGCCGGCGGGCATTGTCTGATTACCGGCGCCCCGGGGCTGGCCAAGACGCTGCTGGTGCAATCGATCTCGCAGATTTTTCATCTCAAGTTCCAACGCATTCAGTTCACGCCCGACCTGATGCCGGCCGACATCACCGGCACCGAGATTCTCGAAGAGGACAGCGACGGGCGCCGCCGCATGAAATTCGTCAAAGGGCCGATCTTCGCCAATGTGCTGCTGGCCGACGAGATCAATCGCACGCCGCCCAAGACGCAGGCCGCGCTGCTGGAGGCCATGCAGGAACATCAGGTGACCGCCGCCGGCGTGTGTTATCCGCTGGAAGAGCCGTTCTTCGTGCTGGCCACTCAGAATCCGATCGAAATGGAAGGCACCTATCCGCTGCCCGAGGCCCAGTTGGACCGCTTCATGTTCAACGTCTATATCGACTATCTGCCCGAGGACGACGAGGTGGCCGTGGTCACGCAGACCACCTCCCGGGCGCCCGAGCCGATCAACGTGTTGTTCGACGGCGAAGACGTGCGCCGGTTTCACGAAGTCGTCCGCAAGGTGCCGGTCGCCGAAGATTTGGTCCGTTACGCCGTGCGATTGGCCGACGCCAGCCGCCCGGGTCGCGCCAACACGCCCGACTTCGTGAACCAATGGGTCAGTTGGGGCGCCGGCTTGCGGGCTGCCCAGTATTTGGTGCTCGGCGCGAAAGCACGGGCGCTGTTCGAGGGCCGCGCGCACGTCACGGCGGACGACATCCGGGTTCTGGTCCACGCCACGTTCCGTCACCGCATCCTCATCGGATACCGGGCCGAGGCCGAAGGCGTCTCGGTCGAAACCGTGATCGACCGGTTGTTAGAAACCATTAAGGTTCCATCGAAGTAAGTTAGCCAGAAAGCGGATGAGGAATTCCAAGAAGAGAACCGCTAATAAACGCTGATGAACGCTAATAAAGGAAAGAATGAGAGAGAACGAAAGTCCGAATTCAAGAGTCAAACCGAAAAGAGAAGCTTCGTAAAACTTGACGCCTTCATCCGTACAAGCCCTGAATCATTAGCGTTTATCAGCGTCGATTAGCGGTTCTCTGTTTCAAATTCCGTGAGCGGAAACCAATAACCAGCCCCTTCGCCTGATGCAAACCAACGAAAAAAACACGCCCGCCACGCCGACCAAGGGATCGTCGTTCGTCGATCCCGAGACGCTGATGCGCATCAAGAGTCTCGAGTTGCGGGCCAAGGTGGTCGTCGAGGGCTTCATGAACGGTCTGCATCGCAGCCCCTATCACGGCTTCTCGGTCGAGTTCACCGAGTATCGCGAATACTCGCCGGGCGACGACCCGCGATATCTCGATTGGCGGCTGTTCGCCCGCAGCGATCGTTATTACATCAAGCGATTCGAGGACGAGACAAATCTGCGCTGTCATCTGCTGTTGGACATGAGCCGCTCGATGGGTTACGGCACGCTGTCTTACAACAAGGCCGATTACGCCAAGACGGTGGCGGCCACGCTGGCGTATTTTCTCTCTTTGCAGCGTGACGCGGTGGGGTTGCTCACCTTTGGCGAGACGATCACCGAACATCTGCCGGCCCGCTATCGGCCGGGCCACATGCACCGGCTGATGCTCTGCCTGGAACACGCGCCGTCCGGCAGCAAGACCGACGTGGCCGCTCCGCTGGAGCGCATCGCCGCCACGGTGACCAAGCGCGGGCTGATCGTGTTGATCTCCGATCTGCTGGCGCCGATCGACACGCTGGAGCAAAACCTGGGACATCTTCGCGCCCGCGGACACGAGGTGGTGCTGCTGCGCGTGCTCGACCCCAGCGAACTGAGCTTTGAGTTTCGCGATCCGGCCATGTTTCGCGACGCCGAGTCGGGCCGCGAATTGTATGTCGATCCCGATGCGGTGCGAGAGAGTTATCTGCGGGAGTTCGGCGAACACGCGGCGGCGATCGAGGCCACCTGTACGAACCTGGGCATCGACTATTATCAGATTTCGATCGACCGGCCGCTGGAACTGGTGCTCAGCGATTTTCTCAACGCCCGCCTGAAACGCGGCCGGCAGGTCGGCCGGCGACGCGCGGCCAACCCGGCGGCTGCCGCCATCGGAGGTGCCCGATGAGCGTGCTGTTTTGGGCATTTCTGGCCGGCAGTGCCGCGGTCGGTTTTCCGCTGGTATTTCATCTGATTCGCCGCGCCCCCAGCGGGCACCGCGAGTTCAGTTCCTTGATGTTTCTCAAAACCTCGCCGCCACGGCTAACCCGACGCAGCCGGCTCGATCACTTGCTGCTGCTGTTTTTGCGGGCGCTGGCCATCGTGCTGCTGGCCGTGGCCTTTATGCGGCCGTATTGGCACACCGCCGAGGATCTGTCGATCGACAGCGTGCGTGCCCGTCGTGTGGCGATCCTGCTCGACACGAGCGCCAGCATGAGGCGCGGCAATTTGTGGAGCCAGGCGAAGGACGAAGTCGAAGCGGTGCTCGACAGTCTGGAGCCGGTCGACGACGTGGCCCTGTTTACGTTCGACGGCGTCGTGCGGCCGATGGTCGGATTCGACGAAGCAGACAAGATGGACCCGCAGCGCAAAGCGGAGATCGTCCGTGGCAAGCTCGCCGAATTGGGGCCGTCATGGGCGCATACCGACCTGGGAACCGCGCTGGTTTCGGTCGGCGAGACGCTCGACGTCGTCGCTGCCGGTGAGGACGCCGAAGAGTCATCGGCCGCCTTGCAGATCATTGTCATCAGCGACATGCAGCAAGGGTCGAATCTCGATACGCTGCAAACCTCGCAGTGGCCCGAGCGAGTTCACGTCGAAGTCCGCCGCGTCTCGCTGCCGGACAACTCGAACGCCCGCGTGGGGTTGATTGCTGCCGAAGATGAAGACGTGCCGGGCGATGAGCCGCGCGTGCGGGTGACCAATGCCTCCGACTCGGGCGTGGAACAGTTTCGAGTCGCCTGGTCCGACGAATCGTCGCGGGCGAGCCCCGTTTCCAGCAGCACCGCGGATGGCGTCGCTTTCTACGTCCCGCCGGGACAAAGCCGGGCGATGCGCGTGCCGCGACCGGCCGAGTTAGCCTCCGCCGACCGAATCGTCCTGCACGGCGACGAGGCCTTTTTTGATAACACGTATTACGTCGTGCCGATTCAGCAGCAAGAAGCGCGGCTGGCCTACATCGGCAGCGACGCGCCGGGCGACGCGCAAGGGCCAAGACATTATCTCCGCAGCGCCCTGGGCGACACGCCGCGCCGCAAAGTCGTGTTCACGTCATACGCCCCCGACGATCCGCTGCCGCTGGTCGAAGGCGAATTGCCGCACCTGGTCGTTGTTACGGATGAAGTTTCCGAAGCGCAGCGCGAGGCGCTGTCCAAGTATGTTACGGCCGGCGGAAGAGCGCTGGTCGTGCTCAGCGGTCGAGACATGGCCACTTCGCTAGGCGATTTACTCGCGGGCGTCGACGTCGAACCAGAGCAGGAAAGGCCGGGCGACGACGAGTACGCGATGCTCGGCGAGATCGACTTCACCCATCCGGTTTTCGCCCCGTTTGCCGGCGCCCGTTACAACGACTTCACGAAAATTCGCTTCTGGCGTCATCGCCGCGTCACGATCGAGACGGGCGCCCCGGTCCGCCTCGTCGCCCACTTCGACAACGACGACCCGGCCATGTGGGAGCAAACCCACGGCGAGGGTAAGGTCTTCGTGCTCACCAGCGGCTGGCACCCCCAGGACAGCCAACTGTCGCGATCGAGCAAGTTCGTGCCGCTGCTGGTCGGCCTGTTGGAACAAGGCATTGGGCAGCCTTTGCAGTCGAACTCCTACGTCGTGGGCGATGTCGTACCGCTGCCCACTTCGTCGGCCGCGTCCGACCGCACCGTGCTCAAGCCCGACGGCGGCGAGGCGAAGCTGTCCGAGCAGGCAACGGTGTTCGACGGCACGGACCAGCCGGGAATCTATCGCTTGAAGAGCAGCGGCGACGAACATCTGTTCGCCGTCAATGTGGCCGCCGCCGAAAGTGACACGGCCCCGATGGGCATCGAGCGGCTCGAACAATTAGGCGTCACCCTCGGCCAACAGCAATCACAATCCGAAGAATATGATCGGCTCCGCCAGCTTCGCGACCGCGAGCTGGAAGGCCGGCAGAAAATCTGGAAATGGCTCATTGTGGCCGCGCTGTGTGTTTTGGGACTGGAAACATTCTTGGCGGGCCGAAGGGCAGGGCAAACGCCAATAGGAAACGAAGAAGGGAACCGCTAATAGACGCTGATGAACGCTGATACAAAAAGAGGGGATTTCAACGCCAAGACGCCAAGGCGCGACGACGCCAAGGAGATTTACGTATCGTCGAATTCAGTGCCAAGGTAATTGTTCAAGATGAATCATGGTTATTCGCTACACCGAAGCACAACACATGCCCGCTCCCTTTCCCTTTCCTTTCCTTTCCTTTCCTTTCCTTTGCGTCCTTGCACCTTCGCGTCCTTGCGTTAAACCTGTCCCCGTTTGTCTCGTAACTTCGATCCCCGCCAGCGGTCACCGGAGAAGTAACATGATCGATCACCAATTGGCAAAACAGCTTGACCCCGTGGCAAGTCGCATTCGGCTGTCGCGGCTGGGCATCGCGCTGGCGGCCGTCTGGCTCGTCGCGGCGGCGGCCGGAGCCGCGGTGTTGATGCTTGGTCGAGACCGTGGCTGGGAACTTACCTCGATGGTGCCCGTGTTGGCGATCGCTGCGCTGTCGGCTGCGTCGCTATTCGGCTGGCTGGCAATGCGCTCGGCGGGTAACTACACGGCTCTGGCTCAGCGGATCGAGGCCAAATTTCCCGATCTCAACGCGGCACTGTTAACCGCCGTCGAACAGCAGCCGGCCCTGCCCGACGGGCGCTATGGGTTCCTGCAAGATCATGTGCTCCGCACGGCGTTCTATCATTCGCAACACCATCGCTGGCGTCGCGCGGCGCCAATGTGGCGAATGGTCGCCGCGCACACCGCCAACGTGGCCGGCTGCGTCTTGCTTGTCGGCGTGCTCGTTGGCCTGGCCACGACAACCGCCGCGATCGTCGCTGAGCCGGAAGGCCTCGACTTTGCCAGCGTCGCGGTCCCCGTCGCCGCCGAGTTTGCGGCCGCCATCGAGCCGGGTAACACCGAAATCGAACGCGGCACGAGCCTGCTCGTGCTGGCCCGCTTCAAGGGACATCTTCCGCCGGGGGCAACATTGCTTTACACGACTGCCGACGGCGAGCAGCGTCGGCTCGGCATGTCGAAAAGCCTCGATGACCCGGTCTTTGGCGCCCGCATCGCGTCGGTGCAACAGCCGCTTACTTATAGGGTCGAGTTCGAGCGGCAGACCTCCGACGAATATCACGCGACGGTCTTCGACTTCCCACAATTGACGCGGGCCGACGTGAAGCTGGAGTATCCCAGCTACACTCATAAAGAAGATCGGCTGATCCAAGACGTGCGGATTGTCTCAGCGGTCGAAGGAACCGACGTCACGCTGATCTGTCACGTCAACAAGCCTCTGGACGACGCGCGGCTGGTTGAAGCGGGCGATGCGGACGAAGAGGCCGAACCGCTCAAGCTGGAAAACACGTCGGCCGAGCCGCTGGTGTATCGGGTAACACTCAAACTCGATCGCTCCCGGCGGTTGAAGCTGCATCTCATCGACGACGAAGGCCGCCGGAACAAAACGCCGCCGGAGTTTGTGCTCAACATGCTGCCCAATCGGCCGCCCGATTTGAAGCTGGTGCTGCCGGCCCGCGACGTGCAGGTCTCGCCGATTGAGGAACTCGAAGTCATGGCCAGCGTCTGGGACGACTTCGGATTGAGCCGCGTCGGAATGAGCTTCGCCATGGCCGGCACTCCGGCGACAGAGATCGTGCTGGCCTCGTCTCTGGCGGCCAAGGAGCGAACGCCGCTCGTGCATCTGCTGGCCTTCGAGGATCTCAAGGCCCAGCCCGACCAATTGCTGTCGTATTATTTTTGGGCCGAAGACGTCGGCCCCGACGGCAAGACGCGCCGCACGATGAGCGACATGTACTTCGCCGAAGTGCGACACTTCGAGGAGATCTTTCGCCAGGGCCAGCAGCCGCCCGGCTCGCAGCAACAACAGCAACAGAAGAAAGGCAACAGCCCGGCCGGTCAGCAGGCGGAGAAGCTGGCCGAATTGCAAAAGCAGATCATCAACGGCACCTGGAAAGTGATTCGCCGCGAAACGCGCAAGCGACCGACCGAGAAATTCGACGGCGATGTTACGCTGCTTGGCGAGTCGCAGGCCTCGGCTTTAGAGCAGGTCGATGCCCTGGCCGAAAAAGTGAAAGACGCCCAGTCGCTGGCCCACGTCGCCGATGTTAGGCGGCACATGCAAGCGGCCGCCACGCAATTGGAAGAGGCCGGCGATGGACCGGCAATTGAAGCACTCCAGCCCGCGCTGGCCGCCGAGCAGGCCGCCTATCAGGCCTTGTTGCGATTGCGGGCCCGCGAACATCAGGTGATTCGCTCCCAGCAGCAGCAATCGGGCCAGAGCCAGAGCGCCCGCAAAAGCTCCTCGAGCCGCGCCCAGCAGCAGCTTCGCCAATTGCAACTGAAAGACGAAAAAAACCGCTACGAAACGCAGCAGACCGCCCAACCAAAACAGTCACAGGAGCAGCGCGAGGATCGCCAGGTGCTCAACCGGCTGCGCGAGTTGGCCCAGCGACAGAACGATCTGAACAAGCGGATCAAGGAGTTGCAAACCGCGCTAGAGGAAGCCCAAACGCAGCAGGAACAGGAGGACATCGAGCGGCGGCTCAAGCGGCTCCGCGACGAACAGCAGCAGATTCTCCGCGACACCGAAAAACTGCAAGAGCGGATGGAGCGGCCGGAGAATCAGGAGCGGATGGCGGAGCAAAGGCAGCAACTCGACAAGGTTCGCGAAAACGTCCGGCGATCGTCCGAGGCGCTCAAGGCAGGCCAAGTATCGCGGGCCGCCGCCGAGGGCACGCGGGCGGAGCGCGAACTGCGCGAGCTGCGCGACGAGTTCCAAAAACGCACCTCGGGCCAATTCACGCAGCAGATGCGCGAAATGCGCCGGCAAGCCCGCGAGTTGGACGAGAAGGAGAAGAAGCTGGGCGAGCAACTGGCCGAGTTGGACCAGCCCACGAAAAAAACCAAATCGCTGCGCGGTTCGGAGAATCGCGAAGAGGTGGCCAAAGAGATCGACCGGCAGCGGCAGAACGTCGAGGATTTGCTCGAGCGGATGCGTAAAACGGTCGAAGAGGCCGAGGAGTCCGAGCCGCTGCTGGCGGAAGAACTGTACGAGGCGATTCGTAACACCCGCCGGCAGAACCCCGAGAAGGCGCTCGAATCGGCCGGGCGATCGCTCGACCGCGGGCTGCTGGACGATGCTCGCAATGAAGAACGTCAGGCGGGAAAGGGCATCGCCGAACTGCGCAAGGGCGTCGATCGCGCCGCGGAAAAGGTGCTCGGCGACGAAGCGGAGGCGCTGCGCCGTGCCCAGCAGGAGCTTGAGCGACTCAACCGCGAACTGCGAGACGAGATCGCCCGGGCCAACGGCCAGCAGCCCGGGAAAACTCCCGATCAACCACCCCGGCAAGGCACATCACCGAAGCCACAGGGGAAGAATCAGCCGGGGCAAGAACAGCCCGGACAACAACCGGGACAGAAGCCCGGCCAACAACCCGGTCAAAAACAGCCGGGACAGAAGCAGCCGGGCCAACAATCAGGTCAGCAACCCGGCCAACGTCCCGGATCACCGAGCGCACAAGCCGGCGGCCCGGGCGGCGGAAATGTCGATCTGGAGCGATTCCTCGGCGGCGATCGACCGCCATCGCCGATCGGCGGCGAAGATTTCCTCGACTGGTCCGACCGGCTGCGCGACATTGAGGAGATGATCGCCGACCCCGAACTGCGAGCAGAAGCCGCGCGAATTCGCGATCGCGCCAAGGCGATTCGTAAAGACGTCAAGCGACACTCGAAGCCGCCGAATTGGAACTTGGTCAAAGTCGACGTGGCCGATCCGTTGATCGAATTGCAAAACCGCGTTGCTGAAGAACTCTTGCGGCGCAGCAATAAAGACTCGCTGGTCCCGATCGACCGCGATCCGGTGCCGGCCCGCTTCCGCGAGCAGGTGCGGCGCTATTACGAACGATTGGGAAGCGGAAAATGAACGACCTGTGGACCATCTCGTGGCCGAACCTGTGGGCAGCCCCCGCTTGGATTGCGCCGGCGGCCGTGCTGGCCGGCGTATCGCTGCTGCTAATCGGCTGGTCGTATCACCGCTCCCCCGGCCCGCGTTGGGTTCGCCTCGGCGCCGCCGCGGCCAAGGCGGCGGCCGTCGTGCTGCTGGCGCTGATTCTCATCGAACCGATGCGCAGCGACGTGCGGCCCGTGCCGGGGGCCAACCTGTTCGTCGTGCTGGCCGACAACAGCCAAAGCCTGCAAGTCCGCGATCGTGGTGAAGAACATACGCGGGCTGAGGCCCTGAAGGAATTGCTCGCGCACGAGAACGACTGGCAAGTTCGTCTCGGCCAGGATTTCGACGTGCGGCGGTTCACCTTCGCATCGGCCGTGCAACCGGTGACCGATTTCTCCGAGATGTTGGCCGACGGCACCGGTTCGTCGATCGCCCTGTCGCTGGAAAACCTCGCCCGGCGATACCGCGGACGGCCCAACGCCGGCGTGCTGCTGCTGACCGACGGAAACAGCACCGATATGACCGACGACTCCATCGATTGGAGCAATCTGCCGCCGATCTATCCGGTGGTGATCGGCGGCGACGAGTCGCAAAAAGACATCAGCATCACCCGGGTGTCGGTCAGTCAGACCAATTTCGAGGCCGCGCCGGTGATCGTTTCGGCGGAGATCACCGCCAGTGGTTACGCCGGCGAGACGATCGTCTGCGAACTGCTCGATTCGGTGGGCAAGCGGCTGGAAAGGCAAACCGTCCGCAACGTCGAAGACGACCGGCCGTTCGCGCTGCGGTTTCAAGTCAAGCCGACCGAGCGCGGCATCTTGTTCTACGAAGTGCGAACCTTCGCCGAATCGGAGGAGGAGCACTTCGACAGCCCGGACGAAAACCCCGAAGCCACTTTGGCGAACAACCGCCGGCTGGTGATGGTCGACCGCGGCGGCGGGCCGTATCGGGTGCTGTACGTCAGCGGGCGGCCGAACTGGGAATTCAAGTTCCTCCGCCGGGCGCTTAGCGAGGACGACGAAGTCCAATTGGTCGGCCTGATCCGCATCGCCAAGCGCGAGCCGAAATTCAAGTTCCGCGGTCGCGACAACGGGAACAATCCGCTGTTTCGCGGCTTTGGCAGCGACGAAGAACAGGCCGAGCAATACGACGAGCCGGTCATCGTGCGCCTCGGCACGGAAAACCCCGAGGAGCTGCGCGACGGCTTCCCCAAGGCGGCCGACCAACTGTTCGGCTATCACGCCATCGTGCTGGACGACGTGGAGGCCGATTTTTTCACACAGGATCAAAAATCGCTGATCCAACAATTCGTCAGCCAGCGCGGCGGCGGCCTGCTGATGCTCGGCGGGCAAGAGTCGTTCTTGGGCGGCGGTTACGACCGCACGGCGATCGGCGAAATGCTGCCGGTTTACGTCGGCGGCCCCAGCGACGCGCCGGAAAAAGCGGCTTACCGATTAGTGCTGACGCGCGAGGGCTGGCTTGAACCGTGGGTTCGCGTCCGTTCGACCGAAGCGGCGGAAACGAAGCGGCTCTCGGAGATGCCCGCCTTTCGCACGCTCAATCGCATCAGTTCCATCAAGCCGGGCGCCACCGTGTTGGCCCGCGTGTCTGTGGGCGACGGCAAGACGCTCCCGGCGCTGGTCGTGCAGCGATTCGGCAAGGGGCGCTCGGCGGCGCTGTTGGTCGGCGACATGTGGCGCTGGCAACTGCGCAAAAAGACGTCCGCCGGCGACGACAACGACGACGATTTGCAAAAGGCCTGGCGACAGATGATGCGCTGGCTGGTGGCCGACGTGCCGCGCAGGATCGAGGTCGACGTCCGCCGCCGGCAAGACGATCCGAACCAGCCGGTCGAGCTTGACATAAAGATCCGCGACGAAATGTACAAGTCGCTCGAGGGCGCAAACATCATCGTCGAGATCACCACACCCGATGCCAAGAAAGTCACCCTGACCGCCAAGCCGATCGATGAAAAATCGGGTCGATACGCGGCGACTTACTTGCCGCGCACGCCCGGCGGCTATCGGGCCGACATCATCGCCACCGCCGCCGACGGCAGCGAAATCGGCCGCCGCCAGACCGGCTGGGTCTCGCAGCCGGCGGTCGAGGAATTTCGCACCTTGCGGCCGAACGTCGCGCTGCTGGAGCGAATCGCCGAGCGAACCGGCGGCGAAGTGTTGCGGCCGGACGAGCTCGACCGCTTCGTCGCCGAATTGCACCACCGCGAGATTCCCGTCACCGAGCCGACCATCGACCCGGTGTGGCATAAGTGGCTGGTGTTCATGCTGGTGGTCGGCCTGTTGGTCGGCGAATGGGGGCTGCGGAGATGGAAGGGGCTGCCGTGAGGCAAGGGGCTAGGAGTTGGGGGCTGGGGACTAGTTGGACGGTTCCACTTTCAATCGCGGCATCAAATGACCCATGACAAATGACCCATGACAAATAACAAATCCTCGGGCTCCGACGTGGTCCAGGTATCAGATTCGACATCGACCCGCCGGCGCACTGGGTTTTGAGACCACAGATTTGGGCTCAATTCATTATTTGTCATTGGTCATTGGTCATTGGAGGTTGGCAATAGACGAATGACCAATGACCAATAATGAATGATGAATCCGCGTTACGAGTCACGCTAGGATATGGAAGGGCACGAGTTCGCCAGTACTCAGTACTCAGTACTCAGTACTGAATGGCACTGATATTTCTCTAACGTGTTTTGCCGTATCGCCTTCGGGCTTCGTTTCTGGGTTTGGTCATGAGGGCGTACGGTTTGGGTCTTCGTTTTCGTTGTCGTGGTTCGAGACGGTCTGGTCGGTTACCGATTTCATGAGAAGCAACGGCTTTGAGCAATTCCTGGTAGAGCATGGGAAGGCGCTCGCTGCGCGCGTGAGCCAGCGTGGGGCGAAACGCCTCCAGAGTGCGCATAGCACGGGTAAAACTGAGTTGCCGAGGATTTTTTCCATGCCTCGCCGCGGCCTGTGCGATGACGGTTCGGATCAAGTTGTAAGCCAGCAGATGCGCCCAGAGTTCCTTGCGAACCATGTCGGGAGTGTGGCCTCGCAACACGTCCATGTTCATCATGGTTTTGAGCGAACGAAGATTGATCTCGACATCCCAGCGGAGATGGTACAGCTTGGCAATCTCGGCCAGCGGATACAACTGGGCATCGAGCAGTGTGGTAGCGATCACGATCGTTCGCGTGCGGTAACCCTTGCGGACGAGTCGAAAAGAAAGTTCGCGCATCAGCATCGTCTCGGGCAACGAGGCGTACTGCTTCGCCGACATCCAATCCGGCCGTTTGGGTTTGGTCCACTCCACGAGATGGTCGTTCGGGCCGAGCTTGCTGCCGCGGCGAAAGTCGACCTTGCGCTGGGCGTGCATTCGGCCCGCAAAATCGACGCCCAGACTCCGCAAAACGGCGATTTCCATGTAGGAGCACAGGTAACGATCGGTCAGCAAGACGTCGCCCCGATTGAACGTCGAAAACATGTCGCGCAGCATCGCCAGTTCGCTTTGAAACTTGCCTGCCCAACGGCGGACGCCCAAATCCAACACGGCTCCCACGGAAAGCGAAAACAACACTCCGATGCGGGCCAGCGGAAAGCCGACCCCCGGCGCTTGCGAGCGGCTCTGTGGATAAGCCGCCTGGTTTTCCCGCGTGTCGGGCATCGAGACGGTCGAACCGTCGAACAATTTCACCACCCTGCCCAGCCACCGCCACTCGCTCGCCGCCGCTTGATCCAACGCGCGTCCGCTCTGTCGTGTGAGCAGTGCCAGCAGTGCCTCGGGCAACCGCCCTCGAGCCCGTGCATAGCCGCCCGTGTCGGTCGAACAGGGCGCCATCCCCTGTCCCAGCCGCCAAGCCAGAAAATTTTCGACCGTCACGGCCAACGTCGGATTCGCGTCGATCACTTGGTTGAGGAAC
>JADFKK010000166.1 GCA_022564995.1 Planctomycetota bacterium | reverse complement strand
GCATCGACTGGTATTTGATGATCGACGATCCCTGGCGGGTGGCGATGAGCACCGATCATCCCAACGGCGGATCGTTCCTGGCCTATCCACAAATCGTGCGGCTGCTGATGGATCGGCAATATCGCCAAGACGTTTTGGCCACCTGCCCGCCGGAGGTCCGCGAGCGATCGAACTTCGCCGACATCCAGCGCGAATATACCCTGAACGAAATCTGCATCATCACCCGAGCCGGGCCGGCGAGAATGTTGGGCCTGAAAAACAAGGGCCATCTCGGCCCGGGCGCCGACGCCGACATCACGATCTACACGCCGCACGACAACAAAGAGACGATGTTCGAGCTGCCGCGGATGGTCATCAAGTCGGGCCAAGTCATCGTCGAACACGGCGAGCTGCGCGATCCGCTCGACGGCAAGACCCTACACGTCGCCCCCGACTACGACCACAGCGTCGAAGAGAACATCAGCGAGTGGTTCGAGAAATATTACTCGATTCGCTTCCGCAATTACCCCGTCGGCGACGAGTATCTGCATGATTCGGAGTGCATCGCGACGGGGTGAGAGAAAAAGGGGATAAGTCCAATTAAGCCACCGGGAAAGGGCCGTATTCACTGTCAACATGATGCTTAATTGGACTTATCCCCTTTTTCTCCGATCCACCCTTGTTCGCCGTGCCGTGGGAACGGATGATATAGGAACATCTGTTTCTAGTTCCAATGCGCCCGGTGTCCAAGAGATTCGTCCCATGGCCCACGTAACCGAATCGACGCCCAAGACATGGACCGCGGCCGACGTAGTTGCCCGCTTCGGCGCGATTCCGCTCGATCGCATTCGCCACGATCCGCCGCCAGGCTCAGGAACGGTTGACGACGTGGTGCGGTTGGACGCGCACGAGGATCGGCTATACGAGTTAATCGACGGCGTGCTTTTGGAGAAGACCGTGGGTGCATACGAATCGTATTTAGCCGTCGTGATGGCTCGCTTGATCGGCAATTTTGTGGAGCAAGCGCGCTGTGGCGTCGTCCTCGGCGAGGGTGGAATGCTGCAACTCTTAGACGATCAGGTGCGAATTCCCGACGTGGCATTCATTTCCTGGGGCCGCCTACCGAACGGACGATTCCCGGACGACGCGGTTCCGGGCCTCGTCCCGGACCTGGCCGTCGAGATTCTCAGCAAGAACAACACGCCGCAAGAGATGCAAGGCAAGCTACGAGACTACTTCACCGCCGGCGTGCGGCTCGTCTGGTATGTCGATCCGCAGCCACGACAGGTTCGCGTCTACACGTCGCCCGATGACGTGCAAACGCTGACAGAAGACGACACGCTCGACGGCGGCGAAGTCCTGCCGGGTCTGACCATCGACCTGAAGAGTTTTTTCGCCTGGCCGGAGAAGTCGGAGGCGTAGGGTGCCCGAGCCCATAAAGCCGCGACCGCTGGTCGTGCCCTAGCGAGCTATCGTCCATCGTCTTCTTCCGACGAAAATCCTGCCTCTTGTAGCGCCTTCTCATAATCCTCCGGCCGGTTGATATTCCGCAAGCTGCCGAGTTGGGCGTCGACCGCGCGCATCTGCTCGGCGTCGATCTCCAGCGTGTCAGACATTTCGAACAGAAAAAACGGCCGCATGCGGTCTTCGGCTAACAACTGCTCAACGTGCGGCAACACCTCGGCGCGATAGACGGCGGCCAAGGGGTGATGATACTTCTCGTCTTTCGGCACGACGATCTGATGCTCGCCGAGCAGTTTGAACATCCGCCGCACAAAGGCCGGCGCCAACAGCGGCACGTCGCAGCTTGTGACGAACGCGGCGTCGGCCGTTCCGTCGATTGCACGCAGCCCCGCCGCGATGCCCTCCAGTGGACCGCGGCCCTCGCGCTCATCTCGGACGATCTCGACCGCTTCGTCCAGCGGCGGCAACTCCTGCCCCGCCGCCGCCACGACGACGATTCGTTCGACCACCTCGCCCAGCAGCCGCGCGACGCGCTGTAGCATCAGCTCCGGCCCGAACGGGAGCGTCGCCTTGTCGCGTCCCATGCGGGTGCTGCGTCCGCCGCAGAGGATGATGCCGGCGTTGGTCATGGGATTTATCGCGGAACTGCCGTTTGAAGTTTACGAATCTCCATCGTCCTCGTACTCCTACTCGTACTCCTACTCGTACTCGTCGCGGTTCAATTCCGTCATCCACTTGGTTGCCGTGTTGCCGGGGTGTGAATATCCGACAAGGGCAGCCCGTTTTTCGAGTACGAGTACGAGTACGAGTACGAGGAGGAGGTACGAGTACGAGCGAGTGCGTGGCACCGGCGTCCCGCCGGTGGATCACAGGCGAGACGCCTGTGCCACGGCCATCCTACCAGACACACGGATTCAGCGTTATACTGCCTCTTCACGTCAAACTCGTGGACCCAACCCATGCCCCTCACGCTCACCTACCAAGGCCAAACCTCCGTCCCCGTCGAGATCGAGGGCCTCACGCCCGAGGCCGTGCGGGATAAATCCGTGGCCGAAATCGAACAGTTTGAAATCTACCACGGCAATCGCAAGCTCCCGCTGGCGGAGTTTTTCTCGGTCAGCGGCGATGCGAGCGACGAGCAAATTGTCTTCGAGGGCGATCTGTCGGGCGTTCACTGGATCGGCGCCCACATGACCACGGGCGGCGTTCGCGTCGAGGGCAATGCCGGTCGGCACGTCGGCAGCGAGATGCGCGGCGGCGAGATTCACGTTTCCGGCGACGCCAGTGATTGGGTCGGCGGAGAAATGCACCGCGGGCTGATTCACGTCCGCGGACGGGCCGGGCACCTGATCGGCGCCGCCTATCGCGGCAGCCCCCGCGGCATGACCGGCGGCACCCTGCTGATCGGCGGCGACGTCGGCAACGAGGTGGGCCACACGATGCGTCGCGGGCTGATCGCGGTCGGCGGATCGATCGGAGACACGGCCGGCTTCAACATGATCGCCGGCACGATTCTTGTGTTCGGCGGCAGCGGCATTCGCCAAGGCGCCGGCATGCGTCGCGGCACGATCGGCCTGTTCGGCCCCGATCCGCCCGACATGCTCCCCACTTTCCGCCGCGCCTGCCGCTATCGGCCCGATGTGCTCGGCCTGCTGTTCGCCGAGCTGCGCCGCAACGACTTCGCCGTACCCGAAGCATTACTCACCGCCCAATACGACCTCTACCACGGCGACCTCCTCGAAGGCGGCCGCGGCGAAATCCTGCTGCCGGCGGCGTGAGCGCCGCTCCCTCACGGCTTCTTCCACGGCAAACCCGGCCACCAGGTGGCGGCGGCGTGATTGGGCTGTTTCGGACCTGGGGTCGAGCGACCTTGTTCGACGATGCGGCGCAGGTCGGCGGTCAGTTGATTCACGATCTCTGGGTAATCTGCCTGAAGATTGTTCGTCTCCTTCGGATCGTCGTCGAGATTGTAGAGTTGAACGGGCGGGAGGCCCCGCTTGGCGGCGGCGGACTCGCGGGGGGGACTCCAGCCGCCTGATCCGCGGCAGAGCAGCAGCTTCCATTTTCCCTTGCGGACGGCGAAATGCCCGGAGATCGAATGATGCACGACGACTTCGTGCAGCGGCCCGGAAGCGCTCTTGCCTCGCAAGGTTGGCAGCAGACTGACGCTGTCTTCCGCGGCGTTGGCCGGTAGTTTGTGCGCGACGACCTCGGCGCAAGTGGCCATGATATCGGCCAGCGTGATGGTCTGCTGGCTCTTGCTGCCGGCCTCGATCTGGCCGGGCCAGCGGACGATAAACGGCACGCGATGTCCGCCTTCGTAAGCGTCGGCCTTCCAACCTCGCCAATGTTCGTTCAGATGGACACCCGCCGCGTCGAGCTGGGCGAAATTCGCCACCGGCGAGGTTCCATTGTCGCAGGTGAAAATCACCAGCGTGTTGTCGGCCTGTCCCGTTTCTTTCAAAGCCCGCATAATCTCGCCGACCACCCAATCGGTCTGAACCAGGAAATCGGCGTACTCGCTGACTCCCGTCTTCCCGCGGAAGTCTTTGTGAGGGGCGATGGGCGTGTGAGGCGAAGGCAGCGGAACGTACAGGAAGAACGGTCGCCGCTGCTTGGCTCGCTCGCGAATGTACCCGGAACAGCGTTTGGCGTACTCCGAGAGCACGGCCCGAAAGTCCCAATCGGCAACGGCCGGCCCGGCCGACACGCCGACCATGGCGCCCGCTTTCATCCGCGTGGTGATCTTCCCCAGCAGACGATCGTTTTCGCGCCACACATAGGGCGGCCAGTTGGGCACGTCGTCGCCAAAGTAATAATCGAAGCCGCGATCGATCGGCCCGCCCTTGATCGGGGCCGTGAAGTCGATTTCGCCGAGTCGCTGTGTGCTGCCGCCACCCTGCTTGGGCCAATTCCAACCGAGATGCCACTTGCCGATACAGGCCGTGTCGTAACCCTGTTTGCGTAACATGCCCGGCAACGTAAGTCGCGCCGGCTCGATCAGCGGACGTTCCCACTTCCCCACAATCCCGCGTTTGAGACGCGAACGCCAGTTATAACGCCCGGTCAACACGCTGTAGCGTGTGGGCGAGCAGACGCCGGACGTCGAGTGCGCGTCGCCGAAGGACATCCCTTCACGCGCCAAGCGGTCGATGGACGGTGTCTTGAGTCCCAGCTTGTCGTTCAGTGCAGACACCGAGTCGAGACCCATGTCATCCGCCAGGATGAGCAGGATGTTGGGATGCTTTACCTCGGCCGCCGGCAGCGACGTGACCAGCGACGGGGCCACCGCGAGCAGGAAGAAAGCGAGGGTCCGTTTCATAACATGCAGGAGCATTTGACGCATCCTTGTTTTGGCGGACAAAAGGTGACGAGGATTGGCGTTCAAATCCTAAGCACGAAATCCGAAACAAATTCAAAGCACGAATGTCAAAAACAATTCCGAGCCGGCAGGGTTTTTGACATTGGAAATTCGGATTCATGATTTGTTTCGAGTTTCGTGCTTCGGATTTCCTATCCCGTGAGATTCGGCAACTCCTAGACTCGCGACCCTTTAGGGCTTCACGCGCCATTCAAAGTCTTGGTACTCACCGTTGGCGATGGTCGATCTGGAGACTCCTTGCCCGTAAGCGGCAACGGAATAAGTAGACCGTTTTTCGGTGTCGCCGACAAGCCAACTCGACCTTCTGCCAGGCTCGATATGGCCCTTCGTTGACCCATTAAGTTGGACCGTAATCGTCACCTTCGTGTCGTTATGGACGATGTCATACGGTTGGCATGATTCAGTCTTTGACGCCTGTATGTACTATGCGGAATTCTTGCGAATTCGGCTACGAGACGGCCGTTCCCGCGATATACTTTCGCCAACGGTCGAGTTGCCCTTGGGTGAGGGTGTTGTCGCGGGTGATCTCGTGACGCAGCTCGGTGCCGTTGTTGCCGACGGTCACCACGATCGTTAGCCGGCCGTTTTCTTCGTAGCGGAAGCGAACGTCGATCGGCGTGCCGGGGGGCAGATCCGGGGGCAGATCGCGGACGACACACTTGCCGATCTGTAGACACTCGTCGGGCATCTTGCTTTCACCCTCGACGATCTGTACGAGGATCGTCTTCTGGTTCTGCTTCTGCGTCTTGAATTGCCGCTTGGCATTGACCGGCAAGGGCGTATTGCGGGGAATGACGCAGGCGTTGCGCTTGCGCTGGGTTTGCGGATCGGTGGCCACGACGCCCAGGCTGTGCGAGTTGACGTTTTCGATATGAAACCGGCCCTTGCGGCCCGCGGCGCGGGCCAGCGCCAATCCGGCCTGGAGCGCTGCCCCGTGGGCCACGGCTTCGTCGGCGGCGACCGAATTATCGGCGATCTTGCCGCTTAGCTCGCGCAGCATGTCGGACACCATCGGCATCCGCGTCGAGCCGCCGACCAACAACACCCGATCGATGTCGTCCCATTCGAGCCCGGCCGCCAGCAGCGTCTGGCGCACGGTGAACCGTGTGCGGTCGAGTAGATCGTGGGTGATCTCCTGAAACTTCTCGCGGGTAATTTCGACGCGGGCTGCCTGCCCCTTGTAATCGCAGGCGATGTTCGCCCGCTGGCGAGCCGAGAGCGTTCGCTTGGCGTCTTCACACTCGCGCCACAGCCGGCCGGCGGCGTTGGGGTCTTCGCGCGGATCGAGCGAATGGCGGCGGATGAAATCTTCGGCCACAAAGTCGATCAGCCGCGTGTCCCAGTCTCGCCCGCCGAGCTGTACGTCGCCGTCGGTGGCCAGCGTGCGAAAGTCGGAACCTTCCAGCCGCATCACGGTCACGTCGAACGTGCCGCCGCCAAGATCGTAAACCAGCACGTTTTGCGCCTCGCGGGCCGACCCGGTCTCATCGAGAAAGCCTTTTTGAAATCCATAGGCCACCGCGGCGGCCGTCGGCTCGTTGATGATGTCTAGCACTTCGAAACCGGCCATGTAGCCTGCGTCTTGCGTGCTCTTGCGGCGCACTTCGTCGAAATAGGCCGGCACGGTGATGACCACCTTCTTGAACTGGCCAATCTGTCGCTCGGCGTCGAGACGTAGCTTGTTGAGGATAAAACCGGCCACCGCCTCGGGCGGATATTGGCGACCTTCGAGCAGCTTATGATAAACGCGCGATCCGAGGTCTCGCTTTGCGCAATCGGCAACCTGGTTCGCATCGGTGGCGATCGCCTTTCGGGCTTCCTTGCCGACGATGACGCTGGTGCCTTCGAACAACACGACACTAGGCGTGATCAGATCGCCCTCGGCGTTGACCAGCGTTACCGGCCGGCCCGACGGATCGAGATGTGCTACGGCCGAATAGGTCGTGCCAAGATCAATTCCGACAGCTTGTTCGTTGGGCGGGGTCATCGGCGTGGGGTAATCATCGAGAAGGTTGTGCTAACGTGCCACGTCGGTTTGTAGGTTATGCTTCAGCATAACAGAACCCACGCAGTGTCGTCCTGGGCGGGTTGTTATGCTAAAGCATAACCTACAGTTCATTCTTCCTCGCTGGGCGCCTCGACTCCGGGAACCCAGATATTGAGGAAGTCGGCCTCGGGGTTAATCATGCACATCAACACATAGCCGATCGACAGACCAACGGTGGCCGAGATGATGTATCCGGCGAGGTAATACCAAACCTTAAGGCCCTTTTTGTTCTTCGGACGCAGCACCGTCTCGCTGCTGGCCGGGGAGCTTACCACCTCCGTCGCGGCGGGCTGCATCACGGTGGCCGCCTGCGGCGCGGTCGTTGTCGCCTGCGGCGCGGTCGTTGTCGCCTGCGGCGCGGTCGTTGTCGCCTGCGGCGCGGTCGTTGTCGCCTGCGGTGCTGCCCGCTGCGCTGCGATGGGTGAAGCCGCCGCTGCCGCTGGCGTCGCAGTCGGTGTTTTGGCAGCCTTCGCCACGCGCTGCGCCGCCGGGGGCGCCTTGCGCTGGGTCGGCGTCATCACGCTCTGTTGTTCTGCCGGAATCGTCGAAGCCGATCTCTTTCGTCCCACTTCCGCCGTGAGCGTTTGCTTCCACTGTTTCAACCGGTCGCTGCTGAGCCCCTGCTCGCGCTCCAGCTCCATCACAATCTCGCGCTCCGTACCCGGCACAACCGCCCGCACGCTCAGCCGGCCGTTGGTGCCGTATTGATAGGTAACCCGAATCGGCCAGCCCTGCTTTAACCCCGGCGGCAAGTTCCGCAGCACGGCCTTGCCGATCACGCTGCAATGTTCCGGCGCCGTGCTTTCGCCTTCCAGCACTTGCACGACGATCGATTTCTGATTGTCCGTCTTGGTGACAAAATTGCGCGCCGCCCGGGCCGGCAGCGGCGTATTGCGGGCGATGATGATCACGTTTTCTTTTCGCTTCGTCTCCTGGTCGATGCCCAAGATGCCAAGGCTGTGTGAGTTGACGTCGACCACCGTGAAGCTCGGCTGCTTGTCACCGGCGCCCTGGTCCATCACATACCTGGCAAACACGGCCGCGCCGCGGGCCACCGCCTCGTCGGGATAGATCGAGCTGTCGGGTTCGATTCCGGTCAGCTTTTCCAACATCTCGGGAACCATCGGCATCCGCGTCGAGCCGCCGACCAGCAGCACCTTGGAAACGTCCTGCCAGGTTTTTCCAGCCACCCGAAGCACCTCGCCGGCCGTGTAAGCGGTTCGCTCCAACAGGTGCGCGGTAATATCGTAAAATTCCTCGCGGGTTAGCGACAGATCGAGCGCCTGGCCGGCGTGTTCAACGTGGATCTTGGTGCGGTTACGGATCGACAGCGTGTGCTTGGCCTCTTCAACCGCTCGCATCAGCCGGACCAAGCTGCCAGGGTCTTCACGCGGATCAGATCCGTACTGCGCGGCGAACGCATCGGCCGCGTGATCGGCCAGTTGTTGATCCCAATCGCGCCCGCCCAAATGCGTGTCGCCGTCGGTAGCCAAGGTTCGCACGTCGCCGGGCCGCAGTTCGAGCAGCGTGACGTCGAATGTTCCGCCGCCCAGGTCATACACCAGCACCCGCATCATCTCGCGGGGCGTGCCGTCATCTTCCAGGTAACCGGCCGCCTCGCCAAAGGCCAACGCCGCGGCGGTCGGCTCGTTGACAATGTCGAGCACCTCGAGGCCGGCCATCTCGCCGGCGTCGGTCGTGGCCTTTCGCCGCACCTCGTCGAAGAACGCCGGCACGGTAATCACGGCCTTAACCTGCGTGCCGAGCGCCGCTTCGGTTTCCAGCATCAGCTTTTTGAGAATATACGCCTGAATCACCTCCGGCGGCATCTCCTTGCCGTTGATCAGCTTCGCGTAACTCTCCCGTCCCATGTCGCGCTTGGCACACTCCGCCACTTTGCCGACCTCGACCCCGGCGGCCTTCTTCGCCTCGCGCCCGACGATGATCTCCTCCTCATCGAACAACACCACGCTGGGAGTAAGAACTTCTCCCTCGGCATTGCGCACCATCGCCGTCTTGCCATGCTCGTCGATGTAAGCCACCGCCGAGCAAGTCGTTCCGAGGTCGATTCCAATAGGTTGAACGTCAGGCATTGCATGTCGCAGAAAAGGTGTCGAAAACGCCTCACATCGGGCAAACAATCTGAACCTTCGACTGTAACAAGCCAAGCCCGCCCCCTCAAGCCAACCCAATGTAGGAGCCGTCTCCGACAGCGTTGTAGGAGGCGTCTCCGACGGCGCTGTAGGAGGCGTCTCCGACGGCGCTGTAGGAGGCGTCTCCGACGGCGTTGTAGGAGCCGTCTCCCGTCGCCGATCCTCCGTTTTCCCCGTCCACCGCGCAAAAAAAACGCCCCACTAGCGAGGCGTCAAAGGGTGCTACGACGGCCGAGGCCGAAGAGCAGAGCCCTGCGGACAAAAGTCTTACTATGACTTGCAGACAATCGTCGCTCAGATACACTGAACGGAAGTATAGCTTGCTAGCACAATCCTGTCAACAGGTAGGAAATGATCGCCAAAGTCTCGCCGCCGCAATACATTCTCGGCCTCGACCTCGGCCCCTCGTCGATCGGCTGGGCCGTCATCGCCCTCGAAAACGGCGAGCCCGCCGCAGTCGCAGCCGTCAAAATCACAGCCGCTGGCGTTCGCCGCTTCGAGGCCGGCGTGCAGGGAGACATCGAAGCCGGCCGCGACGAATCCCGGGCCACCCAGCGTCGCGACGCCCGCAGCCCCCGCCGCCAAACCTGGCGTCGCCAATATCACCTCTCCCAGCGTCGCGGCTATCAATCGAATCGAAAGGCCGCCAAGGAAGACGACGACCGCGGCGTCGTAAAACAGGGAATCAGCGAACTAGCGGAAGCCCTCAGCGCCGCCGGCCCCTTTCTTCCGCATGGAAAAACTGCGTCAGACCGGCCTGGCGAAGACCGCGAAGTCGCGTATCATGGGGACAGGATGACGGTGTCCGATAGTCTCTCTGGGCCAATTGAAGGATCGAGATGGCACAACAGCGAACAATTCGAGCGTTTGACTTGTTTTGTGGCGGAGGCGGTAGCTCCTTGGGAGCAAAACTTGCTGGTGCAACGCCTGTGGGTGGAGTGGATTATTGGTCCACCGGGACGACCGCTTACAGGGAAAACCTTCCCGGGACCAAGACCTACACGACTGACATAACTCGCTTGCGGCCAAGGAAGGTGCTCGACGACTTGGGGCAAATCGATCTGCTACTGGCATCACCGGAGTGTACGCACCACAGCGTGGCAAAAGGGAACAGGCCGCGGTGTGAAGAAAGCAAACAGCTTGCATTTCAGGTGATACGCTATGCAAAGCTGCTGGAGCCACGCTGGATTGTTGTTGAAAATGTTATCCAGATGCGTTCGTGGCCTTCTTTTACAGACTGGCTCGCTCGGCTTCATCGACTAGGCTACAACACGATCCATCCCACGCTCGATGCCGCGCGATTCAGTGTCCCTCAGACACGTAGGCGACTGTTCGTTATCTGTGATCGCGAGCAGCTACCGGCGGAACCACGCCCTTACAAAAGGAAGGACGCCACTGTCGAGTGGGTCATTCAGAGGGCAAAACATGGCAAGTGGTCCTATGACTTTACACCTCTGGACAAGGAGAGTCGTGCAGTCGCAACCGTCGAACGTGCCGAGCGTGCGATCAAAGCGTTGGGACCAGATCAAGAGTTCATAATGGTCTATTACGGCTCCGACGGTGCGGGTGGTTTTCAGACTGTCGATCGACCACTGCGAACGATTACGACACTTGACCGTTTCGCGCTCGTAAGACCGAATTGCATCGGTCACGAAATGCGGATGCTTCAACCGCCAGAACTGGCATTGGCAATGGGTTTTCCGGCCGGATACAAGTTTCCTAAATCCGCCTCGCGTCGTGAATGCGTCAAGCTAATGGGCAACGCCGTTTGTCCGCCCGTAATGAAGGCGATCGTTCGGTCGCTGATACGAGCTACGGGGAATGGCTTCTGACGGCCTCGTCCACTCGATCCGCACATTTGGACGGATTTCTCTCTACTTGGTGCTCCCAAATCCGCACGACTTTCCAACCCAGTCGTCGAAGTTTGGCAAAATTCCGTGTATCACGCGACCGCGTAGCAGCAATCTTCTTTCGCCATTTCTGGGACAACTTGTGTTCCCAAAGCGAAAATCTATAACCGTGCCAAAAATCTCCATCAACGAATACTGCCACTCGTTCATCGCGAAAAACGAAATCGGGTTTACCAGGTAGATCTGGACAGTGACGCTCAAACTCTAGTCCCCTGATTCGCAACTGCTTTTCTATCGCCAACTCCGGGGACGTGTCCTTCCCTTTGATCTTAGCCATAAGGCGGCTACGTTTTTCGGGACTCATCACGTCCCCGCGATGGACGCCGGGCACTTTTCCGCCACGAGGAGCCCACTTTCGGTGACCTGCTTTCTTGCGTGCGGCCATTTTTCCACTGACTGCTGAACGTGTCCTATCACCGGAATCCATCAGGGCATTTTTGCCGGGCGTCCCTCCCCTTGCAAGCGACCCCTGAATTCCTGGCAAGCCTAAACGCCCGGGGCACGCCCTGTATTCGTCCCTGTATCTGTAGGCAGGTCCTTGACATCGTTCCCTGTATCTGTATTATACGGGGATGAACGGTATCAAAAAAGGCGAACAGGTCTTACGGGACGCGGAGACGGCGCTACAACATCTCATGGCAGAAGCCGCAACCAACGGTGAGTATGATTCGCTGCCCACTCTTGCAGGCTGGGCTCAACGGGTTGGTAAACTCCCGGACGAGCCAGAAGATTCTCGCAGAGCCAGTCGCCGAGTTGTCGGGAAAAGCGCCGGCACGAACTCAAACTCGGCGCAAAAATCCATGCGGAAGAGACGATCTGCCGAGTATCCCAAATTCGTTCGGGACGATAATAACCTCGTAAAGATTGGCTGGTCGAAAACAGATCGGAGTGAGTACGAACACAAGGCGAGCCGCCAGACAGTTCAGGCCATCGCCTCGTCGATTTTTCGCCTCGGGCGTACTGGAGATCGATTCGCTATGGAGGACGTTTTGCCCGTAGAGGACTTAGGCGGTGACCAGATCCCGAACTATCAATGTTATCTGACGCTTGCGTGGTTGCGCTCGATCCAACTTGTGGAGCGGCATGGGCGGCTTGGCTATACCATTGCCAAAGGAATCGACCATGTCGAAGCGGTTGATGACTGCTGGAGCCGACTCGCGAACCGATCAACAGCGAAAGTGGGAAGCGCCGCTGAGCAAAATGAATGAAATTTACCGGAATCGTCCCAAACTCAATCCCGCCATTCCTGGAAAACGAGTTCGGCTCGTTAAAACATCACGCTAAAGTGAATTTTGCACAACCTTCAACTGGTCGAGTTCGACGGAGGAATTTGCGATGCACGAATGGTTATTCCGGACAATGAGACTGTCGGAGCAGAACCGAAATCCAATAGAAAGCGAGTTCTTCAACCCCGACGATGCTATTGGCGCATTAGTTCGCGAAGCGGTACAGAACTCGCTCGATGCTGTTGACACAGAAAATGGCAGCGATGCCATTCGAGTGAGATTCTATATTTCATGCGATTCTGATGCCCTAACCAAAGAGAAGAGTAATGAGTGGTTGGCGGGCTTGGATCGCCATCTTACTGCTGCTGGAATCGACGAGCCCTGGAACGGTTCCAGCCGCATGGGATTTGTCACTGTGGAAGACTTTGGAACTCGGGGGCTCTGTGGCGATCCTACTGCTGCCCGCAAGAGTGAACTCGGTGAAACGCGGCAAGATTTCTACTACTTTTGGAGGAATATTGGAATCACCGGTAAGACCGGCAGCCAGCTTGGAAGTTGGGGCCTAGGGAAAGCCGTGTACGCTTCAGCGTCTCGAATTCGTTCGATGTTTGGGCTAACTGTTCGCTCGAATGACCCGGAACGAACATTACTCATGGGACAGGCGGCTACTGGAATCCACGAGTTAACAGATTTGGAAGGAAAAACGAGCCAACACGATGCGTACGGTTTCTTCGGGGTATTTGGACAGCGCGATGATCCACATTTCGCAACCCCAATTTACGAAGTCGACGTAATAGCGCGATTTCGCGAACAATTCAAGCTCTCACGAGACGGTCAACCCGGGCTATCCCTAGTGATTCCGTTTCCTTCATTTGACCTTGCAGATGAGGAAGCGCTGCGGCAGTTCGTCTTGGCGACGATAAAGCACTATGCGTATCCAATTCTTGCCAAGCAGCTTGAGGTTGAGATTGCAACACCATCGTCTAGCGTCTCATTGAAAGATCAAGACAGCCTGATTACGACGCTAAGCCAAATTGAATGGCACAAAGACGAGTCCGAGAAAGAGAAGATCGAGCACCTGATTCTTTTGGCTCTGTGGGCGCTGGAAGAATCTGACCCTTACAGAATAACGCTAGAGCGCGAGAACAATAAGAGAGCATCGTGGGACGAAATTACATTCCCTGGTGACGAATTGGCAAAATGTCAGGAGCGGTTTGGGAAGCGGGAATATATTGCCATCCGCGTCCCTGTCCTCGTACGAGTCAAGGATGGCGATAATTATCAGTCTCACTTCGACGTGTATCTTGGTCAGGAGGAATCCATAACGGGCAGCATATGCCACTTCATCAGGCAGGGGCTCACGATATCAGAAGTTCCAGGTCCCGAAACTTCAGGAATCGTCGGTCTCGTCATCGTCGAGGACGCCAGACTGGCGGAACTCATGCGCGAGGCCGAGAACCCAGCACACACGCGCTGGCAGCCGGGCTCCAAGCGACTCAAACAACGCTTTACCGGAGGACCAGATAGAGTCAGGCTGGTAACGAGCGCCCCCAGAGCTCTGTTGAAAATGCTGCTCGCGACGGCTGAGAAGGCAGACACCGATCTGCTGGCAGAATTCTTTCCTGACGTCGATCCCGACGCCATGCTTCCAAAGGAAAAGGGTGGTAAAAGTAAGGGAACAAAGAAAAAGCTTGGCGAAGTTGTGGTTCCGCCGCCGACGCCATCGCCCCTCAAGCTTACGAAATCCAAGGGAGGATTCTCGTATGTGAGGGACCCTGCTGTTCCCCTCACAAAGCGGAACTTTCGCATTCGTGTGGGCTACGACTGTACGATCGGAAACCCATTCAAGAATTGGGAGAAGTTCGATTTTCGACTTCACAAGTTACCTATCCGAGTTGATGTCACTGATGGTGCTGTGGTGAAGTGCGAGGACAACCGGCTTGCCGCACGCATAGATTCAGACGCCTTCCGGCTCAGTGTTTCAGGCTTTAGCCCAGAGAGAGACGTGGCCGTTAGTAGTTTGGAATGGCTTGTGGAAGAGGAGGATGAATCGTGAGAAGGTTTAACTATACCGGACGCCACAAGCTTCAGCGCGCCGAAGCGAGCGTTGCAGTGCTGCCAAACGAAGATGGTACGGCCGACTTTCAGCTACAGTTGAAGGTTGAAAAACTTCGGCCAAACCACAACGCGGCAAGGATTCATGCGGAGGCCTATCTCGGCAACCGATTTGAACGTTTCGATTTTGGAACGGTGGGCAGCCCTAGATTTGCGGCACGCAGACGTCTGCAAACCTTTACCGCCGCCGAGGCGATCGATCTCCTTTTCCGCGTCAAGATCGTCGACCTAACGGGCCATCCCGGCAGACTCGTGGCGATCGCCAGAAGCATCCGTCCAGTCGGCCCGGCCGACGTGACGCACTCGTCGCTCCTTCCTGTGCAGGTACAACCACTGGACGACGTGGTGTTCAAAGTCCAATATCCTGAAAATGCCTTGCCCATACTCGTGCTGAACGAGAGTCTCGATACCAGTCTCGAACAGGGAATGAAATCCATTGCGAAGGGAAATCCGTTATTTGTCTCGCTGGTTTATCCCGGGGCTGTCAGGGAGATTTTGACACGAATTCTTATCGTTGATGAACTTTCGCCGGACGAGGAGGACGAGGGACACTGGGTGAACCGCTGGATACGCTTCGCTGAGTCACGAAACGGCGAAACACGTCCTAGCGGGGAAGACATGAACGACGAACTCAAAGAAAAGCTCGACCAGTGGATTGATTTAGTGGTTCAGAAATTTGGTAAGGACTTAAATTCTGTCCGTAGATTCGAAAACGCGATGGTGGAAAAATGAATATTGTTGTACGCGTTCTCAATAAGAAGGGCCTGGACGGCTTCAATGGCTATCTTTCTCAACTTCGTACGGGCGGTAAGGAAGGAATTCCGAACTACATGCACGATGAAGATGAGTATTCTGACGCCCTGCCCGTTGATGCAGAAGTTGATCCGAGCCGAGTCTTTACTACCAAACTGGATTTTGCGAAGTACCTGGCTGGGCAATTGTCGCCGGTGCTTGCAGATCACTCTCGAGATCGCGACGTTGGATTGTGGTCCTGGCTCGCTCTTTGCTTTTTTGACGACATTTGTCCGGCGAAAAAAGACGGGACACGATCGGTTGGCGCGACTTATAGATACATATTGAGCAAGGAGTACAAGAATCACTATCGGCATCTGATTCGGACTCCCTGCTTGATGTATCACATTCACGGAAAGCACGCACGTCCGCTAATCGCGGGAAAACTGACCCAGCACGGTGAAGCTGCCGAGGCGATCGCGTCCCGCCAGCACTTGTTCGGCAATCGTCCACTTTTTGCTGCGCTTGATCGCCTTTATGTAACCGAATCGGATGGAGCATGGCATATCAAGAGAGGCGCCCGGGGAAAAGAGGGAGGCAGTTTTCGAAGGCTCGCCAAGGTCATGCGCCAGTTTGATCTGACATACGATTTTCATGACATGACCGAAGACCAAATTTTCGATCTGCTTCCGCCCGAATTCGACAAATACAAGAAGGCGGCGAAGACTAGCGAACCAGCAGAGTCGCGAGTTTGAAGGTTACGCAGGGTGCCACTGCTGGCTCGCCCAGCAGTGCTGCGGGGTTGCTGGGGGAAGTGGCGGCGCGACTTCGGTGCAATCCCGTTGGGATTGACGACGGGTTGGGCGCGGCGGGGCAATTGGGAATTCGGAATGGGGGAAGTCGGAGTGTGGGATATGGATGAGCGGAACGGCGGAGACAGAGAAAACCCTCTCCCGGGCCTGAGAGCCCGACCTCTCCCGCAAGCGGGAGAGGTGACAAATGGCCAAACCTCACGTCACCTTCAAATTCGCCAGCAGCAAACCAACCGCCGTTTCGATTTGCTCTTGATGGACTGAGGCGAAGGCGAGGGCGTCGATGTTGGGGTCTTCCAGGCGGCTTTGGACGTTGATGTGCTCGGAGGAGAAGGGGTAGTAGACGACGGCGGCGAATTTGGCCTCGGGATAAACCTGCTTGAACTTGCCGGCCTAGTTGACGATCTCGTCGGTGCGCTTGTGAATGTCGCGGCGAGCCCAGCAGTGACGTGCGGCGGTGGTGGAGGGCGCTTATCCCACGTCCACGGTCAAACGTCGAAGGGGTTGTGTCGGTCAGCCTATGTTGCGTTTTCCCGCACAAAACCCGCGGCTAGCGCCTTGCGGCTCACCCTGACTGCGGCCAAGGTAAGTGGCGTTTGGCTCACGCCCTTGGCTATTCGCTGTCGGCCCTGCGGGCCGGAGTAGTGGATTGACGCTGGGTGTTACTCAAGAGGTGGATCGCCGGGATACGTGTAGCGGTCAGGTAGGAGGCGTTCGAGTTGGACGAGTCGCGCGTCGACCTGCTCGCTCCGCTCTTGCAGTTGGTCCGCCTCTTGCCGCAGGCGTTCGTATTGGGCGATCAGATCCGCATCGCTTGGTTTCGACATGGGAAGCCCACGCAAAGAAAAAGGAACGCCGAACACCGCACCGCTCCTACCACCCCCGCTAAGGGGCACAGACGAACAGCACGGGCCGGCGTTCCCTTTCGAGGAACGGGCCAACGTGCTGCTTCGCCTGTCAAGGGCCGATTCGGCCCAGGTTAGCGGTTTGGTAGGAAGCAACATTGACGCCCGAGGGCGTCCGATCAAATTGTCACCAAGTATTTTACGACGCGGGTTCAAGCCGTACAAGGATTATCGAAACGCCGAGGCGGGCGGGGTGTTTGTTACTTGCGATCGGAACTTGCTGCCGGTGGCGATGATGCTGCCGCTCGATGGGCACAGCACGCAGGCCGAACGGTTTATTGCCCAGGCCGCGGCGCCGGCTCCTTTGCGCAAGCGGCTTTGGAAGCAGATCGTGCGGGCTAAAATTACCGCGCAGGGGCGATTGCTCCAGCGGCTGCACGGCGACGACGCGGGATTGGCCGCGCTGGCGGCGATGGTGCGGTCCGGCGACACGGCCAACGTCGAAGCCCGCGCGTCGCGGCGCTATTGGAAGCGGTTGTTTGACGACCCGACGTTCCGCCGCCGACGCGAGACCGACGATCAGAATCGGATGCTCAACTATGGTTACGCCGTGCTGCGGGCGATCGTCGCGCGGGCCATCTGCGCCGCCGGCCTGCACCCGACGCTCGGCTTGCATCACCACAATCGCTACAACGCCTTTTGTCTGGCCGACGACTTGATCGAACCGCTCCGTCCGCTGGTCGACCGGGCGGTCGTCGAGGCGATGAGCGAATGTGACGGGCGAACCGAACTGGACAAGAAAGCCAAACACCTGCTGCTCTCCGCTCTGACCGGCCGAGTGATGGTCGGCGGCGAGCAGCGGACGTTGTTCGACGCAACCGCCCGGGTGGCCGCGTCGCTAGCCGATGTGTATCTCGGCCAAGCGAAGCAGCTCGATTTGCCCGAGTCGCTGGAGTTACCAGAGTTTTGACGCGCGTGTGAGCGGCAAGGCGCGCGCGTGTGAGCGGCAAGGCGCTAGCCGCCGGTAAGTTGATCGCGGCGCTGACGTACCGGCAGCTAGCGCCTTGCCGCTCACGAACTTGTCCGAGATCACCCGATGCCCCGACGAGATCAGACCCTGAGTGGATACCAAGGCATGTGGCTGTTCGCGATGTTCGACCTGCCGACCGACACGAAAAAAGCCCGCCGGGTATACACGCGATTTCGCAAGAATTTGCTGCGTGAGGGCTTCACCATGATGCAGTATTCGGTGTATGCTAGATACTGCGCGAGCGAGGAAGCGACGGAGGCGTTTCGCCGGCGTCTGCGCAAGGAAATGCCGGCCGACGGCCACGTCCGTTTACTAGCTGTGACCGATCGCCAATTCGGCAAGATGGAGGTATATCTTGGAAAAAGCCGTCACCCGGCGGAGCAACCGCCCGATCAACTCCTCCTTTTCTAGCGTTTTTCTGCGCCTAACCCCTGGCCGCCCATCGGCTTGCAGTCGATCGAAGTGTATCTGAGCGACGACTCCCCGCAAGCCACAGCGCCGCGGTTGACAATGAAAACACCAACCGCAGTGTATCTGAGCGACGACTCCCCGCAAGCCACAGCCCAGGTGGAACGGCTGGCCGGCCCACTTGCAGTGTATCTGAGCGACGACTCCCCGCAAGCCACAGCGTTCTCCCATGTCGGCAAAAAATACCTTGAAAAGTGTATCTGAGCGACGACTCCCCGCAAGCCACAGCACTGACGACGGGACGCCGATTCGGAGGATTAGTGTATCTGAGCGACGACTCCCCGCAAGCCACAGCGTGGAGCAGCCATAGCT
>JADFKK010000165.1 GCA_022564995.1 Planctomycetota bacterium | reverse complement strand
ACCGCCAGTACGGCGCGAATGCGAACGTCAAAACTCGAATATACCTCCCCACTCATGCGAGCGAGTTATGCGAAAATCAAGAATCGCCGTCCATACCAATGTGACACTTTTTTTGCGGTGAGCCATACCATCCAGAACCAAGTGAAACGCTCAGTTCGCCAAGCCAGCCACTGGTGCCCTCGACGCGACCATAACGAGTGTATAGGACCGAGATATCGTCGTCGCTCGATGGTAGTGCAACGAACAGCTCACCGTCTCTTCGTTCTCCCAAGTAAAGTTGCGTAAACTCAATCCGCCATTTCTCGCCCGGCGCAACACGAACAAAACCATTTTCCTTGATGCGAGCAAGTGGTCCGGCACCCGCGACTCCACCGATGTAACTTATGGTCATATCGTCCGGACATTTGGCGATCGATAGGGGCTTACGGGAAGTATTTGTGATCACCAGGAATACGCGCTTGCGTTCCCGCACGAGCTCCGCCTTCCACGGTCGCGATTCGTGCTGCAGGTGGTCTCGCAGCCGCTTCAATCGCTTGCGCCGGTCACGCACATCGGCAACTCTCTTCCAGGCCTTTCGGCTTTCAATCACATCAAAGGGAAAGACATAGTCTTTCGGTTTCTTTGCTCGCTGCTTCGCGATCAGCGCGTTCGCTCCCGGTGCAAACGGGTCGATCTCGATCGTCTCGCTGTGTTTGGCTTTCGGTTCGTCGACCAAGAGGCGCCAAATCACTTCTTGTGCTTGGATTGCGGGAATACCGACATCGCTACCAATCTGGTAAGCCAGTCCATCCGTCTCAAGAAACTCAATCAGGATCGGCACGGCATTCACGTCATCCTCCATATCCGCAACGCGCGCGATCACCTCGCAAGCCATTACACAGTTGTCAACGCCCTTTACCGCCTTCCTCATCGCATCACGAGACTCTCTGTCGTCATACTTAATCAGCCACCCAACGGCAATCGCCCGAAGGTCAGGGTCGGCTGACGCAAGCAACGAACGAAGTTCCGGCACCGCTTTCTTGCCCTCTAACCGAGCATAGACCGCAGCCGCGTCGCGTCGGACTTGCAACGACCGGTGGCTATGAATCAGACGTTTCAGCGAATCCGCATGCCCGCTCACGGGCTTTGCAAGCTTGACCGGGAGCTCCCAGTCCCCTGGTTCGTAGGGCCACGGAAGTGTCCCGCCGCACATCATTTTTAGAGTACGAATCGCCACCAAGTCGTGATCGGACGCTAACAAATCCTTCACGCGGCGGTCAAACGTCCCTTCACGGAGCGATCGATACAGCGGTTCGAGACAAAGCGGTTGAACCGCTCTGTAAGAGTCAAGGCTGAGCAACAAGAAGCCGTCCTTGCTCCGCTGCCTTGAAAGAAACCATAGCGAAGACTTATTTGCATTGCCGTCGCCGAGGGCTTCGGAGGAGCCCGTATACTCTACTCGGCCATCTTCCATGGACCAGTCCACGAAGATGTCAACGCTGATGATGTGCTTACCGACATCCACCTTCCCGGCAACGACGCGCTCGACGATGATTGTTGCGCGCTTTTCCACGTCGCCTGATTTCGCCCTTACCCCGAAGATGCCCGTCTTGTCGGCCTTGGCGACGACGATCACCGGCTTCGTGGCAAGATCACGGTCTGTGAAGGCTGCGGGAGGGATGCCAAATACAAGCTTCTGGGGCAACGCGATCGCCAACAAGATTACGACAATCGCCGTCAATCGTCCGAGCATGTCGTTCGCAGAACGCGCCGAACCACTCCATCTATCAAATCGTTTGCAATTCATAACCGTCCCTCCTAAATGTCTGACCATAGGAGAAATAAAGGGGACGGGAGTCATTTATGGACTCAAAAAAGACTCCCGTCGGCTTTAATTCTACCCTACCCACTTTAGTTCTACTTTAATTCAACTCATGTTCCCAGCCGCGCGGGGTGACGGGGCGCTGGTTGCCGGCGGGGTCGATTTGCCAGAGGCCGGGCGTTTCGACGAAGTGGCCGATCCTGGTCAGCGGCGCGTCGATTGGCTGCTCGGCGATCATCCGCTCGGCCTCTGGCGGCGCGACGGCGAGAATCAACTCGAAATCCTCTCCATCGCCGAGCGCGTGATCGAGCGGCGTCGACCGGTCGTTCAATTGGGCCGCCAACTGTTCCGCGGCCGGGGCGATGGGAATGAGTGATTCGGTGATCACCGCGCCGCAGCCGCTTTCCTTGGCAAGCCGAGAAAGATCGATCGACAGCCCGTCGCTGACGTCGATGCCCGCGTGCAAGTCGTACCGTTCGTTGAGCTTGAGTGCTTCGTCGACGCGGGGCGTGAAGTCGAAATGATGGCCCAAGATACTGCCGCCGAAGGCGCCGGTCACCACAATCTGATCGCCCGGCTTTGCGCCGCTTCGCAGCAGCGGCCCGTGGGAGGTGACTTCGCCGATGGCCGTGATGCTGACGACCAGCGGCCCGTCCCAACTGTTGGTGTCGCCGCCGGCGATGACGACGTCGAACTGCTCGGCCAGCGGCAACATGCCCTCGTAAAGCCCCTCGGCCAACTCGCGTCCGCCATGGCGCGGCAGCGCCAACGCGACGACCACGGCCAAGGGGCGGGCGGCCATGGCGGCCAAATCGCTGAGATTCACCGCCAGCGACTTATGGCCTATGCGGCGCGGGCTGGCTTGGCCGACGTGGAAGTCGACTCCATCGGTGAGGAGGTCGACGGTAACGACGCATGACGCGCGATCGCCCAGCCGTAAAACGGCGGCATCGTCTCCGGGCCCCAGCCGGAGCCGTTCGTGCGCCGGAAGCCGAGCCCGGAGCCAAGCAACAAACTCGGATTCCATGAGGGCAGTGAGGTCGAAGTGGCGGGAACTAGAAACATGCGGCAGGTCGTAAGCGAAGCGCCGCTCGTTGGGGCGCCCCTAATTGAGATGATACGTGAGCGGGCCTGCTGTGCTCAGCCGCCACTTTTAACCCGGGCAGTTTCAACCCGAGCATTTTCAACCCAAAGGGCGTTTTCAACCACAGGGGCGTGCTATCGCAAATCTTCAAAGTTAATTTTCAGGTGACCATATAGCGTGTTGTCGCCGCGAAGGATATAGAACTTCATCGGAGAGAACTCGCGGTAGTCCTTGCGATTCAAGATAAAATCGACGTTTTCCAGCGAAGTTGTCTCCCAAACGTGCATTCCGACCAAGATATCGCCGGGGCGAATGCCCTTGCGAGCGGCCGGGCTGTTGGCACGAATGGCGACGATATCCAGCCCGCCGCGATACTGCGAATGGATTTTTCGGAATTTCTGCTGCGACACGCTTTTCAGCCGCAGTCCGAGTACACTCCAGGCCCTTTCAGAGACCGAGCTTAGCGTGGAGGGGGCGCGAGCGGTGCGCCGCAGCACCAAGCTCAGCGTGATCTGTCGCTGCTGGCGCAATATGGCGACCTCGACTTCCTCGCCGGCTTTCAGGTCCAACAGGGCCCGCTCGAAATCAAGCGGCCGAGAAATGCTGATTTCGCCGACGCTTTGCACCACGTCTCCGGGCAGAAATCCGCCTTGGTCCGCGGGGCTTTTCTTCTCCACGGCCTTGATGACCATCGTCGTTTTGCCCCCTTGGCGGACGACCTTTCCGGCGATCCCATGCTGCGTATCGCCGACCCGCTCGGTGCTGAGCAGTTTTGAAGCGATCGCCATCGCTTCGTCGGCCGGAATGGCAAATCCGATGCCCTGGGCACCCGCTCGCACCGCCACATTGACTCCGATCATTTCGCCGTCGATGTTTAGCAGCGGCCCGCCCGAGTTACCGGGGTTGATGCTAGCATCGGTCTGAATCAGGTTGACATACTTCTGATTGTCGCTGACTTGCACCGTGCGATGTAGCGCGCTGATGATGCCGCGGGTGACTGTGTGTTCGTAACCATAGGCATTTCCCACGGCCACCACCGGCTCGCCCGGCATCAAATCGTCGGAAGCACCGATCGTGATCACCTTGAGCGGGGTAGGTACAGAAATTTTAATGATCGCCAAGTCGGTCTTCGTATCGTACGAAATCAGCCGAGCCGTGTAGGTCTGCTTGTTACTTAGCGTCACCTGCACACTTCGCACGCCGCTGACAACGTGATAGTTCGTCAGAATGTAACCCCGCGGGTCGAGCACCACGCCGGTTCCCATGCCGTTGACGTGTCGCGGCGAATGGCTCTGGCGAGCCTCGTCGATCGACAACACTTTCTCACCGTGAATGTTGACGATCGACGGGCGGGCGAGCCGCACCGCCCGCACGATCGGCGTATTGCGCAACTCCGAAGCACTGCTGGCCGGAATGGTAGTGCTGGCAAGCAGCGCGAGGGCAACTAGGGCGAGGCATGGTTTCCGATGGAAGCGCACAGGCAGGGTCAAGGATGGAAGCGGCATAGAAGTATTTTTTGCTGGGGCTGGGGCGCGGGGAGGCAGCGATTCACCCGGCCTTGTTGGTCAACGTAGGGATTGCTCGGAATGCAGCAACAAAACGCGGCACGAGATTTAGATCGGTCCCCCGACGATGCCGCCTTAAGAAGGTGCCAGGACTGGCGTTACAGCCTACCTAGATTCCCGCTGGTCCGTCGTGACCCGCAGAGCTTGGCCGGTTTGGGAGGATTCGGAAAAACAGAACGCAGAATCGCCCGCGATCACCTTTCCCTGCTGCCGTGCGTAGGTGTACAATTTGGGTTGCCAGGCGGGTCAACGGCAAATCAGGGGCGCTGGACCTCCAGGAGGAGATTACAGCTATCATTTCACCCAGAACGCGGCGACATCAAACTGCCTGAAAACGGCGCAAGTCGTTTTCATAAAAGGGATTGTGCCATCCAGGAGGCCACAATCCAAAATCCACGCGGCAAAATCTTCTTGGATTATTACCCGCGGTCAGTTATCCTGTAGGTTGATTATAATTCGTCGTTCCGTTGCGGGGCCACAGGGCACGGAACTTGTCAGAGCTGACTAGGAGAAAACAAAATGAATCTGTCCCATCTTGCACACCTCACGAGCTGCGCGGCATTGTTCGCCATGGTCGCACTGTTACCGGTCGATGCATCGGCCGCCAAGCGCGCCCGAGCGCCCAAGCCGGGTGAGTTCAATCCCCAGCACGAAACGGTCGAATTGTTCCAGGCGATGAAGGATAAGATCCTGGACGTGAAGGTCGTCATGAAAAACCAGGCCGTCGGCAAGGTCATCATTAGAAACAACACCAAGAAGCCGCTGAATGTGAAACTGCCCGCGGCCTTCGCCACGGTGCCCGTGTTGGCGCAGATTGGCGGCGGCGGTGGTGGCGGTGGCGGCCAAGGTGGCGGCGGCGGCATGGGTGGCGGCGGCATGGGTGGCGGCGGCGGTGGTGGAATGTTCAACATCCCGGCGGAAAAACTTCGCAAGCTCGATGCCTTCACCATTTGCCTCGAGCACGGCAAGAAGAATCCCCATCAGGCCATGGCCTACACGATCAAACCGATCGAAGAGTTCACCGACAATGTCCAGGTGCAGGAGCTCGTGCGGATGTACGCTAAGCACGGCCCCAGGGGCTACAAAGCGTTTCAGGCCGCCGCCTGGCATCTGGCCGATGGGCTAAGCTGGCAACAACTGGCCGCCAAACAGCGCCAGCGGCTGGGACGAGAGAGCCTGCGATACTTCCAACGCGCCGAATTGCTCGCCGCGCAGCAGGTGGTCGCGGCGGTCGTCAAGAAGGCCAAGGAGTCTCGCCCCAAAAGCGATTCGCTCAGCGGTCGATAAGCGAAGCTGGTAACAACCACGGGCCTCGTGTCAGACCGATTGACTCATGCCACGGCGGGCTCGGCACGCCGTAGTTCGGCCAGCCGGGCGCGCAATTGATGCTGCAGGACCAAACGCTCCTGCTGCCAGGTGCGGCGAAGCTGCTCGCAATCGGACTCCTGGCGGTCGAGTTCTTGTTCGCGGCCCACGAGCCGGGCGGCCTGCACCTCGATTTCTTCCTGGCGACGGGCGACCCACTGCTGCATTTCGATCTTGCCGGCCGCCAGTTGTTTGTGTTGCTGGGCCAGATCGTGGCTGATCTGCTGGAGTTGCTCCTTCCGCTCGGCCATTTCGTTGTTGGCGAGGCGATAATAATCACTCAGCCGACTTCGCGCCCCGGCCAGCGATTGAGTCAGCGCCGCCGGCTTCATCGTGGCCGACAGTTGCGACCAGATCTCCTCGATCGCGACGCGCATCTCCAGCGTGTCGCGGTGCGTATCGGTAATCTCGTGGCGCAGCCGGTCGAGCGCCTTTTCCCGCGCTTGAAGTGCCTCGGCGCGACGATCCAAGCCGTCGCGTTTTTCCTCCCACTGGGCCTCCAACTCCGCGCGACGCTGGGCGATTTGCTCCTGACCGGCTCTGGCTTGTACATCGACGTCGTCACGCAGGTGGGCCAACTCGCCGCGCCGATTTACGAGCGAGTCCTGTGCTTTTTCCAGCAGCGATTCGGCCTCTTCGAGTTGCTGCTGCCGCATGTCGAGCCGGGCAGCCGCCTCGAAGAGCGTGCGCCGCTCGGCCAACACGCCGGCCGCCTCTTCCTGATCTTTGAGCAATTGTTGCTGCGCCTCGTCCAGCTTCTCGCTGCCTTCGGCCATCTGCTCGCGCAGCGTCTCACGCTCCTCGGCCAGCTTCTCCCGCTCGTCGGCTAACTGCTGCTCCATCTTCGATTTCTCGTCCCCCAGTTGGCGGGTCAAATTCGACTGTTCGTCGGCCAACTGCTCCGAGGCGTGCTGCTCTCGCCGACAAAGTTGTTCCAACTGGGCTGCGTACTTTTTCTTTTCCTGGGCCAATTCCGCCTTGGCCTGCATCTGCGCTCCGTCGACCGCCAATTGCGATGCAGCCAGCCGCACTTCGCCGTCAGACATCTCTACACTCCGGATGTCGAGTTGCTGCTCGCGATGTTCCAACTCGAAACGTGTCTTCTCGGCCTGTTGTTCGCAGCCCAGTAGATGCTTCTCGATGGCGTTCAGTTCCTTCTCGCGCGCTCGCAGCTCCCGCTCGCGATGCTTCAGCGATGCCTTGGTCGTTTTGATCGAGGTCGGCTGGGCCGTTTTTTCGGCCGACTGGCTGTCCTGCGACTCCATCGCCTCGCGCTGCTCGTCGAGCTGCCGTCGCTGATCTTCGAGATCCTCCTGACGCCGTTCGAACCACAACCGGGCGCGGCGCGACTGGCTCTCCAACTCAGCCATCCGGGCGTGTACCTGGCTCTCCCGTCGGTCTAAGTCCTGTTGACGCTGAGAAAGCCCGTCCGAAAGCTGCGACGCCTGAAGGTGAACCTGTTCGAGCAGCACTTCGTTGCGGTCACTGTCAGCCCGCGGTTCGCTCGACGCGCCCACCGCCTGCGGCGAATGGTTGATCGCGTGGGCCGGGTCAATGCGGGTATCGGTGGTCGGCCCCGTCGTTTCCGCAGAGGAAGGGTCCGCAGAGGAAGGGATCGTCGGCGACTTCTTGATTTCGGTCTTGGACATCGATTTCCAGCCTCCAGTCGGTTCACAGCCGCCTGAGAACTCCGCGCGGCACCAGCGGAAAAACCGGCAAGGTTTATCTAGCTTTCCTCATCGGCAGTCGATCGGTCGCAGTTGACCCGAATTTCCGCCGGTCGGACGGTGAAGCCTGGGCCGGGGGATTGGGGCGGGGCTGGGATCTCGGGGGCCGGGGACTGGGGGCTGGGGACTGGGTACTTGGTACTGGGTACTCAGTACTCGGTACTCAGTTACTCACTTACTCTCGCAAGACGCCTCGAAGGGCAAAACCCGCAAAGACCGCCGCGCAAAAGAAATCGCCGCGACTCGCCATGCAAGTCGCGGCGTCATGGCTCGCTACTGAGCCGCCGTGTCCCACGGCGATGAACGTCACGGATCGTTCGGTTTCCAGCCCCCTTACCCCTTGGCCTCGTCAATTGCCTCCTGAATCCGATCTTTCGGCTGCAAACCGACAAACCGCTCGACCGGCTCGCCTCCCTTGAAGACCATCAGGGTGGGGATGCTGCTGACCTGATACTTCTGGGCAGACTCCGGCGCATCGTCGATGTTGAGCTTGACGACTTTGGCCGATCCGGCGTTTTCGGCGGCCAACGCCTCGACCACCGGCGTGAGCTGCCGACACGGTCCGCACCAAGGAGCCCAAAAATCGACCAGCACCGGCTCGCTGGACTGCAAAACCTCGGCTTCAAACGTGCTGTCGTTAACTTCGGCAACGGTGCCCATGGTGACCTATCTCCTCGAATGTCTTGAACTGTCGTAAACGCGGTCATGTAGGAGGCGTCTCCGACGGCGAGCATCACGAACGGCGACCATCACGAAGATCGCCGTCGGAGACGCCTCCTACAGCAACGAATTCTATCCCTCGGCGGCGCGAGCTGTCAACGAACCCACGACGGGACCGGCAGCATGAGCGGCCACCGACCGGTGGGAATTGCCAAGAAGCCCCGTCGTCGCATAGATTTACCGGCGGCCTAACGGCCTCCGCTCGCCGAGTGTCGTTTCGTAAGATACTTTTTTTCTCGAACGATACTAACTCACTGACTGGACGCCTCACCATGACCATCGAATCATTTCCCGCATTCGTTGTCCGAAAAGATGACCAGGGCCAGGTTTACAGCGGCATCGAGCAGCTCGACCTCGACCAACTGCCCGATGCCGACGTGCTCGTGCGGGTGCGGTATTCGTCGCTCAACTACAAAGACGCCCTGGCCGCCTCGGGTCATCCCGGCGTGGTGCGGACCTTTCCGCATGTGCCGGGAGTCGACGCGGCCGGCACCGTCGTCGAGGATGTCACCGGCAGCTTCTCACCCGGCAGCGAAGTGATCGTCACCGGATATGACCTCGGCGGCGCCCACTGGGGCGGGTATGCCGAGTACATTCGCGTGCCCGTCGGCTGGCTCGTGCCGCTGCCGGCCGGTTTGTCGCTCGAAGAGAGCATGATCTTGGGCACGGCCGGCTTTACGGCGGCCCAATCGGTGCAAGCTCTGATTCATCACGCCGTCGGGCCGCAGTCCGGACCGGTTGTCGTCACCGGCGCCAGCGGCGGCGTCGGCTGCCTGTCGGTGGCGATTTTGGCCAGGCTGGGCTACGAAGTGGTGGCGGTCACCGGAAAACCCGACGCCCACGATTTTCTCCGGCAGCTCGGCGCCGCCCATGTCATCGGGCGAGACGAAGTGACCGATGATGGCCGCAAACCGCTGCTTGCGGAGCGCTGGGCCGGCGGCGTCGACACGGTTGGCGGAGCCGTGCTAACGAATCTGCTCCGCTCAACCCAGCACCGCGGCTGCGTGACGGCCTGCGGCCTCGTGGCTGGCACCGACTTGCCGCTGAGCGTCTACCCTTTCATCCTCCGCGGCGTCACCCTTGCCGGCATCGACTCCGCCCAATGCCCGATGGCCGCGCGCCGCGAAATCTGGACCAAGCTGGCCGGCGAGTGGAAGCCGGATGATCTGGCGTCGCTGGCAACGCGCATCGACCTGTCTCAGTTAGACGAAAAGATCGCCGACATTCTCGCCGGATCAATTCGCGGCCGAGTGCTGGTCTTGCCAACCGCGTAGATCCCGCCTGCCGGGCGAGATATTGACCGCGGCAACTATTCAACTGTCTTAGGCGGATTGGGCAGAGCGATCCGAGAGAACGTATCTGCAAAGTGTTTCGCTAAATGCTCACGGTAGGGCGAAACAATGGTACAGACCCTGCGGCCTTTCGCAACCAGATCATCGAGCAACAATCGGGGAACGGTGTGAATATCGCGAAAATCAACGATCGACTCGACAAGTAATTCGGATTGCTCGAGGAAATACCAACCGAACATTCTGTGGAGCCGAACGTGGTCGCGAATGGTTCTGGCCTTCAGGACGCCGTGTTGGATGAGGAATTCGGTCTCGTGAACGACGGCCACCTGAACTCGCGTCGATTTCCTATTGTCGAGGTCACAACTTTGTGTCAACACGACGACGCGAACGTCAATCTCCAGAGGCTTACGAATGACTTCATCGCCGTCTTGGTAACACTCCCAGAATATCAAGGGACAGGAATCAACGATGTCGCCTTGAAGGAGAGGCTCGGATTTCCCAGGCTGTGTAAACATGGTCGAAATAGCACGAAACTGTGTTACTCGTCGAAAAGGGCATCGGGGAGTCGAACGGACGCCTTGGATACGTCGGTGACATCTGTTGGCGTACCTTGTCGAGGAAGATCAAATACCTCCGGCTGCTCTCTGTTCACGATTACATCGGGCAGATGTACCGTTTCGTCCGGCATGTCGCTGGCCTTGCCAGTGGGTCGTTGCATCTGCTGTTTGTCGGAGGGATGCATCATTTCTAATCACGCCCAATTGAGCTACATTTTCGCCGTCGAAATGATTCCACGGCCAATGGAAATTGTCGTCGTTTCCCCATCCCTCCGCCACCCCGAAAAACGGCTTGTCTCAGATTGATCGTCCGCCGTCAAGTTGAATTCGAGGACCATGAATTGCTGCTGGCGTGTAGTTTCGGGACTGCACATGCTGCGGGCGGATGGGCACCGTTGAAGAAGTCTGTAGGAGGCGACTATTTCAACGGGCTGTTAGCCGCCTGTTGAAATAGTAACGCTTGACGCCGGTGATTGTAGCACGCAAGTCACGGCGGTGCCACGCTCAACCCTGGTTGATCCTATTTCGCGTAGATCCCGCCTGCCGGGCGAGATCATGACCGCTGTTATACTTCGCACGGTCATCAATGGCTCGTTTAACGGCAAGCCGCAGGCGACTGCGTTTCTGAGCCAAGCGTCCCTTTGAAACGCAGGCTCCTGCGGCTTGCCGTTAAACGAAAAATATGCCATTTTCATCCGCGAGCAGCATATGTAGCGATTAGCGGTCAGCGGTCAGCGGTTGGCGGCAAGCCTTCAGGTCATGCAATCCCAAGAAGTCGGACCGCCCTTTCTGCCGACAGTTTCGGCCGTAGCGGAATTCGCAAGAATTCAGACCACACGGAAAATACCGAATTCTTGCGAATTCAGCTACGTGCCAGCGAAACTTTCCACACGCACGCCCCATCAGCATCGACTTGCCTGAACACCTCCGATCAGGGATACTGTAGGCGTTCGCTGGAAGCAAATCTCGCCGAGCGATTGGCGGCTTGTTGCCGGGCGATCATTCGGGGCATTACTTTACTTCGCGCAAGGGAATGAAATGAACATCTTTCAACGCCGAAGGCAACTATCGTCGATGGCATTTCTTCTTGCCGTGCTGCTTACCGCGGCGGGCGCCCGCGCCCAGTTACCGATTCCGGCAGGCCCTAAAGCGCCGACACGGCAGAGTTATCTGAAGAAGGTGGCTGCCGCGGCGCCCCAGCTAGACAAAGAGTACGATCGACACACCAAAGATCCGCCCGAGCTGAGAGAAAAAGCGCACCAGCTTCTGATCGCGGTGCAACACGGCGCTACGAAGCCCGCGGTTAAGCTTTCGCGCAGGGCGACTTACCAATTGGGTTCGGAGCTGATGGCCGCCGGCTCAAAAGATCCGCTGGTGGTCGCCGTTACCATGGTCTCGCGGTCTAATCTCAGCGACACGAAGGCCATCCAGGCCCACTGCGAACGGGCGATGAAAGATGTCGTCGAGATGTACGACCCGCCGCAGCAGGTCGCCGTGATCCTGTGGTGCCATTCGGCCCAGCTCAAGGTTTACCAAAAGTATTACCGCCAGCGGAAAAAAAAGGTGCCCTTCCCCGATATAAAGATTCTCAACGAGGCTTTCGTGCGCTGGATCGACTTTTCGGCCAAGGATCTCGCGTCTCAGCGAATCATCTGGACGGAGATCGAGGCACATTATCTCGGCGAGTGGCGCAATACTCGCGAACGTGAGCTGGCCAACATCGGCAAGAAAACGAGGGCGAAAAAGGCCCATCCATGGATCCAGCACATGCTCGACGCGCGAGTGGCGAAAGACAAGGGAAACGATCTTTGGCTGACGGAGAGAAATTCAGGGACGGACGACGAAGAATTCGCCCCGCTGTTTCGCGAGGCAGCCAAACACTATGAAGCAGCATGGAAGCTGGCGCCACAATTCCCCGAGCCGGCCGCGGAGCTATTGCAGCTATCGCGCGGCAAGTGGGCAAAAGGAACGCCGCGGATGTGGTTTGATCGGACCGTTTCCGCCGAGTTGGACCTCCCTGTCGCCTACACCTATTACCGAACCCATCTCCGCGGAGAAGGCCCCACCGCGCTGATTAACTTCGGTGTCGAGTGCGCCGCCACCCGCCGTTACGACACCAAGGTTCCCTTTGAACTGCTCGAATGTTTGTGGGCCGTCGAAAACCATTCCGGCGAAAATGTCTGGGCCCGCGAAGGGGTTTACGAAATGGTGCGAGACTTATGCCAAGATGCGATCAAAGCGCCGCGGTATATGCAGCAGCCGCAATCCAAGGCGACACGAGGATGGATGATCGCCACCCAGGTCATCGTCGCCGCTCGGGCTGGCCGTTATGATGAGATCGGCCCGCTCTGGAAGAAGACAAGCTATTTTCATCTTGCCCGGGCCGCGAAAATGTATCACTTGCCGACATCGCTCAGGGCGCTCAAGTCAACGGCCGATCGTGCGGTTGCGGGCGACGCCAAGTTGATCAACGAAATCGAGCGCACGTTGGCGGCTGTCGAAGACGAGAAAACAGCCGCTCAGGCAGAAAAGACATTCAAGGCGCTCGCTGCCAAGCTCAAGCCTGACGATAAACGGATTGCCCATTGGCGGTCGATCTTGTCGGTGCAAACGAACTTTTACGCCGGTCGTTGGGCCGAAGTGACTTTCCCCGAGGGCTGCATCGAACTTGCCGGGGCGCCGAAGTGGAGCCGCACGGACGATCGCACGCTCGTCTCTCGGGGAACTCACGTTTATCAACTGCCGCACCTGGCGAGTCTTGCGCCTCCGTATGAAATAACCCTCGACATCCGCACCGTCGACATGCCGCCCGAGGTCGAAGTGGCCGGCCTTCAGGTCGGGCGCAGTAGTCCGGTTCGCAATCAACGGGGACAGGGGGTTTTCTTCGGGATGAATTCAAAAACCGGCAAGGCAGCCACAAAACTGTTTGTTCGGAGTTACTACAAGGTGCCGCGAACCGATGTCTACCACGTACACATCCGAGCATGGCATGGACACTACGAATACTTCATCAACGGCAACCGCCTGACCGGGAGGCCGCAGTTTGCTTTTAACCCGACCGGCTATTTTGTTCTGGGGGCTCCCGGTCCGACGGAGAGCACCCCGGTCGTGCGTTATAGCAAGCTGCGAATTCGCCAGATTTCGTACGCATCGCCGCCTTTGTATCGGGAGCGCGAAGCGCGCATTAAATACTATACGGAGCGCATCGCCGCCGATGCGGAGGTTCCGTGGCATTATTTGGATCGTGGAAATATGTATCTGTCGACGCGCGATCACGCCAAGGCGATCGAAGATTACGAACATTTCTTGAAGCTTCGCCCAAAAACAGACTTCGCCATAATGAAGCTCGGCGTGGCCTATGCCGGAAATGGCGAATACCAAAAAGCGATCGATCGCTACCAGCAGGTGCTTAAACTTGTGCCCAATGCAACCCACGTGTTGAATCACTGGGCCTGGCTGGAAGCCACTTGCCAAGCCGCACCTTTTCGCGACGGCGCCAAGGCGCTCCAGCGGGTCAAGCTGGCCATCAAGCTGAGCAAGAGCCGCGAGCGAGAGTATTACCTAACCCTAGCGGCGGCACACGCCGAGCTGAAAAACTTCAAAGCGGCACAAGGCGCTCTCAAACAGGCCGGCAAGCTCGCCGGCAAACCAGAAAAAGAGTTGCTACAGCCGATCAAACAATCGCTCGACGCCGGCGAGCCATTTCGTGCCGACTAAGGCGACGAATTGGATCGCTACGCGCCGGCCAGTTGTTCGCGTGTTTGCTTGACGATCTTGACGTACTTTCGGGCCAGTGCGTTGATGCCTTCGAGGTCACCGTTGGCGATGGCCTTTCCGCTGACCAGGGCGCCGCCGATGCCCAGGGCGCAGGCGCCGGCGCGGAGGAAATCAGCAGCCGTCTCCAGGTTCACGCCGCCGGTGGGCATCAGGCGAATTTGCGGCAGCGGGCCGCGCAGGGCCTTCAGGTAACTCGGGCCGGTCAGGTCCGAGGGAAACACCTTGACGATATCGGCGCCGGCTTCCCAGGCCCTGAGCACTTCGGTCGGGGTCAGCGCCCCGGGCAGCACGGCCTTATCGTAGCGGCGAGCGATGCGGATCACGTCCGTGTTCGTCGTCGGCGAAACGATAAACTCCGCCCCCGCCAACATCGCCGTGCGCGCCGTCTGGGCATCAAGCACCGTGCCCGCCCCCAACACGATCTTATCGCCCAGCCGGTCAGCCACCTGTTCCAGCACGCGGTGCGCCTTCGGCACCGTAAAGGTAACCTCAATCACCTCCACCCCGCCCTCCAGCAAGGCCTCCGCCACGTCACCCAATATCTCCCCACTCGGCGCGCGGATCACCGCCACAATGCCACAGTCCAGCAGTCGATGAAGCGTGTCTGATTTGGACATGGTGAAGCTTTCTCTCGACGATCTCCCAGCCTAGCGCCGTCGCCGCCGGTTGTCAATCAAGCGCCCACGCACCATCCGCCTCCCAAGTCATCCTCAACCCGAAGAGCGACTCAGCGGGCTTGGCTGACCGATTCCGGTGCCGGTCAATAAGTAGCGATTCTTCAGTTTTTCCGGCTTGTGGCGACACAGAAACTCGCCTATAATCGGCCCTCTTCTTGTGGCCTCCTCTGCTTGCGGGTAGACTTGTCTACTGGAGCGGAAAGTGCCCCTTCTCCATTGACCGAACGTCACTTTATGGGCTCAGTTCGTGCAAGAGGTGACGAACATGGCGGACAGAAATCGAGCCAAGCAGATCATCACCGAGATCATCCGCATCGCGGGCACGGTGAAGACGAAGGCGCATCTGCATAAGATGTTCTACTTCGCCCATCTATGGTATGCGAAGAGGGAGCCCGACTATCTGTCGGATTGGCCCATCGTAAGAATGCCGCGCGGGCCAGGAATCGAGGGAGCGGACTCCTTGCTCAACGAACTCATTGCGGAAGGAACCATTGAAGTGAGAACCGTCAGCATCGGGCCGCATAGTGCGACGGAATACCGAACGCTGGGCGACGAAATTCCAGATTCGCTGTCACCGGAAGCCATCGACGCAATCCGAGAAGCAGTCGTTTTCGCCAAAGAAAAAACCGCCGCCGAGTTGAGCGAGATCACCCACGAGTATTCACATTCCTGGCAGGAGAGTGAAGACGGCAGCGAGCTGAACATCTACGTCGACCTGCTGGCCGATGACGAGTACGAAGAAATGAAAGTCAGGATGCAGCAGAATATCTCCGATCTTAGGGCGATTGGTGAACTGTAACGGTTAGTCAAACCAAGCATCTGCCCACTCGCGACATTGGTCGTAGCTTCCCGGATCTGTGGCGACTTTTATGCAGTCGCGCAGTCTCTGCTGCCGCTCGCTTTCCGTCGCTGGCATTGGTCCAATTACTGTGTCTAGAAACTCCAGTACGCCCAAACAGATCGCCTTATCGACCGTCTGTTTGTCTGGCTCGCAGAGTTGATCGAGCGCGCGGCACGCCAGTTCCTTGCCTTCCCACTGCGCTTCATGAGCATCGATCAAGAAGTCCCTAACTGGGCGCAATCGTTGCAGATTGGTGATGCGGAGCCCCGTCGCCTTGTATTCGAGGCAATTTCTCAGTCGCATCCGGTCGTCCATGATTAGCCTACATCGTGTAGACGAAATACGGAAGGTAAAATAGTAGAGCGTAAGCTAATTGCGTTCGTCGACTTTTGCGTTCCATCTGTCACACATAGGTTGTCGGCGGGTGGCTGGTGGCAGAGGATCGGGTGGCTGGTGGCAGAGCCCTGGCGATGCCCCAGCTACGTGGCTACTGAGGCATCGCTGGGGCTCTGCCGCCAGCCACCCAGTTCCGAGAAAGCCGGGAACTCAATCATCCGAAAACGCTGCATCGAACGCTACGTTGCTGGGGGCGAAGTCCCACTTCTTGACGTTTTCGGCGGCTTCCCTCGCGCCGGCTTCGCGGTCCATGCCGATGTCTTCCCATTCGACCGACAGCGGGCCTTGGTAGTTTACGTGATTCAGCGCCCGGATGATCTCCTCGAAGTTCACGCCGCCGCGGCCGGGTGAGCGGAAGTCCCAGCCCCGCCTCGGATCGCCGAAGTCGAGATGGCTGGCCAGAATGCCGCTTCGTCCGTCGAGCGTGACGATGGCGTCTTTGATATGGACGTGATAAATCCGATCGGGGAAGGCCCGAATGAATTCGACCGGGTCGACGCCCTGCCAGTGCAAGTGGCTGGGGTCGAAGTTAAAGCCGAACTCCGGCCGGTTATCGACGGCGTCGAGCGCTCGTCTGGCGGTGTGCAAGTCGAAGGCGATCTCGGTCGGATGGACCTCCAGGGCGAATTTCACGCCGCATTCGCCAAACACATCGAGAATCGGATTCCAGCGCTCGGCAAACAGATCGAAGCCGGCGTCGACCATCGACGGCGGCACCGGCGGAAAGGAATACAGCAGATGCCAGATGCTCGAACCGGTGAACCCGTTGACCACGTCGATGCCGAACCGCTGCGCCGCCCGAGCCGCGTTCTTCATGTCCTCGATGGCCCGAAGGTTCACGCCGGCCGGGTCGCCGTCGCCCCAGACGTAATCGGGCAAGATCGCCTGATGTCGCTCGTCGATGTTGTCGCAAACCGCCTGGCCGACCAGGTGCGAACTGATGGCGAAACATTGCAGGTCGTATCGCTCCAGCAATTCCCGCTTGGCCGCACAGTATCCGTCGTCCTCCAGAGCCTTAACGATTTCAAAATGATCGCCCCAGCAAGCCAGCTCGATGCCGTCGTAGCCGAACTCGCGAGTCTTGCGGGCCATGTCCTCGATCGGCAAATCGGCCCACTGGCCAGTAAAAAGTGTAACGGGTCGTGCCATGGGAAAACTCCTTATGGATCGTGTGATTTGTGGAATTGCCGGCGGCGATCCCATACAAGCACGAAGCGCAAGCGAGTGAGTCGTTTCTGTCCCCACCCACTCGCTTGCGCGTCGTGCTTGTATTCTCGCCGAACGACGCCAAAGTGTAAGGTCGAAAGGCGCCATTCTCGCAAATTTCGGCCGGCGTGCAAGCGGCCACGGTGAGAGGTACAGTTTGACCAAGGGTTCAACCAAAAAAGAGCTATGCAGCCATCATCCCGTCTCTGTGGTCAAGCGGGATTCTCGTAGGCGCATGAAAAAGCCGACGCGGTGGGGCGCCGGCAAGTGTCAGAATTGGCTCGCGGAGTGCTATCCCTGGCTCGGCTTAAGCTTGCTACGGCAGTCCTCTGGGAGCGAGAACGTGACCTTAGCCTTTGCCGCGAGTCTGTCGTTTTCGTTAACCATACTGGCTTTCATTGCCTCGGTCTTTGCCCAAACCAAGTCAAAGTTTTCCTTGGTCCCAAACTCTTCATTCGCCATATCGCAAAGATGCCTCTCGCCGGGATCTTTCGCTGTCCGGTAGAGGCCCTGATCGCAGACCGGAATGGTCAAAGCAGTGTAGGGTGCTCTGCGTGTAGGTGGCAAGAATCCGAGGGGACCAAATCCAAGGACGAACGATGTCAGGGCGTTCGGCATCTTCCACCTTAACCCGATGCCCATGCGACTTCTGCCAGCCGACGATGCCGCGATCGGCTTGTCCTTGTCCTCCACCCAAAACCAACGTGGGCGATCCACGAGATTATTGATTAGCCGTACAAGATCGTCGACCAATTCAACATCACGAAAGATTAGGAGAACGGCTTCGCGATCTGTCTCGCACGCCGCTACTAACAACTTGTCAATATCATCGACTGCTGCTGTAGACGTTGGGCATGGAACGATGATGGTGCGCCATTTGTCCCGAAGCTCATCGGTCGACAGCTTGACTGCGAAACTACATCCGGCCAGACCGCTATGTATCCACTTGAACATGGCGTCAGCGATCTTCTTATCTGCCGACGATTGATTCAGTCCAGCCACGAGTCGCCTTCCTTCGGTCTCTGCGAAGGATCAATCGGCTGCACATCGTCGTCATTTAGTGATGGAACACCTATGGTCATTGGGCCACCATTGCCTTTGACTTCGAGAAAGTCGCCCGGCTTCATGGTGTTTATTGCCTTGATGAGACCTTCCTTGTCGTCAATGTCCAATTCTGGCGGTGTGTCCATGTCTCCCCTCCTATGGTGATTGGTTATCGCAAGTCGTTTGCGATCAGCTAGCACTCCCCCCAGCTTAACAGAGATTCTTCCCTGTTGCCCACCCACGCCACCAGATATCTTGCGATTGTGCCGAAAAGAAGCAATACGGATAATCCCAGGCTTACCGTTGATCTCTGCGCTCGGAGTCGTCCATGGCTGCCGTTACACACTTATTCGTCAAACAGACCCCTCTAACTAGAGTTAGTTCAGCCGAATCACTTCACGCCGACGTCTCGGGTATTGCAGGGAATGCCCGCT
>JADFKK010000437.1 GCA_022564995.1 Planctomycetota bacterium | reverse complement strand
CCCATTCGGGCGTGCTCCAGGCGGCGAAGCCGGGCGGATCGCTGCGGGGGCTGCCGTGGTGGGGGACCATCAGGATGTCACACCTCAGCGGCGGGTCGGCCATCAACGCGTCCAACCCGGGTGACTCCAGATCGCCGGGCAGCAACACGCGGCGGCCTTGGTATTCGACCGATAGCACGATGCTGTTGGCGTTGTCGTTGAACAGATCGTAACCGCGAGCATTGCCGAAAATTCCAAGCTCCGGCGGGGAGAGGACTTCGATCGTGCAGTTGCCCCGTGTCTTGAGTCGATCGCCCTGATAGACCTCCTCGACCGGTACGCCGGCCGCTTCAATTGCCGCCATCAACACGTCGACCGCCTCGCTGTCGTCTGCGAGCATTACCGGCGAGATGTAGACCACGCCGACGGAGAATTTTTTCAATAATGCCGGCAGCGCATTGTAGTGATCGACGTCGGCGTGGGAAAGAACGACCGCGTCGAGATGCGTGATCCCACGCGACCAAAGATAAGCGGCGATCTGCCGGGCGCCGCCCTCGGGCGAACGAAGTCGGCCGGCGTCGTACAGCACGGTCTGTCCCTTCGGCAATTCGAGCAGCACCGAGCAGCCGTGGCCGACCGAAATGAACGTCACGTCGAGCGGCTCATCGTCGGCCGATTTCCACCACGACGCGCCGAGCCCCAGACCGATCCAACCACACAATAGCGCCGCCTGCCAACGACGCGGCGGGCGAAGCCGCGGCATGGCCAGGGCGACGAGAATCGCGCCGTAAAAACCGACCAACCACCATTCGTCCGGCCCGGCAACCCAGTAGTGGCTGCCCTCGACGACGCGGGTGCGATCGACGGCGATTTCGAGGAGTTGCAGATTTTTATCGCACAGCTCGCCGAACAACGAACCGACGCCCGGAATCCAGCCGAGCAGCATTACGCAAAAACCCGACAGCAGCGCCAACGTGATCGGCACCCATAGAAATACATTGAGTAACACGGCGGCCGGCGAGAGGACGTGGAAACGGGCCATCACCAGGGGCATCGTCACGAGCCAGATGGCGGCGCTGACGAGCGTCACCTGCCACGCCCAGCGGCCGAACCAGCGGGCGAGCTTTTCCGGCCAAGGGCGTGTGGCCGCGATCAGGCGATCTAGTGGGTCGATCCGCTCGAAATTTCTCCAACGACCGGCGAGCCAGGCCAGCACGCCGGCCGCCAGGAACGATAGCTGAGCGCCCACGCGAAACAGATCGGCCGGGTTGAGCGCGAGGATCACCAGCGCCGCGAAGGCCAGCGAATTGGCGGCCAGGCGCCGACGCCCGAGATACATCCCGGCGCAGACGATCACCACCAGAATCGTCGCCCTCACGACCGGCGGGCGGGCGTCGGTGACCAGGGCGTAGAGAATCACTACGCCGGCGACCGTGGCCAGGGCGGCTGTCCGCGGGACGAGGCCCATCCGCAACAGCGCGAACAGAAAACCGGCCAAGATCCCGACGTGCAGCCCGGAGATCGCTATCAGGTGGATCGTGCCGGTTTCCATCATCGCCTCGCGCCGCTCGCGATCGACGCCCTCGCGAATGCCCAACAGCACGGCGGCGGCCAGCGGCGTTCGACGCAGGGTGAGGTGTTCCTTGAGCCGCGCGTCGCCGCTCGATCGCAGCCAGCCGATCCACCGCGACGGCCGCCAAGCGGAGGCCCGCTCTTGGATCGTGACGCACTCTTCGAACCCGGCGCTGATGCGGGTCAGCGTGCGATCGCCGCGGGCGTGTTGGGCGTAGTCGAACTCGCCTGGGTTACCGGCCGGTGTGACCGAGGCGAATTGGCCGAAGACGCGGAGTCGATCGCCGACGTGCAGATCGCTCAGACGGCCACGGACCGAGAGCGATGCGTGGCCGGTTGTTTCGCGCCACGACTGCCCGTCGCGAATCGCCACGGCGCGGACATCAACGCGGCTGCTCGGGCCGAGAGGAATCGCACGCAGCGGACTGGGCGGCGGCGCTTCGCGCTGCTGTAGTCGTCCGGTCACGATCACATCAATGCAGGCCGGCTGGCTGTGCCGCTCGGCGAAGGTGCCCAGGTCGTCGCGATCGAAAAGATTCCAGCGCAGGTGATGCCACGAGCCGGCCGTGGAAGCGATGGCCAACAACAGCAGCACGGCGGCCCAGCCATCGTGGCGGCGCGAGCGAAGAATCAGCCAGATGCCGCCGCTAATGACCGCGGCGCTCCACCACCACGCGGCCGAGACGCCGATCATCCGGTCAACCGCGATTCCGCCACAGACCGCCGCCAACACCACCACCAGCGGTCGATACCGGGCCGGCGCGGCGGACGTCGTCAAGCGTTCGGAATGGATCGCCGACATGCAGGCATCCTTTCGCGGGACAAGAAAACACCCGAGAAGTTTAACGCATGGGACGGATTGACGCCACCAGCCGGAATTTGGCGAGTAGTCCTGTTTTCCCGATGCGGGGCGCGACCAACGGTCGCGGCTTTATGGGCCGCGTGCTCCGCTGGCCGGTTTAGCCCGGGCGGCGTTGGTGGCGGCACGCAGAGCGTGCCCTACGCTCAGACATCCAACTCGTCTAACTCATCCATCAAGCCGTCCAACTCGTCGCGCGGGCCCTGGGGCCTGTTGGCCTGACGCTTGGGCATGCCGACGCCCAGGCCGACCGCGTCTCGACCGACCAGCAGCAATTGCTCGTCGCGCTCGGCGGCGGCCGTTTTTTTCGAGTCTTCTTCGGGAGCGCCGAACAGCTTCGACAGGTCGATCTTCACCCCGCCCACTGCTTCCGGGCTGCCGGCGATGCCGGGCGTTTTGTGTTGCGGAAAGATGATGGCGCTCTCGGGACAGATGCGGCTGCAAGCCGGGCAGCCCTTGCGACAATCGTCCGGCATTTCCACCAGGATGGTATCGGACTTGTCGACCCCGTACACGCCGAACAGACAAAAATCGATACACTCCATGCAGTTCGTGCAGCGGCTGAAATCGATCACCGGATACCACCGCCGCGAGGGCGCATCTTGATTGTCGATGGGCGTATCAGCGGGGGCCAGCGGCTTCGGCTTGCCGTTTCCGTTCCCGCTGGCTGGGTTCAAATAGCGGTCGAGCTGTTCCGGCTTCGGTGAACCGGAAATGAAGCTCATCAGGTCGACCGTTTGCGTCGCTGCCTCGGCGGCGATGCGGCGGATTTCTTCCAGATACGGCTCGGCGTTTTCGTGCCAGCGCAGGTCGAGGCAATAAATCTTCCGCGACGGCATCTCCCGCTGGTCGACCACGCGGTCCTTTTCCTCGGGCGGCTCTGCCTCGTCGTCCTCCTCATCGTCATCCCCCCCCAACAACGTCTCGCCCACTTGCCCGCGAATCGCGTTACGGTCCAGCGTCCAATGGGCCGCCCGCGGAAAGAGCCAGCCGAGCACGATCATGTCGCCCGTGATGCCTTGCAGGCAAAGCATTCCGGTGCCGTCGGCCGTCAGGTCGTACAGGTGCGGAATAACGGTGACCTCGATGCCTGCCTCGCCGATGAGCGCGCCGACGAGATCTTCCTCAAGCTTCCGCTTGAGGGGATTGGCACTTTGGCCCTGCGAGACGACGACGGTGATGCGTTTGGCCATGGCGGTTTGGGAGGGAGAGAGTGGGAGAGTGGGAGAGTGGGAGAGGGTGGGACCACTGCGTTAGGGGAGCGTCCAGTCCTTGGGATTTGAGATCATGCGGACTAACATGCCAATGACTGCATCATATTCGCTGTACAATGGCTTTGCAATTTCCCGGGGCAAGTATTCGCAACTTACCGCAAATTGAATCCACGTCTGTGTTTCCGCGGCTTCCGCCTCACTGTCGCTCAATTTGCTGACAAAAGCCGCTTCGTACCGCCGTTTGCGCCAAGCTTCCGCGATATTCGCACAGACGCTTCGCGACGACCGCCGGACTTGGTCCGTTAGTGAATATCGTTCCTCGCGCGGAAATCCCTTCGACAACTCAAAAACCTGCTTCGCAACGTCAAATGCCCTAGTATAAACCCTCAATTCCGTATGCCGACGTATCACTCGCTTGCCGGTCTGCGTTTCTCCCAATTCACTTTTCATCACAGTCTC
>JADFKK010000164.1 GCA_022564995.1 Planctomycetota bacterium | reverse complement strand
CCTGTCAGTTTGGCAGTTTCAATTGAAAACTACCTGGATGGCGCAAATATCATACCAAAGCATGTCGCTCCGTAAAAATAGGCCAAAGTAGATGGCATTGGGCTAGCGCCCCGCGGCTGATTGACAGACTGTTTTTCGCGTCATCGGCGCAACACGAAAACCAGAAACGAGTTAGTAAGAATACCGCGACGTTCATGAGTAATCCTGGTTAGGAATCCCTCAAGAACATGAGCCGAACCAGAAGTTTCGCATCCTCGGCGAGGTCATACAAGAACCCTTCGACCAAAACTTGGCGGTCATTTCGACTTAGCCACGCAATACAGGTACTTGCTGGTGCGAATGAAGAGTTGGCCGTTGCTCACCGCGGGGGCAGCGCTTGTCAGTGCGGGGGCGAGAGCGTTCAATGGAAGGCTGGCGTGCCGGGCACGACGAACGGCGGCTGCTTGATGGAACCGCGGTTACGGACTTGTGGGCAGATGGTGGGCGTTATGAATATCCTTACGCTGGAGACGACCTGCGATGAGACGGCGGCGGCCGTGATCACCGACCGGCTCGACGTGCTCTCATCGGTCGTGGCTTCACAGGACGCCCTGCACGAGCGGTTTGGCGGGGTGGTGCCCGAGATTGCCTCGCGGGCGCATGTCGAGCGGATTCTGCCGGTGATCGACGAGGCGCTTAGGAAGGCCGGCATCACGCTGGCCGATCTCGACGCGGTGGCCGTGGCGAACACGCCCGGCTTGGCCGGCTCGCTGCTGGTCGGGCTGGCGGCGGCCAAGGCGCTGTGCGTGGCCCTCGATGTGCCGCTCGTGGCGGTCAATCATCTGCACGCCCACGTCTATGCCTGTCGGTTGGTCGATGGCCCGGGCGTATTTCCCTGCGTGGCCCTGATCGTCAGCGGTGGGCACACGTCGCTTTATCGCTGCGCCGGGCCGTTGGAGTTTGAGCTGTTGGGCGGAACGATCGACGACGCGGCCGGCGAGGCCTTCGACAAGGTGGCTGCCATGCTGCGATTGCCCTATCCCGGCGGGCCATCGATTGAAAAGGCGGCAGCCGGTGGAGATCCCAAGGCGCATCGATTTCCCCGTCCGCTGCTGTCGGATCGCCAGCGACTGGAGTTCAGTTTTAGCGGCCTGAAGACGGCCGTTCGCTACGCCATCTCAGCGCCGGGCGGACCGGAGCCGAGCGACGTCGAATTGTCAGCCGCGCAGGTCGCCGATCTGGCCGCAAGTTTTCAACAGGCCGTGGTCGACTGCCTGGCGGGCAAGGCGCTGGCGGCGCTGCGGGCTAGCGGGCTCGACGTGCTTTGCGTTGCCGGCGGCGTGGCGGCCAATGGGCACCTGCGCCGGCGACTCCAGGAAGAAGCCAAAGAGAATCATTTCGCTCTACACGTACCTCCAATCGAGCTTTGTACCGACAACGCGGTGATGGGCGCGATCGCCGTCGAGCGGATCAAGGCCGGGTTGACCGAATCGCTCGATTTGGACATCGCGGGCGGCTTGCTGCGTGCCCCGCAGCGTCGTCGATGAGCCGAACTATCGATACACATGTGCGATGGCTGAAACTAGCGAACACCAACTTCACGCCATGTCCGACTCCGACGACACGTTACCGCCCGGCAACGCCGAAGCGAAACTACTACTGTTGATTTTTTTCGTTGTCGTCAGTCCGCTTCTCGTCGTCATTCTGTTCAGTCGGGTGCTATTCGATCGATCTCTCGAAACAGTGATTCCGGCCGTCTATGCCTTGCCGGCCGTACTTGCTTTGTCTCTGTTTCTCGCGATCCGACTTGCCTGCAGGGGCACATCACGGATACCTGCCGCGTTGGCCACGATCGGAGTCCTTTACATCGTGGGTGGCGGCATGTTTGACATGATCGCCACGGTCAAACACACTCCCACGCTCCAAGATGAAGGCAACATGATCGTGCGCGTGTTGTTCGATTCGGATCATTCAGTTCATTTCGTCTACGCTTACGTGATGGTCGCGCAGGCCTTGTTGCTGATCTTGATCTCCACGCTTTGGGTCGCGTTCTTGCGCCATCGTGAGGCCCTCATCACATCGGTCGAAAACGAACGCTCACTTATGCCCTTCCTCAAGGCCGCGACGGGCGGTGCCCACCTTACCTGGCGTCAATGGATCATTCCGCTGAAGATGTCCGAAATGCCACGCGCCTTTCCGCTGATGTGGGTGATGGTCGTCGGACTTGTCGCCGGCGCCAGCGATCGGTGGTATCTTGGTCTCGAGTGGTACGATTTGGTTTCATTTAGTCGCTGGGCATGCGTTGGTATGTCAGTTTTTGTCGGCCTGCTGGCGTATTTCCTGTGGCTTTGGGCCGCATCACGCGGCGCCGAACACGCCGCCTAACCGCTATATCTGGCAAGAATTCAACTCACGCGGGCCCTGCCGAATTTTTGCGAATCTCAGCTACGTTCCCGCAAAACTTGCCGCACACCAATCGTGCTTCTGCTGCGACGGCCTTGCTGGTAGACTTACCTGTGGCATCGCCTCGCACGTCTTGAGGTCAGGTGGTGTCGGGCGCCCGGCGGACGCAAGCCGCCGGGCATCGACTTGTCTTCCGGCGCGATTTCGTGCCGCATTAAGGGTCCATGGCTGTGGCGTCTTTTTTTGTTATCAAGGGTCGAGATCGCGGACGGCGATTTGAGTTGGACCAGGAGACCGTGGCCATCGGCCGCGACTCGGTTAATGCGATCCACCTGCACGACACCGAAGCCTCGCGCCGCCACGCCGAGCTGCGCCGCAACGGCAGCGGCTATTCCCTGCGGGATCTGGACAGCTCGAATGGCACCTTCGTCAACGGTCGCCGCGTACAGACACACGATCTGGCCAGCGGCGATCAGGTGCAGATGGGCTCCTCGGTGATGCTCTACACAGGGCCCAGCGAGCAGACCGAGATTAACGTGGCCGAGCGCGTCGATATCGTCGACCAACACGGCGGCGACGAGTCGCGCATCGTGCGTTCCATGCGGCAGTCTGAAAGCAGCGACCTCTTTCACGGCGACGACGCCGCAGGCAGCCCCTGGCTCGCTCGGGCGCGCAGCAACCTGCAGGTCATGTATCGCACCGCGCTGGCGGTCAGCCACACGCTCGACATCGACCAACTGCTCGATCGCATCATGGAACTGATCTTCGAGTGGGTCGAGTGCGACCGGGGCTGCGTGATGCTGATGGGCGCGGAAGACAAATTGTTGCACCCGCGTACACGTCGCGATCGCAAGAAATCTCAGGCGGACGACAAGATCGTCATCAGCCAAACGATTCTCGACTACGTCCAAGAGCACAACGAAGGTGTGTTGACCAGCAACGCCCGCGAGGACGAACGCTGGGACACCGGGGCGAGCATCTTGCAGATGGGCATTCGCGAGGCGATCTGCGTGCCGATGCAGGGCCGCTACGACGTCGTCGGCGTGATCTACATCGACACCACCACGCCGGCCCATCGCGTGATCGAGCGGGGCGGGGCCAACAAGTTCACCGAAGAACACCTCAAGCTGATGATCGCCATCGGGCATCAGGCCGCGCTGGCCGTGGAAGACACCTCGTATTATTCGGCGATGGTGCAGTCGGAACGGTTGGCGGCGGTCGGCCAGACCATCGCCATGCTTTCGCACCACATCAAGAACATTCTGCAGGGCATCCGCGGCGGCAGCTACATGATCGAAATGGGGCTGGAGGATCATGCCAAGAGCCTCAGCGACCCAAAGGCGATCGACGCCAAAATGGCCGGCCGCGCCGGTGAGACGATCCGCCGCGGTTGGGATATCGTCGAGAAAAACCAGGAGAAGATTTCCAACCTCGTGCTCGATATGCTCACGTTCAGCAAGGAGCGCGAGCCGCAACGGACCGCCGCCGAATTGGACGAGGTCGTCGGCGACGTCGTCGAGTTAATGAAAGTGCGTGCTGCCGAGTGTGAGGTCACGCTCGACTGGCGACCCGGCGATGTGCCCACGCTCACGTTCGATCCCGAGGGCATACACCGCGCGGTGCTGAACTTGGTGACCAACGCGATTGACGCTTGCAATACGGTTTCCGGCGACGACAACGACCAGGACCGACCCGGTCAGGTCACCGTTTCGACCGAGTACGCCGCCGAAGAGTCACTCGCCCGGGTCATCGTCGAAGACAGCGGCTGCGGCATCGACCCCGAGGATCTCGACAAGATGTTCACGCTGTTCGAGTCAAAAAAGGGCAGCCGTGGCACGGGCCTCGGCCTGCCGGTCAGCCAAAAAATTCTCCGCGAACATGGCGGACAGATCACGGTCGAAAGCACGGCCGGCGCTGGCAGCCGCTTCATCGTCGAACTGCCGGCGCTCGTGCCCAAGCCGACGGTGGCCACCGAAACCACCGAAACCACCGACATGGAGACCACGGAGTCCGGGGGCACCGACTCCGATGAGTAACGTACCGGCGGCATCCTGCGCCGGCCGGCACGCGCGAAAGTCTGGAGACGCCGAGGGCATATCGCCTCAGTCCCCCGTCGTCAGTAGTTGGACCTGTCCAATTTAGGCTGTCGCTTAGCACGTCCGTATGACCCATGGGGCATGGCGTCCGACCGAGCCGATTTTCCCCCCCAGTGCGATGTCAGCCATTCCAATATCCGCCAATCCATCCACCGCCGGTCGGCGTCTTGCCCGGCCCGCGCGACGTAGCCCAGATGTCCGCCGGAGCGGGCGATGTGCAGCTTGACGGCCCTCGGCAGAGAGAGCCGCTCGAACGATTCGACGGGAATCAGCGGATCGTCGCGGGCGGCGAGAATGAGCGTGCTGGTGCGGATATCGCCGACGAACTGCTCCGAGCTACAGCGGGCGTAGTAATGCTGTGCGTCGACGTATCCGCTCAGGGGCGCCGTGTACGCGTCGTCGAGATCCAACAACCGCCGCGACGGGCCTTGATAACCGGCCAGCGGAATCTCGGGCATCTGCTTCTTGCGGGCGATCAGATTTCGATCGAGTATCCGCACAAATCGCAGATCGTAGAGGCGATTGGCCGGCCGCAGCAACCCCTGCATGCAGGCCGCCAGATCGATCGGAGGGTTGATCGCCGCGGCGCAGACCACCTCCGGCGGAATCATCTCCGGCCGCTCGCCCAACAGCTTGAGCGTCAGGTTTCCGCTGAGCGAGAAGCCGACCACGCCGAGCTTCGACCGCGGGCACAGACGGATGATCTTGTGGATCGCCGAGAGCGCGTCTTCGCTTCGCCCGGCGTTGTAGGGCAGCCGCGCCAAGCTATGTCCGGCGCCACAGCCGCGGTGATCCATGCGAAAGGCACGCACGCCCACGTCGTTCAGCTTGGCCGCCAAGCGGATCATGTACGGGCTGAGATGACACCCGGCCAACCCGTGCATCAGCAGCACGACCGGGTCGCCCGTTTGCCAGCCGCTGGGCCGGTCGTCGTGCAGCACGATCGCATCGCCGTCGTCGAGCTGGACCGTGTGTCGCGAGGCGCGATAGACAGGGCACCAGCCCGGGGCCAAAGCACCGGCCAGCGTTTGGGCGTGTCCGCCGCGGATCAGAAGATGGGGCTGGAAGCGAGGAAACATGTCGGCGGATTATCGCACGCGGGCGGGCAGATCCGCAAGCGGGCATCGCCGGGTAGATTGCTATCGTCGACGATAAATGGATTCCGACGTTTTGGCGAGAAGGCGGGGCGCGACCAACGGTCGCGGCTTTATGGGGGAAATAAAAAACCCTCCCCGCGCGATTGTGGCACGGGGAGGGCCTGCCCTTATGTAAGACGTTGCATTATTGATTTGGCAAAGACGCACGTCCTAGAGGAGCGCTAACCGAGAAACGCTCCTCGAAGACAGCCATCCGGCGGATCTAGCATAGGCTTGCCCTCCTGCTTTACATGTCGATTGCTGAGATAAGCGACACGTGTAGGAATACCCGATTCCGGCCTGGGGCGTCAACCATTATTTGCAGGCTGGCGAAATAAATCGCTCGAAAAGCCAAAAACGTGTTCGCCCTGTAATGGTCTGGCAAAGTTTGCGGCTCTAAATCCCACCGCCGTGCGAAAACTCGAACACCCGGGGACGATAAATCTCGACCGGCCCGCCGGTGATTGAGAACATTTCCATCGAGCGCAGCGGCGGAGAGTAGACGTGCAGGGTGATTAAGTTCTGTCCGGCCGGCTGCAGATTCGAGATCTGGTGCGTGTCGTGATCCTGCGACGCGGTCGCCTCCGGCGCGAGTCATCTCATCGACCGCCGGGCGTCGCCGCAGACCGCTGAGGTATTCGATCAGCAGGGCCAACGCCGGCGGGACCGTTTGGTGGTCGGTGCTCATGATGGCCTGCGCAGCAGAGACATGGATCGAAGACGAATTGGTTACCGACAAGTCTCTATGTCAATGACGTCGCCGAAGTGTACGTCATTCACGCAATCACGTCTGCGTCACAAAGACCGAGGATCGTGTTCAAGAACGCCTTTAGCTCGGGGCAAGCCTGTGCTGAGACGAGTAGATCTTTTCCACGAAGAATCCGGCTAGCATCACGAGGCTTCACGTAGGCTTTTCCGCGACTGCCTGCGCGGAAAATCTCCTTGATTCGATGCGCGGGCGGATTGTCGTGGTTCACTTGCTCGGGGAGTGAACCGGGAGCAGCACGGTTGTGCCCTGCGAGTTTTTGAATCTCGCTCCAATAAGATAGCAACCACGCTTCAAAATCGTACTGAGCCGCATGAGGGTGGAACCGCTCGTCGTCACCGACCCAATCGCGCATTTTTCTTTTCGCCTCAGCGGCATCAGCGAACTCGGGCGGCGTGCTGCCCGTGTAGACATCAGTCAAGGCAATCACGGCATCGGCCGGGTCTCTCCGACTGTCCAGTAGACGCCCCACGATTCGTTTCAGTTTATCGCCCGTGGGAATCCGACCATCGCAGGGCAAGGCATCGAGTTTCGGCATCCGCCCAGACAACCGCACTTTGAGAAAGTCTCTCACTGACGGAAGAAACGCCTTTTCCGTCTGACCTTCGACAATGATTGCGATTCTCACGAACGGCCTCCGATGCGGCCCATGCGCCAGACTTCATCAAGCGTGTATTCATTCAGCCACGCGTCCAGGTCGAATTGGTCTGCCCAGGCCGCCGTAACCGAGCCGTCATCGGCGAGGTCAAACGTGACGACCTCGCTGGGGTCCAAAAACCGGATCAGGCGATCGGCGTGCGTTGCGACAATCAACTGAGTTCGTTGTGACGCTTCTCGCATGAGGCCCGCCAGCAGATTCAGTAATTCCGGATGGAGGCTCACTTCGGGTTCATCGAGTAACGTCACGGCGGTCAAGCCGGGGCTTTGCAGCAGCGTCACAAGCCAAAGGAATCGCAATGTTCCTTCGGACAATTGGTGCATATAAAGCGGGCTGGAGAAGTTGCTATCTCTCCAGGTTAGCGCCAGTGTGCCGGCCGCGACTGGAGGAAAGTCCAACCGATCGAAGCTGGGGAACGCTGCCCTGAGAGTGTCTTCGATTACCTCGAAACGATCGCGATCGGCCTCGCGTAGATAGAACAGACAGGAGACCAAGTCCTCGCCGTCACGCCCTGGAAGCGTCGCCGGACGCATGGGTTGAGGCAGGCGAACGGGTGCCCGCGGATCGACGTTTAGAACGTGATAGTACGTCGATGAGGCCAGTTGCGTTCGGAATTCCTCCGGCTCCTGAAACATCTTGGGAACCTGTGCCAATGATGTTTCTAGCGGATTGTGATCCCACGTCGGACGCAGTGGATTTCCTTGGTCGACTTCAAAGTATCGAATATCGCTCCCGTGTGAGTCGATGTACTTGAACGGTGGCGGTTTGGGTTGGCGTTGCTGTGCAAGCGTTTCGTCCGCGATTTGGTACGTCGCGCCCGAGGGCGCGACCGACAAATCGTAGATCAGCGGTTCGGCTTGAGGAACCGCCATCGACAACTCGATGCGAACTTCCGAAGAACGATCCAACGTCGTCAGCGCGCCGATACCGGAAAACTCGCTGATCTTATCGCTCAATCGGCCGGATGCCGACGCCGCGAGCAACGAAAACACGTCCAGCAGCGACGTCTTGCCGCTTCCATTGGCGCCGATCATTACGGATAACGGCCGCAACTCGAGTGGCAAATCGTACAAGCGGCGAAAGCCCTCGACGTGAATGCTCTGAAAATGAGTCATCTACTTCACTTCCCGATAGACGCCCGTATTCTGCTTGGCGAGATCCTTCATGAAGCCGATGAACTTTTCGTTGCGCTCGCCGCCGGTGTAGATGCCGATGGTGTTGATGAGCATTTTGCGGACGGCGTTCTCCTTCTTGATGGCGGCCAGAATCGCTTGCTGCTCGATGATCTTGCCGCGGGTCGGCTTGCCGTCGGAGAGGAACATGATCGTCTCCGTGTTGGGGTCGACCGAAAAAGCCGTGCCGAGCGCTCCGTATGAATTGGTGCCCCGGGCCCACGTCAGATACATAACCCACTTCACGGCCCGATCTCGATTGGCGACCGTGGCCTTCACCAGACCGCGGCTGAACGGCGTCATCCTGGTGTTGTAGGCGATGATCGTGAAGTATTTGTCGTCGGCCAGCGTGCTGATCGTTTGGGCCAGCTCCTTCTTGGCCGTGGCGAGCCGAGCGCCGTGTTTGACCATGCTGCTGGAGGTGTCGATGACGAAGACGATTTTCTGGGCATAGATCTTGATGTCGTAGTATTTTGAACCACCATCGTCGCCGTCTGCGGCGTCTCCGTCGTCGCCGGGTGATCTAAGCCGGCCATCGTCGCCGAAGGCTACGCTCTTGGTGTCGAGCGCCTCGTTGTCTTTGTTCTTGTCCCACCACTTGGTCCACTCTTCGGGTTCGCGGCCGAGATCCTTGCCGCTCTTCTGCCTTAGATAATTCACGATGTCGACTTTCAACAGCCCGTCGACGTTAGGCAGCGACTCAACGGCCCACGCGATCGCCTGGCGATTGTCGAAACGCAGGATCGACATCACGACGACGTGGCGAAAGCCGAACATCGACTTAAAGTGTTTGCTCTTGACCGCGCCGATGAGCGCCTCGAACGCCGCGTCGGTCCCCTTGGTGCCCACGGCTTCGGCGGCGACGGTGGCGATGTGATAGTCGGCGGCCTGCATGTAATCGGCCAGCGCCTTGAGCGACTCGGGCGTGTCGATCTTGCCGAGCATGCGCAACATTCGCAGCGTGCTGTCGCGCGTGCCGCGTCGCTTGACGTCCAGGTCGAGGATTTTGATGAGCACGGCGGAAGTGATTTTGTCGTCGCCCTGCTTTTCCAGATAATCGAGGGCCTGTGCGCGAACGGCCTCGTTGCCGCCCTTCAGCGCGCGGACGATTTTGTCTTTGGAAACCTCCTTGGCGGAGGTCGGTGTGATGGTCAACAAGAAAGCGGCACCGACCAAAAAAACCAGGCGTTGAAAAAATCGCACGCTGTACATGGTTCCGCCTCCGAATGATTAGGTTGCCCCAGAGTAGACACGGCGCCTCGCCACGCTATTTGTGACTGTTTCGCTACGGGCTGGGTGATCGGACTGGGGCTTCGCAAGCTCAGCCGCCAGCCACCCGGCGTTTCGACGTGGGCTTCGGCCACGCCCAAGTTTACGCCTTCCGGCCGGTCGCTACAAGGGTTTTCGGCCGGCAATGGGCGGCGATGCTGGAAACGGCTGGCCGCTTCTGATACGGTAACGACGCATATTTACTTGCTTCCCACGCACGCGGCACCGTCTCACCCTCATGCCCTCTGCTGCCCCGCTCGCGCTTGGATTGGATTTTGGAACCGAGTCGGTCCGCGCGCTGCTGGTCGATCTCAAGGGCGCCCAGCGCGGCTCGGCCGTTGCCCGTTTTCGTCACGGGCAAATCATCGAAAAACTTCCGGGCAGCGGCGAGCGCCTGCCGGCCGATTTCGCGCTGCAACATCCACAAGATTGGATCGACGCGGCGGCCCGGGCCGTGCGCGCGGCCCGGCGACAGGCCAAGCTCGACGCGCGGCGGATCATCAGCATCGGCGTCGATTTTACAAGCTGCACGATGCTGCCGACGCAGTCCGACGGCAGGCCGCTCTGCCAGACGAAGCATTTCGCTCGCGAGAAGTTCGCCTGGCCGAAACTGTGGAAGCATCACGGCGCGGTGCGGCAGACCGAGCGGATGAACGCAGCGGCCCGGCGTCGCAAAGAAAAATGGCTCGATCGCTACGGCGGCATCATCGGCCTGGAGTGGCTGTTCCCGAAGATTCTGGAAACGCTGGAAGAGGCGCCGAGCGTATACGCTGCGGCCGACGTGTGGCTCGAAGCGGGTGACTGGTTCGTGTGGCAGTTGGTCGGCGGCGGCGCGAAATCGCTGCCGCGGTCGACTTGTCAGGCCGGATACAAAGCGTTGTGGAACGCCAACGACGGCTATCCATCGCCGGCGTTTTTCAAGGCGCTCGACGATCGCATGACGCACGTAGTCCGCGACAAGATGCCGGGCCGATTGCTCGCGCCGGGTGAAACGGCCGGCGAGCTATTGCCGAGTATGGCCAAGCGGCTCGGCCTGCCGTCGGGTATCGCCGTTAGCGCCGCGACGATCGACGCCCACGCCGGCGTGCCGGGGGCTGGCGTGGCGGAGGCCGGCACGCTGGTCATGGTCTTGGGCACCAGCAGTTGTCACATGCTCAACGCCGACTGCGATGCGATCATTCCGGGCGTGGCCGGCGTTGTCGAGGGCGGCATCCTGCCGGGTATGTTCGGCATCGAAACCGGGCAAGCGGCCGTCGGCGACGGTTTCGATTGGCTGCGCCGATTGAGCGGCCAGCGCGACTTCAAGCGATTGGATCGCCTGGCCGCCGAACTGCCGCCGGGGGCCGACGGCGTGCTGTGTCTCGACTGGCTCAACGGCTGCCGCACGCCGCTGATGGACGGCTCGCTCCGCGGAGCGCTGACGGGTCTGTCGCTCGCCCATCGCGCCGAGCATCTCTATCGCGCGATGATCGAAGCCTCGGCGTTTGGCGTCCGCTGGATCGTTGAATTGCTGGAAGCGGGCGGCGTGCCGGTCAAGCGGCTGGTGGCGACCGGCGGGCTGCCGCATCATAATCCGCTGCTCGTGCAGATTTACGCCGACGTGTTGGGCAAGCAGATTCTCGTCCATCCGTCCCAGCAAGGACCGGCGCTGGGCGCCGCAATCCTCGGCGTGTTGGCCGCCGGACATCGCACCACCGGCTTCCGTTCGGCCGCCGCCGCGATTCGGGCGATGGCCCGCGCCGACGGATCGACGCGACGGCGCACGGGCCGCGTGGTCAAGCCCCGTCGGGCCAACCGCAAAACCTACGACAAGCTGTACGACGCCTACCGCATCTTGGCTGAACAACAGAGTCGGTAAGCTCGTCGCAAATCTCACCGGCGGCTAGCGCCTTGCCGCTTGTTTTGAGCGCAGTCGGGGTGAGCCGCAAGGCGCTAGCCGCGGGTTTTGTGCGTGAAAGCGTAACGTCGATTCACCGGCGGCTAGCGCCTTGCCGCTTGTTTTGGCCGCAGTCGGGGTGAGCCGCAAGGCGCTAGCCGCGGGTTTTGTGCGTGAAAGCGTAACGTCGATTCACCGGCGGCTAGCGCCTTGCCGCTCACATGCGCAATCGTCATGAACCGCAGAACGTGAAAAATGCGGCGGTCCGACCTGTTGTGGTCGGCACAACACGAAATCGGATGAATGCGAACATCTCGCCACACGCCCGGCAATACGGACCTATAATGGAGGAGAGTTTGACGCTAATGTTTCCCCTGATGCGGTTGACCGCAAGAACAAGGCCATGCTCGTTCTATCCCGAAAACGCGAAGAACAAATCGTGATCGCCGACAACATCGTGATCACGATCGTCGAGATTCGTGGCGACAAGGTGCGATTGGGGATCGAGGCACCTCGAGAGATTCCCGTGCATCGCAAGGAAATCCACGATTTGATTCAGCGAGAAAAATCGGAATCGTCCGACCGCGCGGCGACAGACGCGGCGACGGACGCAGCGACAGACGCGGCGACGGGCCAGTCAGAATAGTCGGCCCCGCTGCCCTGCAAGCCAGCAGCCGCGCCTACCACCGCTTAGGAGGCGCTCAAGAGTAACTTGCCGGATCGGGTGGCTGGTGGCAGAGCCTTAGCGATGCCCCAGAGGCCGAGTTTCTGGGGCTTCGCTAAGGCTCATCCACCAGCCACCCTAAAGCGGAAAACCGGCAAGTTATTCTTGATCGCGCCCTTACTGACCAGGCTGCCGCGTCGAATCTGATCGGTGCCCCTGCGCATCGGCGAGTTTTTTCGTTATGATGGCGGTGTCGCGGCTGACGGTCGCGGCGGCCCTGCTGATCCGCTTTCCTACGCGATCCCCTTTATCCATATGCCTGAGCCCGACCAATCCGCCGCCCTCGCTCAGGCCCGTCTGTTCACCGACGGCGGCTGCAGCGGCAATCCCGGGCCGGGCGGTTGGGCGTTTATCCTGCGCCACCCCCCGACCGGCAAGGAGATCGAGCAATTCGGAGCGGAACAGGATACGACCAACAACCGCATGGAATTGATGGCCGTCATCCGCGGGCTGGAGGCGCTCAAACAGCCGACCGCCGTCGAGATGTTCACCGATAGTGTCTATGTCGGCCGGGGCTTGATTGATTGGCTGGCCCGCTGGAAAAAAAACGGCTGGCGGACCGCGGCCAAGAAGCCCGTCAAGAACGTCGATCTGTGGCGCCGGCTCGACGAGCTTTCGGGCATCCACCGCATCAAATACACCCCGGTCATCGGTCACAGCGGGCATCCAGAGAACGAACGCTGCGACGAATTGGCGGTGGCGGCGTATCAGAAGTTTCTGTGAATCTTGGGATGGGGGTGAATCGCAACACGCCCTCTACTTTCCCCGGCCGGGTGGTGTATATACAATTCCGGTATGTCCGCACCAGGCAAAACGGCTTCCGCTCCTTCGCTCACCACGCCGGTGCAGTTTCTCAAGGGCGTCGGGCCGCAGCGGGCAGAACTGCTCGATCGGCTCGGCCTGCACACGGCGGCCGACCTGTTGTTCTTTTTTCCGCGGAGTTATCAAGAGTCGGGGCAGGTCCATTCGATCGACGACTTGGCCGAAGATAAGCTGCTCAGTGTGCGCGGAACCATCGAGGAGATTGACGCCCGGGGCAGCGCCGAAGGCCGATCGATGGTCGGCGTGCTGCTCAAGCAGGGCGACCTCTATCTGCGGGCCGTGTGGTTCAATCAGCCGCACATGCGAAATGCTTTCAAGCGCGGGCAGCAAGTGCTGTTTTCGGGCAAGGCCAAGCTCAACGGCGGCCGTTGGGAAATGGTCCATCCGCAAGTGCAAGAGATCGCGCCCGACGAGCCGGATTCCAAAAGCGAGCTGCTGCCGATCTATCCGCTTACCGAAGGGCTCAAGCAGCATCAAATCCGCAGCATCGTGCGGCGAACCCTGGACGATCACGCGGCGCTGCTGGAAGAGACCTTTCCGACGGAGTTCTTGGGCCAGCACGAATTGTGGCCGATACATCGTGCGTTGGAGCAGATCCATTTTCCGAAAGACGAAGCCAGCCTCGAAGCGGCACGCGGTCGGTTCGTTTATCAGGAATTGTTCGTATTGCAGCTCGCCCTGGCCATCAAGCGGCAGCGACAACGGGCCGGGGCCGAGGCGCCGAAGCTCCCGGCAACGCAGAAGATTCATGCCCGTATTATGGCCCGCATGCCGTTTGAATTGACTGCCGGCCAGCAGCAGGCGATTCGCGAAGTGTCGGCCGACATGGCCGCCAGTGTGCCGATGAATCGGCTGTTGCACGGCGACGTGGGCAGCGGCAAGACCATCGTCGCGGTTTATGCGATGCTGCTGGCGGTGGCCCACGGACAGCAGGCGGCGTTGATGGCCCCGACCGAATTGCTCGCCCGGCAACACATGCTCACGCTCGGCGAGTTGTTGCGGGCCAGCCGCGTGCGGATCGCGCTGCTCGCCGGCGGGCAGACCGCGGCGCAGCGGCGCGAAACGCTCTCGTCGATTGCCGCCGGCGAGGTCGACGTTGTGATGGGCACACACGCGCTGATCCAATCGGAGGTTGAATTCGCCAGACTGGGATTGGTGATTATCGACGAGCAGCACAAATTCGGCGTGCAGCAACGGGCCAAGCTGCGCAGCGCCGGCGGCGATCCGCATTATCTGGTGATGACCGCCACGCCGATTCCGCGAACCGTCACCATGACGCTGTTCGGCGATTTGGACATCTCGACCCTCCGCGATCACCCGCCGGGTCGACAGAAGCTACACACCTATCTGGCCGCGCCGCATCAACGCGAGAAATGGTGGAAGTTTTTCTGCGACAAGCTCCGCGAGGGCCGACAAGGTTTTGTCGTCGCCCCGCTGATCGAGATGCGCGATGATGACGACCACACCGCCGGGGCCGAGTCGCTGTTCGAATCGCTGGCCAACGGGCCGCTCGAAGCGTTTCGTCTGGGCCTGATCCACGGCCGCCTGAAAACCGCCGAAAAAGAGGCCGTCATGCACGACTTCCGCGAGGGCAAAATACAGGTGCTCGTCGCCACCAGCGTCATCGAAGTCGGCATCGACGTGCCCAACGCCACGCTCATCGCCATCGAGCGGGCCGAGCAGTTCGGTCTGGCCCAATTGCACCAGCTGCGCGGTCGAGTGAGCCGCGGACAACACCCGGGCTATTGCTGCATGTTCGCCGAAGCAACCACCGAGCAATCACAGAAGCGGCTGCAAGCCCTCCTCGACAGCACCGACGGATTTCATCTGGCCGAAGTCGATTTCGCGCTGCGCGGCCCCGGCGATTTGTTCGGCACCAAACAACACGGCCTGCCGCCGCTGCGGATCGCCGATTTACAGCGAGATCGGGCCGTCCTGGAACAGGCCCGCGACGACGCCCGGCAACTCGTCGCGGGGCATCCCGATCTAACAGGCGACGCTTGGGCGCGCCTGCGAAAGATGGTGCTAAGCCGCTACGGCGCGGCCTTGGAATTGGGCGACGTGGGGTAATTCCATCCAACGGGATGGGCCAGGTCAACCGATCCCTAGCGTATTTTCCCGCGACCCTCGACCTCGATCACCCGCTCGAGCCGCCCTCCGCGCAAGCCGTACATCTCGTCGTGTAGCACGATCGTCAGATCGCCGTAGCCGGGGATCAGCTCCAGCCGGTCGCCGATGCGCAGCGGCTTGGCCCCGGGCGAAAGACGTAGCGTGCCGTGTTCGGCCGAAAGGCTTTCGACCGACACGTCGGCGCGGCCGACGACCTCGGGCACCGCGATTTCCGTGTTGAGCGTCTTGCGGCCCGCATCGATAATCGCCCGAAGTGGCGCGGGCGTGCTGACGACGGTGGTCAACACGGTCAGGGCATATTGCAGCGATTGCACGTTGCATTTTCGGCGATAGAAGACATCCATGAAGATCGCCCCGCCGGCCTGAAGCTCGTTGACGCCCTCGTGCGTAAGGGTGATCTCATACGAGCCGGTCCCGCCACAGGAAACGATGGGGCAAGCGATGTCGGAAGCCTCCAGGAGATGTTTCGTTTCGACCACCTGTTCCAATGCGGCGTGAATCTGCCGAGCCTTTTCCCGCGGATCGGAAAGAGTCAGCAGGTGGCCTTCGTAACCCATCACCCCGGCCAGCAGCAAGCCACCGGTGGCGACGATCTTCTGGGCTAATTCCAACGCCGGCGCTCCGGGCAGCACGCCGGCTCGGTGCAGACCGATATCGACTTCGATCAGCACTCGCAATTGGAGCCCGGCCTGTTGCATCGCGGCGCCGATCGGCTCCGCCTGCACGGCGTGATCGATGCAGACGATCGGGTCGGCCACTCGGCGCAGCTCAACCAGTCGGGCGATTTTTTTCCGGCCGACAATGTAGTTGGCAATCAGCAGATCGCCGATCCCGCCGGCGGCCATCACCTCGGCTTCGCCCAGCTTCGCGCAGGTCAGCCCAATGGCGCCGGCCTCGATGAGCATCCGCCCGATCACGGGCGACTTATGACACTTGGCGTGTGGCCGCCAGTCGACACCGTGCGACTTGCAGGCCGCGGCCATCGCGCGGATGTTCGACTCCATCGCGCCTAAGTCGATACACAACGCCGGCGTGTCAAGCTCGTCCTTCGTGCAGCCAATCCGTGGAGATTTTTCCATGGAATTGGCTACGGCTTTTTCGGGGCCGGTTTCTTGGTGGTTGGCTTCGTCGCCGGTTTCCTCAAGGCGGGCTTCACTTCGATGCGGATGCCACCGTGAATGATGCGTCCCGGGCCGAACGGCACGACAACTCCACCGTGAACTCGTCCCAGTTCGATCTTCTTGCCTTTCATCTTTTCAAACTGCTCCTGCTGCTCCTTGCTCAGAACGTCGAGCACTTCCTGGTCGCCGGCCTTGGCGAGCTCTTGGAGCTTCTCGCGATACTTGGTGCGATCGAACTTGCGGCCGCGAATATCTGCGGAGAGTTTTCGCCGATCTCGGGCAACCGACGCGCGGGCTTCGGCCATTTTTTTCTTTTGCTCGTCGCTGATTTTCAATTCCTTGGCGATCTTAGGATCATCCAACGCCCGAATGCCCTGCGTCTGCACCATAATCTGATCGAGCCGCTGAGACTGCTCCGCCTTGAGCCCTTCGATAAGTTTATTATGCTGCTCGGCAGTGTATTTCTGTAACTCCCGGCTGGCCTCGGCAATGATCTTCGTCCGCTCTTGCCGCGTGATGCCGGGAATGGGGGCGTAAATTTCGCGACGCTTGGCGTTGAGATCATCGAAGGTTTTCTTGATCGCCGCGGCTTGCTTTTCGTCGAGCTTGAGATCTTCTTGGACCTTTGGGTTACGCAGCAGCGAGACACGATGGTTGGCGCTGTAGCCGGCCGGCAGAACTCGGACTAAGGCGCGTTCGAGCGCCACGGCAAGCCGCACCCTGACGGCGGCCTTCTTCTCTTTTTTCGTGGCCTCCTTTTCCGCAGCGAAAGACGGCGACGCGAGCAGCAAGACAGCAATCGCAAGAGCGACGTGGCGGCGAGATAACATGACTTGTTTCTCCTTCGGGTGCTTTGAACGGGCGGCGAGGCCAGCGGATGGCAGCGCGGGGAATTTGGGTATAATCATCGCATATCCGGTGGCGCTTGGCGAGTGAAAAAGGCCGCATTCTGGGGGAAATTAAGAGCATGGTAACACTTTAGCCGAGTGGTAGCCGAATTCGCAAGAATTCGGAAGTCGTCCAGCTCAACGCGGGATCGGTGGAATTCTTGCGAATTCCGCTACACATTTCGATCATTTTTATTTCGGTCCTTTGAATTTGTTTCGGATTTCGTGCTGCGGATTTTCAGCCTCTTCTCCAACCCCGATCCCATGAAAACCCACAGAATAGCCCTCTATCCCGGCGACGGAATCGGCCCAGAGGTTATTGCCGAGGCCCTCGGCGTGCTGGAATCGGTCCAGCAGATCGACGAAACTTTCCGCCTGGAGACCACGACGCTTCCCTGGGGCGCCGACTATTGGCGCGAAACCGGCCACGTCGTTCCGGACGATTTCCTCGACATCTTGCGGCCGATGGACGCAATTTTGCTGGGGGCGGTCGGCTGGCCGGCGGAGATTCCCGACCACATAACGCTGGCTCCCCTGGTAAAAATTCGCCAGACCTTCGACCAATACGCCTGCGTGCGGCCGGCCAAGCTGTTGCCCGGCGTGCCGAGCGTGCTGGCTGGCAAGGGGCCCGCCGATATCGATCTGGTGGTCATCCGCGAAAACTCCGAGGGCGAATACGTCAACGTCGGCGGACGTTTTCGCACCGGCACCGACGACGAAGTCGCCGTGCAAACCGCCCTGCACACCCGCCGCGGCATCACCCGGGTGTTGCGTTACGGTTTCGAGATGGCCCGGCGTCGGCGTCAGCACTTAACGATGATTACCAAATCGAACGCCCTGCGATTCGCCTACGTGCTGTGGGACGAAGTGCTGGAGGAGTTGGCCCCGCAATACGCCGACGTCGAGAGCCGGCGGTTACATTGCGACGCCGCAGCGATGGATCTGGTGCGACGCCCCGAAATGTTCGACGTCGTGGTGGCCAGCAATTTATTCGGCGACCTGCTGACCGACCTGGCCGGCGTCATCAGCGGCGGGCTCGGCTTGGCCCCCAGCACCAACACCAACCCCGAGCGAGCTTTCCCCTCGATGTTCGAGCCCGTCCACGGCTCCGCCCCCGACATCGCCGGCCGCGGCATCGCCAACCCGGTGGCCATGATCCTCAGCGCCGCGATGATGCTCGATCACCTGGAGCAATCCGCCGCGGCCCAGCGAATTCGCGCCGCCGTCGAGCAGACCCTCGCCGACGGCTGCCACACGCCGGACCTGGGCGGGAAGCTCTCGACCCGCGCGATGGGCGACGCGGTGCTTGCGCGAATCCAAGGCCGCCCCGCAGCACGCTAGTCCTTAAACAAGCGAAGCCGGTTCGCTTGATTTTGTTTTTTCGAGCTTGGTTTTCGGGGCGCAGGCTGTCCGGCGGCTTTTGGGGAAGCCGTTTATTCGGTTCGGGTTTCGGGTTCGATCA